>JBOHLC010000222.1:0-9763 GCA_050729395.1 Caulobacteraceae bacterium
GGCGAGACGCGCGGGCTCGGCCCGGCCGAACTCAGGCAGTTCGTCGGCGTGTTTCCCAGCTTCAGCTTCGGCGAGGAGACGATCCACAACGCCGTCCTGCGCATCGCCGACCTCTTCGCGCACGAGAAGGAAAAGCAGATCAACGATCTCATCCCCACGCCGGTGAGCGATCAGCCGCAGATGCTGCTCGGCGCGGACTTCTTCGAAGCCCATCGCGTGTTCGTCGCCCGCGAGCAGCACAGGGTCTACGTCTCCTACGAGGGGGGTCCGGTGTTCCGGGCCGAGGCGCCCCGGCCGCCGGCGAAGCCCTGAGGCAAGCGCCGGCGATGAGCGAGGGTCATGGGCCTTGGGGGCCGGAGCGGCCGCTGGGGCCGCCGCCCAGGCGGTTTCGCCTGCATCTCCACGTGGGCGCGCTCTTGTGGCTCGGCCTGCTCGCGCTGGCCGGCCTGGGCGTCGTCGCCCTCGCCACCCTGGTCCCCGGCCAGACCGAGGGCGGCCAGGGCAGTTTCGAGATCCTGCGGCTCGTCGGCCTGGCGGCGCTGGTCTCCAGCGGCCTGCTCACCGCCCGCCGGCTCGATCTGGGCAAGGCGGCGCGCGCCGCCGCGCTGTGGGCGGCGATCCTCTTCGTCCTGGTGGCCGGCTACGTCTACCGTGACGACGCGCGTGACCTGGCCTTGCGCATGCGCTCGGCGCTCTTCCCCGCCTTCGCCGTCGCCGGCGCGCCGGGGTCGGTCACCGTCGGGCGCAGCGAAGGCGGCGCCTTCTATGTCATGGGTCAGGTGAACGGCGCGCCGGTGCGCTTCGCCATCGACACCGGGGCCAGCGACGTGGTCCTCAGCCCGGCGGACGCGGCGCGCGCTCACCTGGATACGGACGGCCTGGCGTTCTCCCAGCCGAGCGAGACGGCCAACGGCGTTGGTTATGGCGCGAAGACGACGGCGGGGACGCTCGCCGTCGGGCCGATCAAACTGGCCAACGTCACCGTCTTCGTCAACCAGGCGCCGATGAGCGTCTCGCTGCTGGGCATGTCGTTCCTGAGCCGCCTGCAATCCTTCGAGATTCGCGGCGATGAGCTGATCATGCGTGGCAAGCCCGGTTGTCTCGACTCGCAGGCTCGGTCCTGCGAATCCTGAAGCGGCGGGGAAACGAAGGAGAGACGTGATGCTCAATTGGCGGGTCGGCGAGGTCAAGGTGACCCGCATCGTCGAGATGGAAATGCCCATCAGCTATAGCGAGAAGCATCCGTTCCTGGCCGAGGCGACACCCGCCGCCCTGCGCGCCAGCCCGTGGCTCTACCCGAACTTCGTCAACGACCAGGTCCAGATGCTCCTCTCCATCCACGCCCTCCTGGTGGAGACGCCGACCCTGAGGCTCGTCGTGGACACCTGCATCGGCAACGACAAGGCGCGCCAGTTCCTGCGCGGCCAGGCCCTGTCGACGCCGTTCCTCGATCATCTGGAAGCCGCCGGCTGGACGCGCGAGGGGGTGGACGCCGTGGTCTGCACCCATCTGCACGTCGACCACGTCGGCTGGAACACCATGCTCGAGGATGGCCGCTGGGTCCCGACCTTTCCCAACGCCCGCTATCTCATCGGCAAGCGCGAACTCGAGCACTGGTCGGCGGTCCCGGACGGCGAACAGCAACAGATCCTGGCCGACTCCGTCCAGCCGATCCTCGATGCCGGCCTGGCCGAACTGGTGGAGATGGACCACCGCGTCTCGCCCGAGATCCGCTTGATCCCGAGCCCCGGACACACGCCGGGCCACGTCTGCGTGGCCATCGAGTCCAACGGCGAGCGGGCGGTGATCACCGGCGACATGACCCATCACCCGTGCCAGCTGGCCCACCCGGATTGGTCGCCGGCGTTCGATTCCGATCGCCAGGCGTCCGCCGACATGCGCGCGCGCCTGTTCGCCGAGCGGGCCGACAGCGACATCCTGGTCATCGGCACCCACTACGCCACGCCCACCGCCGGACACGTCCGCCGCGACGGCGCCGCCTTCCGCTTCGAGGTGTAGAGCGTTCGGCACACGAACGGATTCCCCTTGACGCTCCTCAAAAACCTACCGTCATCGCCGGGCTGATCCTCCCCCGTTTACGGGGGAGGGGGACCCCGAAGGGGTGGAGGGGGCGGCCGGAAGCACCGGCGCGTGTCTTCCGCCCCCCTCACCGCGGAGCCTGTCCTCGGGCCGGCCTTCGGCCGGACCCGGGGGCGGTCCCCTCCCCCCGCTTCGCAGGGGGAGATCAGGTAGCCGGGCCTTACGCACGGCTATGACGGTAATTCTCGCGGATCGAATCGCGCTTCCAGGTGTTGGAAGCTTTGCGCTAGGATCAAGCGCGGCTGTGCGGGAGAGCGGCGATGAAAACCTCAGGCCTGAAGAGCGCGGGCGTGTGCGCCCTTCTGTTGCTGCTCTCGGCCTGCGCCGCCGGGGGCATCGAATCCGGCCAGGCCGCGCACGGCGGCATGCTGCAGCTCTTCTTGCTCGGCCTGTGGCACGGCATCATCGCCCCGGTGATGCTGCTGGTCGAGATCGGCCATAAGATCTGGCCGCACACCATTCCCTGGGCCGTGCGCATGTACGAGACGCGCGCCGACTCGGTGGCCTACGACGTCGGCTTCTTCCTCGGCCTCGGCGGCGCCCCGACGCTGGTCGTGCGCCGCTGGGGCTAGCCGGTTTCCACTTCGATCTCAGCGAAGCTGGCGGCTTCTCCGACCTCGAGCGCGCCCTCGCGCACGAGCCTGACCGCCTGCATGTCAGCGGAGCGCGCCGCGGCGATCTCGGCCGGCGCGTCGGTGAGGAACAGGATCGCGCCCGGTTCGAGACCGAGCGCCGTCGCGATCCTCCGATAGCTCGCGGGATCGGTCTTGCTTCCCGCGCCGGTGTCGAAATAGCCGTCGAGGAGCGGCGTGATATCCCCCGCCGCGCTGTGGCCGAAGAGCAGCTTCTGCGCCTCCACCGAGCCTGACGAATAGACCCACAGTGCAAGGCCGGCGGCGCGCCATCGCCGTAGCGCCGGGACGACATCGCCGTAGACATGCGCGGTCAGCTCGCCCGCTTCATAGCCCTCGCGCCAGATCATGCCCTGCAGGGCCTTGAGGGGGGGCGCCTTGCGGTCCTCGTCGATCCAGGCAAGCATGGTGGCGACGACCGCCGCCTCCTCCGTCACCCCTTCGGTGGCCCGCACCGCGTCCAGCACCGGCGCGACCCGTTCCGGGTGGCGCGCGACGAACTTCGCCAGATGCGCGCGCGCATAGGGGAACAGCGTCTCATGGACGAAGGCGATGCTGCTCGTCGTGCCTTCGATGTCGGTGACGATCGCCCGCACGCCGGCGAGATGGATCACGCCGCGATCTCGAACTTCGGGAACGCCTCGGCGATGGCCGAGCCGGTGAACCTGGCCACCCAGCCCTCCGGCGAGACGAACAGGCGGATGGCGGTGAAGCGCGGCCGCTCGCCCATGTCGAACCAATGGGGCGTTCCGGCGGGCACGCTGATCAGGTCGCCGGCCTCGCTCTCGAACATGAACACCTTGCCCGCCTTGTGCAGATAGAAGCAGGCCGCGCCCTCGACGAAGAAGCGCACCTCGTCGTCATCGTTGGTGTGTTCGGCCAGGAACTTGGCCCGCAGCTCGGCCCTGGCCGGATGATCCGGAGTCATCCGGATGACGTCGACCGAGCGATAGCCGCCGGCCCGCTCGAGGCGCTCGATATCCGCCGCGTAGGCGGTCAGCACCGCTTCGTCGTCGGCGCTCGCCGGCAAAGCCTCGCCCGTCCGCCAACGTTCATAGACGACCCCGATCTCGGCCAGGGCGGCGGCGATCGCCGCGGCATCGGTGGTCGAAGTGAGCGGCGTCGATGGCTGGTCGTCGGCGTGGATGGTCAGCCGGGTCATTCTCCTGGCTCCTTATCTTGTCAGTTCCAGCTCGCAGGCGATCAGCGTCTCGGCCGCCTCGACCACCCGCAGGGCCTCGTCCATCGTCTCGCCCCAGCCATAGAGACCGTGGTCGCGGATCAGGAAAGCCGGCGCCGGCCGCGCGGTCAACTCCGCCGATACGCGCGCGGCCAGGGCGTCCATGTCCTGGCTGTTGTCGAACACCGGCAGGTCGATCGCCGCCTCATGGCTGTCGACGCCGGGGAAGGCCTTCAGCAGCTCGTAGCCGGCCAGGTGAAGGGTGGGGCCGATCTTCCTGGAAAGTACGACCGCCGGAATCGAGTGGGTGTGCAGCACCGCCCGCACATGGGGGAAGAGCCGATAGATGGCCAGGTGCAGCGCGGCCTCCGCCGAGGGCCGGCGGCCGTCGCGCGCGCGCCCCTCCGCATCGATCGTCATGACCTCGTCGCGCGTCAGCCGGGCCTTGTGCGCGCCTGACACGGTGATGGCGATTTCGCCATCGGCGCGTCGAGCCGAATAGTTCCCCGATCCCGCCGGCGCCCAGCCGCGACTGACGAGGAACTGGCCGGCTTCGACAATTCGCTCGGCTTCGGAACCCACGTCCTCTCTCATTTTGCTATGCTCGTCGCCGCCACGGTCTAGATACTCCGATCGGGACCCTGGTGGTCAAATCAGGTGCTTGCCCCGCAGCCCTGGGTCGGGGGGCCGGTGAGTCCGCAACCTGGCAACGGTCTTTGGATTGGAATGCACCCTAAGCAGACACCTCGAGCGTAGCGCGTGCGGCGCTCGATCGGGCGACTTGCAGGTCGATTCTCCGTCGCGGGCCGAATAGAGAGAGGGGGAATTGAGGATTCGAGTCGGGCCAGAACGGAAGATGACGTGAAGAGCCTCTTCATCGCCGCTGCCTCGGCGGCGCTCGCCTTCCCTGTCTGGGCGCAGACGAGGAGTAAGGCAGTCCCTTGCGGACAATCCAACGGGGAAGGCGCCGTCGACGCTTGTGCCACCCCGATTCAATCTCGTGGTGAGTCGTCGGCAATTGGATCAGACAAACACCGTCTGACAAGTCACCTGACCGTCTTTCCATCCGGTGCGCGCATCCCGGGCAGTTTGTTGGATCAGGCGAAAGACAGCGATCTTGGGGGGCACTCCGCGTGTTTCGCTGATTGGGACGACAACTGCGACGTCTACGTTCTGGACCTATTTGGCGATGGGGCGGTGGCTGTGCTTATGGCCGCCACGGACGAGCAAGACGACCATTATCTCCCAATGGAGATCTTCCAGCGACGCCCGGATGGCAAATGGGCGAAGAGCGGAGAGCTGGTGGTTACTTGCGCAGAATCCATAAAGGCTCTGCGCATGGGCGAATTCAGCTTTGCGCCGCCAAGGGCGCGCGACGTAGTTCTGGCCGGGCGCCAGTTCAACATTTTGGCGGACCCCGAATATGCCTGCCCTGAATTGGGTGGCAAATCTGCCAAGCCGCCCTGGTAGGGACTGCTGAGCCAAACAGCCTTCGCAGGCTAGCCTCCTCGCCAGCCGTAATGAACGGCCGCTCCCCATTCGACTCCGCCGTTGGCGGCGTCGGCTTGCCGGCACGGCGCAGTTCGTCCATCGCCGAGGCGCCCTAGATAAGCTGACCGGCCATCCAGATCATCTTCACCTCGCGCGGTCTTGCCAATTGCCGGGCTTTGCTTAGGTGGGAAGGCCTGCCACCGAAAGCGCGCCCGTGACCGATCTCTTCGCCGAACTTCCCTTTGTCCGCGGCCCGGCGATGAAGAACCGCTTCATGCTGGCCCCGCTGACCAATTCCCAGAGCCATCCGGACGGGCGGCTGTCCGACGATGAGTTCCACTGGCTGACCTGGCGGGCCAAGGGCGGCTTCGGCCTGGTGATGACCTGCGCGGCGCACGTCCAGCGCATCGGCCAGGGCTTTCCCGGCCAGCTCGGGGTGTTCTCCGACGATCATCTGCCGGGCCTGACGCGCCTGGCGACGGCCATCCGCGCCGAGGGTAGCCTCTCCGCCGTGCAGCTTCACCACGCCGGCATCCGCTCGCCGGCTGAGCTGATCGGGGCCACGCCGGTCGGTCCGTCGGACGACGCCGAGACCGTCGCCCGCGCCCTGACCGAGGCCGAGGTCGAGGCCCTGATCGAGGATTTCATCGCCGCCGCCGTCCGCGCCGAGCGCGCCGGCTTCGACGGCGTCGAGCTGCACGGCGCCCACGGCTACATGCTGTGCGCCTTCCTCTCGGCCGAGACCAACCGGCGGACCGACCGCTGGGGCGGGTCTCTGGAAAATCGCGCGCGCATCGTACGCGAGATCATCGCCGGCGTGCGCGCCAGGACCCGGCCCGACTTCCAGCTCGGGTTGCGCCTCTCGCCGGAGCGCTTCGGTCTGAAGCTCGCCGAGCAGCGGGCCCTGGCGGCCGAGCTCATGGCCGACGGCGCGCTCGACTATCTCGACATGTCCCTGTGGAGCGTGTTCAAGCCCCCGATCGAGACCGACTTCGCCCACCGCCCATTGATCGACTGGTTCGCCGACCTGCCGCGTGGGGCCACGCGCCTGGGCGTGGCCGGCAAATTGCTGAGCGCCGAGGATTGCCGCCAGGCGCTCGCCCACGGCGCGGACTTCGCCGTCCTCGGCCGCGCGGCGATCCTGCACCACGACTTCCCGCCGCGCGTGGCGGCCGACCCGGACTTCCGCGCCATCGCCCTGCCGGTGACGCGCGATTATCTGCGCGCCGAACGCCTCGGCCCGGCCTTCATCGGCTATATGAGTGGCTGGAAAGGCTTCGTCACCCAGGATGAAGCCGAGGCGGCCTGAGCCGTCGTCGTTAGAGGAGGGGCCCCGATGAACAGAAATGCATTGGCCGCGCTGGCCGGCTTGGCCCTGGTGGGCGCGAGCTTTGCGGCGTTCGCCCAGACCCCACCCCCACCGGCCGCCGCCCCGCCGCCGTCGGCCGAGACCCTGGCCCTGGCGCGCGCGGTGGCGGCGCATGACGACTTTCTGAATCTGATCGGTACGATGGGACTCAAGCAGATCGCCGGCGTCGAAAAGGGCCTGGGCGACCTGACGCCGGCGGAAAAGGCCAAGGTCGACGCCATCGGCGAAGCCAAGCTGGTCGAGGGCCAGAACCGGGTGATCGATAAGCTGGCCGCGGTCTACGCCTCCAGGTTCAGCGAGGCGGAGCTCCGCTCCATGGCCGCCTTCCTCGAATCTCCCGCCGGCAAGGCCTATTCGGGCCGGCTGCTGACCACCCTGATGACGATCGGCGAGGGCATGAAGGGATTCGATTTCAAGCGCGAGGTCCTCGCGGAGACCTGCGCCCAGATCCACAAGGGCTGCGCCGCGGCGGCGCCCGCCAAGCCCTCGAGCCCGGCTAACCCCTCGGGTAAAGAATGATCTGAGTGCAGCGGAAGACGGCCATCAGCTTGCCGCTGGCCTCGTCGCGCGCCCGCGCGTCCCACACCTGCGTCATCCGTCCGCCGTGCAGAAGTTCGGCTTCGAACAGCACCGCCCCTGCCAGCGTCGTGCCGACGAAATTGCTCTTCACCTCGACGGTGGTGAAGCCGCTCGCGCCCTCCGGCCAGGCGCTCGACACGCCATAGGCGCACAGGATGTCGAGGCACGAGAGCAGGGCGCCGGCCAGCAGATAGCCCGTGTGGGCGACGAGGTCGGGCCGGACCGGCAGGCGGCCCGTCAGCTTGCCCACGTCGACCGAGGTCACCTCGAGCCCCAGATGGCCCGGGAGCTTGCCCTCCGAGGCGCGATTGAGGTCGTCGACCGAGGTATGGTTGGTCAGCTTGGGCATGGCGCGTCAGCGGGCGAGATGGGCGATGTCGTCGGTGAGATAGCCGAAGCGGGCCATTTCGGCGCGGTGGTCGCGCACGATCTGGCGGATCTGCCGCCGGCTGAGACGCTTGCGCCAGCCGCCGGCTTTGCCCTCGCGGAAGAAGCGCTCGGACGATTCAGGCTTTTCGCGGAAACCGCGCGCGTCTTCCTGCGCCTTCAGCCGGTCGAAGGACGAGCGGGCGATGGCCTCGTCGATCTGATCGAGACCGGCGCGCAGCAGCAGATGGCGGGCGATGCCGGAAAAGGCGGTGAACGGATCGGCCAGCATGTCCTCGTAGCGGGCCACGATCACCGCCCGGTGCGGCTTGGCGGTCCAGCTGCGCACATGCTCGCTCCATGAGCCGTAGACCTCATAGACGCTCTTCTCGGTGACGGCGGTCTCCAGGCCCTTCTGGCCCATCTGGGCGATGGCCACATCGATGCTCGTGCCCATGTGGTGGGCGAAGGACACGGCGATATCGAGCGGATTGCGCACCAGATAGACCGCGCCGGTGGTCACGGCGAAATTGAGCGTCGGCTGGCCCCGGTCCATGACCAGGGCGTGGTGCGTCTTGACCAGGCTCAGTCCATCGGTCTGGGCGGCGATTTCCGCCTGGACCAGCGGGCGTGCCGCGGCGATCTCGGCCCGCTCGGCCTCGAGCACGGACTTGCCGAGGATCGGCTCATAACGCTTGGCCGCTAGGTCCCATGTGGTGAACTCGTTGATTTCATTTATATCGTGCTCGCCCTGATCGCCCTCCATCAGGCCCAGCAGGTTGTGCAGGAAGGTGCGGGTCCAGGTGTTGCCCGACTTGGGATAGGAAGCCAGCCAGACGATGCCCTGCGGTGGCCCCTCAGACGCGGGCATGCTCGAACCACGCCACCCGGATCTGTTCGCCCTTGGGCGTGTAGCCGACCAGGGTCAGGCCGCTGGTCGGCCAGATAGGTAGGCCGCCGATGTTGGGATTGCGCAAGATTTCGGCGTTCTGCACCACGCCCGCCATGCCCATGACCCGCTCCTCGGGATGGGCTTGGGACCACGCCTCCAGGACGCCTTTGGAATGGCCGGTGATGACGCGGGCGATATTATGGTGGCGCCAGGCCGGGGCGACGATGCATCTCAACATGGCGAAGCGCGCCTTGAGGAACTCGATCTCACGAATGAAGGCGGTCGAGACCGCGGCCAGCGTATCGTCGACATAGGCCAGGGAAAGGATCTCCTCGGCTCGCAGGTCTGGATCGACGCCTTCCGGCAAGACGCTCAGTTGTCGCCAGAGTTCCTTCGCGTCCGCCTCGACAGCCTGGTCGCGGGCGCGCCACCCCGACACCCAGCGCACGGCTGGCGCCGCGCTATCGTCTCGTTGGACTGGAGCGCCTTCCGCCGGAGTGCTTACTGGCTCGGCGATCGGAAGACGCTCCAAACGGTTGGCTCTAGAGCCTGATGCGTTCACACGGAACAGATGTGGACGTTGAATCAGACTCTACACTTTTGAGCCTAGAGCAAATTATCCCCGTTCAAACGATCCCGTTTGAACGGGGTTTGCTCTAGAGCCTCACGCGTCCTTGGATAGGCGGCGCGGGGCCGAGAGTCACTGAATTTTCCAGATCATCTCCAGGAACGGGCCGTGCTCGATGATGTCGACCTTGCGCTCGGTGTCCCAGCCGCCGTCCATGGCGTTGAAATAGGCGTCGACCCGATAGCCGGCGGAAATGGTCACCGGGCTGTTCGGCTCATGGAAGTTGAGCTTCAGGTAGCCGTCGACGTTGGGCACGGTGGCGCTGTTCGATCGGTAGGCGTGGAACGGAGTTGAGCCGTCGGCGTACGCGGCATCCTCGGTCACGTTCTCGCTGCCGAACAGGACCGCGGCGCCGCCGCCCCAGCCGACTGAGAAGTTGCTGGCGCCCAGCGGAATGGCCGAGCGGATCCAGATGCGCGGACCGACCACATTGGTGCGGCGGCCGACCGAGAACGACCCGGAAGTGCTGAAGTATTTCGACGAGGTCGAGAACGTCCCCCGGGTCGACGCGTCGAAGTGGGCGTAG
>JBOHLC010000223.1:0-7602 GCA_050729395.1 Caulobacteraceae bacterium
GGGTCGCCCAGGCCAAGCGCCTGGCCGCCGAGACGCTTGGCCGCTAGCTCGCCTAATCGTCCTCGATCTCGATTCCAAATTCGGCGAGTACCGCGCCGGTGTCGGCCCCGAGCCTCGGCGGATCGCGGCGGATCGAGGCCGGGCTTTTGGAAAAGCGCAGCGGCGGCTTCATCGCCCGGTAGCGACCCTCGCCCTCGAGGTCCCGCTCCTCGAACAAAGTCACACTCAGCTGCGGATCCTCCAGCACCTCGCGCGCGCCGTTGGCGACCATGGCCGGTATGGAATTGGCCGCCGTGATCTCCATCCATTCGGCCGTCGTGCGCGAGGCCGCCGCCTCGGCCATCATCGCATAATAGGCGTCGACCTTCTCCTTTGACGTCGCCGCCGACAAAAACCGCTCGCTTTCATACGCGTCCGGCAGGCCGCCCAGGGCCATGAACCGCGCTGCCTGCTCGCGGCTGGCCGGTTGGACCATCAGCCAGCCATCCTTGGTCCTCAGCGGCTTGCGATGCGGGGTGATGGTCGTGGTGTGGCCGAAGGCACCCGTCGCCGGCACGAAGGTCTCGCCATAGAGGTGCTCGGCCATGATGTAGCTGGTGAAGCACTCCAGCATCGGCACGCAGACATATTGTCCCTCGCCGGTGCGCTCCTTGTGCCTGAGCGCCGCCAGGCAGGCGATGGCGGCGTGCAGGCCGCCGGTCTTGTCGGCCAGGATCGAGGCGGGCGGGCGGAACGGCGCGTCGGGATTGCCCAGCGTCTCCAGACCGAACGAGCCGCTGGCCGCCTGGATCAGGTCGTCGAACGCCTGACGCCCGGCATAAGGGCCCTCGGGCGCGTAGCCCATCGCCTCGACATAGATGATGTCGTCCTTGACCGCCTTGACCGCCGCGTAGTCGAAGCCCAGGCGGGCGATGGAATCGGTGCGCATGTTGTGGATGAAGATGTCGGCCCGGGCGATGAGCTTCTTCAGCGCGCGCCGCCCCGCTTCGTCCTTGAGGTCCAAGACGACCGACCGCTTGTTGCGGTTGAGCGCCACATAGAGTGGGCCCATGGTGCGCGACTTGGGCGCCTTGCCGCCGTGGCGCTGGCGATCGCCGCTCGGCTCCTCGATCTTGATCACCTCCGCTCCGAGGTCGCCGAGGATCTGGGTGGCGTAAGGCCCGAGCACGAACTGGGTCACATCGACGATCGTCACGCCTTTGAGGGCTCCGGCATTGGCGGCGGCCATGACTTAGGGCTCCTGACGCTGCGTCCGTTCCCCTCATGCGACAGGCCGCGCGGTCAAGGCAATGGCTTTGACAAGCCGCGGTTAGCGGCGTTCAGTTTGCGGCGGACAGTACAGGGAACGCCATGACCGACCATCTGCTCGAAAGCTTCCACGACGGGATCGCCACCCTGACCATGAACCGGCCCGAGGCGCGCAATGCGCTCTCGGGAGAGATGCAGACGGCGCTGGCCGAGGCCCTGCCGCGTCTGGCGGCCGATCCGAAGGTGCGGGTCATCGTGCTCACCGGCGCGGGCGGGGCGTTCTGTTCGGGAGGCGACGTCAAGGGCTTCGCCGCCCGCAACCAGGCGGCCGAGGGCGATGGCGCCCACCGCTTCGACCTCGAGGCGCGCGTGCACGGTCTGCGCGTGGCCATGGACGTTGTCCGCGTTCTCGCCCAGGCGCCCAAGCCGACCCTGGCGGTGATCCCCGGCGCGGCGGCCGGCGCGGGCCTTTCGCTGGCGCTGGCCTGCGACATCCGCCTGGCCTCGGCCGAGGCCAAGCTCACCACCGCCTTTTCCAAGGTCGGCCTGGCCGGCGACTACGGGGGCTCCTATTTTCTAACCCAGCTCATTAGTGCGGCCAAGGCGCGCGAGCTCTATTTCCTGGGCGATGTCATCCTGGGCGAGGAGGCGGCGCGCCTGGGCATCGTCAACGAGGCCGTGCCGGCGGCCGAACTCGAGGCGGCGGCCGATCGCTGGGCGCGCCGCCTCGCGGCCCTGCCCACCGTGGCCGTGGGCTATATGAAGCGCAACCTCAACGCCGCCGCCCATTCCACCCTGGCCGAGGTGCTCGACCTCGAGGCCATGCACATGGTCCGCACCTTCATGACCGACGACCACAAGGCGGCCACGACAGCCTTCGTCGAAAAGCGCCCGCCGGTGTTCCAGGGCCGGTAACACGTCTCCGATGGAGACGAGTTCTCACCCCGCCCTTGCTTGGCGCCTCGCGGCCAAGCTCGCGGCGGCTGTCGCGCGGGCGAAGCGCGCCGGCTCGCCGACCAGTTCATCGACGAGGACATGGCAGGCGGACACGGCCTGGTCCAGGTCCTCCACCGAGGCCGCCTCGCCCCGCGCGGCGACGGCGTGGGCGATGCGATAGTTGCGCACCACCTCGGGGTGGCCGAGCGCAATGTCGTCGGCGCGGGCATCGAAATCTTCCATGGGATAACCGCGCGCGCTCATGACTTCGGCCAGGAGCCTGTCCGCGCTGGCCATGGCCGCCGCCGGGTCGACGCCGAATTCCGCCTGGATGGCGCGCCAGGCTTCCAGGTGTCGCGCCCTGTCGGCGGGCCCGAGCGGGCGGATCGGAAAACGCCGCGCGGGCGACTCCGGCTCGCGCGCCTCCGCCTTCGAGGAGCTGCTGCCCACGTCCTCGACGATGCGTGAATATTCCGAGGCGAAGCCCGGCTTCGCCCTCTCCGGCCGACGGCGCCGGCCCCCACCCGCCGCCAGGCTGGTCACGGCAAGCGCGCCGACAATCACCGCGCCGACAAGCAACAACACCGCCAGGGCCATTACGCCACACTCCCGACTTCCGCGTCTAAACAGGTGGCGGGTGCTCCGGTTCCTTTTGTGGCGAGAATGGGCCGCTCGTTCGCCCGCGGGCGAAATCTTCGCTCATGCCTTGGCCGGCGCGTGCTCCTCCCCCTGGCCATCGCCGACGAGTTCCTCGAACAGCGCGCGATAGGCGACGGTCGCCTGGCGCAGGTCCTCGGTGTCGGCCCCGTCCTTGGCGTTGCGCAGGGCGATGGCGTGGGCGGTGCGATAGTTCTGCACGACTTGCGGATGATCCACGGAGATGTCCGCCGCGCGCTGGTCGAACTCGCTCATCGGATAACCGCGCGCGGTCATAACATCGACCGTCAGCGCGTCGGCGTCGGCAACCGCCCGATTGGGCGTGTCGACGAACTCGCTCTGGATCACGCTCCAGCGTTCAGTGAAGCCACGCCGCGCCTCCGGATCGAGCGGCTTGAGGTCGAACGCCTCGACCCGCTTTTCACGCTCGAGGAGGTCGGCCTCCGCCTTGCCGCGGCTGCCCGCCGCTTCCACCGCCCGCGAATATTCCGGCCCGAATTGCGATTTGAGATGCTTGGTGTGCCGGTTGCGCCATTCCATGAAGATGAGGGCCGCCGCGATGATCAGGACGACGATGACGACAATGGCGATATAGGCCGTCTCGTTCATGGGGTGGTGCTCCTAATGGCGGAGGTTCAACACCCAGGCTCGAAGCGCGGTTCCGCCCACCGGCGCGTTCAAACAAGCGTTCGTGCTTGCGGCGAGCCGCGCCCCGCGTAAAGTGAATGGGAGAGACGTGAGGAATTGGGAGAGAGGCGCCTATGGCCGATTTTGGCGGGGCGGAACTGGATGGCTTCAGGGCCGAGGTCCGCGACTGGATCGCGGAAAATTATCCGCCTGAACTGAAGGGCAAGGCCACGGCCACCGACCCGGAGGCCGTATGGGGCGGCCGCGCTTTCCTCGAAAGCGCCGACCCGCAGATCCGCTGGATGCGCGCGATGGCCTCGCGGGGCTGGACCGCGCCTGCCTGGCCCAAGGCCTACGGCGGCGGTGGCCTCTCGGTGGACGAGGCCAAGGCGTTGGAGCGCGAGCTCGCGGCCGCCGGCTGCCGCCCGGCGCTGATGTCCTTCGGCCTGTGGATGCTTGGACCCGTGCTGCTCGAATATGCCAGCGAGGCGCAGAAGCAGGAACATTTGCCCAAGATCGTGCGTGGCGAGATCCGCTGGTGCCAGGGCTACAGTGAGCCGGGGGCCGGCTCCGACCTCGCCTCCCTGCGGACCGGGTGCGAGGACAAGGGCGATCATTGGCTGATCAACGGTCAGAAGATCTGGACCTCCTACGCCAACAAGGCCGACTGGTGCTTCTGCCTGGTGCGCACCGACACGACCCGCAAGCACGAGGGGGTCAGCTTCATCCTCATCGACATGGCCTCTGAGGGTGTCGAGACGCGGCCGATCAAGCTCATTTCCGGCGACTCGCCGTTCTGCGAGACCTTCTTCACCCAAGTGAAGGTCCCCAAGGGCAATCTCGTCGGCCAGGTGAACGGCGGCTGGGAGATCGCAAAGCGCCTCCTGCAATATGAGCGGGCCAACATCTCCGGCGGCTTCGTCGGCGGTGGGGGGGGCGCGGGCGGCGCGGCCGGCGACATGGTCGATATCGCCAGGCGGGCGGTGGGCCTCGACGAGAGCGGCGCCCTGGCCGACAAGGATCTGCGCGCGCGCATCGTCCGTAGCCGGATCGACACCCAGGCCTTTTTCCTGACACTGGCCCGCGTGGCCGCGGAATCCCGCGCCAGCAATGGCCCGAGCGCCGCCACCTCGATCATCAAATACGCCGCCGCCGCCTTCGCCCAGGAGCGCTCGGAACTCATCGTCGAGGCGCTCGCCGCGGCCGGTCTCGGCTGGGACGGCGACGGCTTCACGGCGGCCGAGCGCCAGGCGACGCGCGGCTGGCTGCGCTCCAAGGGCAATTCCATCGAGGGGGGCACCTCGGAGATCAATCTCAATGTGGTGGCCAAGCGGGTCCTGGGACTGCCGGACCCGGTAGTGACGAAGGAGCCGAATTGATGGCCGAACTGTCCAAAGCCGATCTGGACGATTTCCGCGCCGAGGCGCGCGCCTGGCTGGGGGCGAATTTCCCCAAATCGCTCAAAGTCGACGCCGAGGCGCCGGGCGAGATCATTCCTGGTCTCGAGAAGCCCACAGGCGATGCGCTCAAGTGGAAGCAGGCCATGGCCGCCAAGGGCTGGGGCACGCCGACATGGCCCAAGGCCTACGGCGGCGGCGGCCTCTCGCAAGCGGAGGCGCGGGTCCTGGCCGAGGAGATGGCCGCCATCGGGGCCAACAATCCCATGCTGGGCATGGGCCTTTCCATGTTCGGCCCGACCTTGCTCGAATACGGCACGGAGGATCAGAAGCAGCGGCACATCCCGCCGATCACGCGCGGCGAGATACGCTGGTGCCAGGGCTACAGCGAGCCCGGCGCGGGATCCGACCTCGCCTCGCTCACCACCCGCTGCGAGGATGCCGGCGACCACTGGAAGATCAATGGTCAGAAGATCTGGACCTCGGGCGCTCAGTATGCGGACTGGTGCTTCTGTCTTGTACGGACGGATACGCGCAGAAAGCACGAGGGCATCTCCTTCGTACTGATCGACATGCATCAGAGCGGCGTCGAGACCCGGCCGATCAAGCTCATCGCCGGCAACTCGCCATTCTGCGAGACATTCTTCACCGACGCCCGGGTGGAGAAGAATGACATGGTCGGGCCGCTGAACGGCGGCTGGTCGGTCGGCAAGCGCCTGCTGCAGCATGAGCGTTCGGGCCAGGGCGGCGGGCGCCTGATGGGCGGCGGCAAGCCCCTGCCGGTCCTCGCCGAAGCCTACGCCGACGACGAGGGGGGGCTGGGGGCCGAGGATCTGCGCGGCCGGATCATCGCCCAGGCGATCGACGCCAAGGCCCACGGCCTGACCATGCGGCGCGCGGCCGACGAGGCCCGCGGCAATCTCAATCCCTCCGCCACCACCTCGGTGATGAAGAACTCGGGCACGCGCATCGGACAGGACAAGGCCGAACTCACCCTCGAGATCATGGGCGAGCGTGGCCTCGGCTGGGAGGGCGATGACTTTCTGCCCGAGGAGCGGGCGGCCGTGCGCGCCTGGCTGTCAGGCAAGGCGACGACCATCTTCGGCGGCTCGTTCGAGATCCAGAACAACATCATCTCCAAGCGCATCCTGGGTCTCCCCGACCCGACGCGCTCGGCCTGAAGAAGAGGACTTAAGACGAAATGGCGGATTTTGGCGGCGAGGCGAAGGATGGCTTCCGTGGCGAGGTGAAGGCGTGGCTCGAGGCGAATTTCCCCGCCTCGCTCAAGGGCCGCAACGCCTTCATGTACATGGAGGGTCCCGTTTCCTCGGACTGCGACCTCACGGCTTGGACCCACGCCATGGGCGAGACCGGCTGGGGCGTTCCGACCTGGCCCAAGGCCTACGGCGGCGGCGGACTCTCGGCCGACGAAGCCAAGGTCCTGCAGCGGGAAATGAACGCCGCCGGCGCCTGGAATCCCATCGGCGGCATGGGCGTGATGATGTTCGGCCCGACCTTGCTCGAATACGGCTCCGAGGCGCAGAAGGCGCGACACATCCCACCCATCGCCCGCGGCGAAATCCGCTGGTGCCAGGGCTTTTCCGAGCCGGGCGCGGGCTCCGACCTCGCCTCCCTGCAGACCAGGTGCGAGGACAAGGGCGACCACTGGCTGGTCAACGGCCAGAAGATCTGGACCAGCGGCGCGCAATGGGCCGACTGGTGCTTCTGCCTCGTGCGCACCGACACCACCAAGAAGCACGAGGGCATCAGCTTCCTCATGATCGACATGAAGTCGCCAGGCGTCGAGGTGCGGCCGATCCGCTTGATCAGCGGCAACTCGCCGTTCTGCGAGACCTTCTTCACCGACGTGAAGGTCCCCAAGGAAAATCTCGTGGGGCCTCTGGGCGGCGGCTGGACCATCGCCAAGCGCCTTCTGCAGCATGAGCGTTCGGGCCTCGCCGGTGGCGGCGCGGCGCGCGGCGGGATGTTCGGCGGATCGCTCGACAAGCTGGCCAAGGACTATCTCGGGGCCGACGCCGAGGGACGCATCGCCGATGCCGACATCCGCGCCCGCGTGGCCGCCCACGAGGTCGAGGCGCGCGCCTTCCAGCTCACCGCCATGCGCACCATGGTCGAAGCCAGGTCCAACCAGGGCCCGAGCGCGGCCACTTCGATCATGAAGAACGCCGGCACGCGTATCGCCCAGGAGCGGGCCGAACTGACGCTCGAGATCCTCGGGGCCCAGGGCCTCGGCTGGGAAGGCGACGACTTCACGGCCGCCGAGCTGGCCGCCGTGCGCGGCTGGCTGGGCGGCAAGGCTTTCACCATCTACGGCGGCTCGGCCGAGATCCAGAACAACATCATCTCCAAGCGGATTCTCAATTTGCCCGATCCGCTGGGCGCGTCATCGAACTGAAGAGGAACAAGCGAGAAAATCATGGCCGTACTGACCGAAGAACAGAGCCTGCTGCGCGACGCGGCGCGGACCTGGACGCAGGAGCAATCCCCCATCAAAGCCTTCCGCAAGGTGCGCGACGCCGGCCTGCCGCTCTCCTACGACCCCGCCGCCTTCGCCGAGATGGCCCAGATGGGCTGGACCGGGGTGATCATCCCCGAGGAATACGGCGGATCGGACTTCGGCTATCTCAGCCTGGGCCTGATCCTGGAGGAGACCGGCCGTACGCTGACCGCCTCTCCGCTGCTCTCCTCGGCCCTGGCAGCGGCGTCGGCCATCATC
>JBOHLC010000224.1:0-7570 GCA_050729395.1 Caulobacteraceae bacterium
GCCCATGTCGAACCCGATCGCCATGGCGAGCGAGCGGGCCAGGTTACGCCCGGTCTCGAAGGCGATGCCGAGTTGCTTCTTGCGGCTAGCCAGGATCGACTCCAGCTGCGGATCGCGTTCCAGGCCCATGGCCATCGCGCCCATCTGGTCCCGGATGCGACGCATCCCGCTCATGTCGCCCTGGCGGTAGGCTTCGTTGCTCTGGCGATCGAGACCGCGCCAGGTTTCGACGAAGCGGTCGGCGCGCAGCGCGGGGTTCGCTCTTATTTCAGCTTCCATCCGCATGGCGCGGATCGCCCTGGCAGTGCGGCCGCTAGCCGCTTCGTGGGCGAGCGGCGGATCGGCCTTGTAGGCGCGCTCAATGTCGCGCGAGGCGTGGGGATCGAAGGCGTCCAACTCCCGTCGGGTCTGCTGCAGTTTCGGGGTCTGGTCCGCCAAGAGCGGGACTCCATCCTCCTGGGCCCGGAAGATCGCCGAGACCGCCCGGGCGTGGCACCGGATCGCTTGCTCGCGCGCGCCGGTAAGATCCGTTTCCGGCGCATGATCCCCGCGCGCAGGCGCGTCGATCCCCCGCCGCTCGGCGAAGCTCTGGTAGTCGCCGGCCATGTCCTTGGCCCGCTCGCGCGAGAGGGCGCGGACCAACGCTTCCGGCTGGGTGAAGTCGTCCCGGCCGTAGTGCAGCTCGACTTGGTCGCGGTGGCGGGACAGAGCCACGTAGGCGGCGTGCCGGTCGAGGCCGGCCGTCGCCAGCACATGGGTCTGATCCACAGTGACGCCCTGGGCCTTGTGGATGGTGGCGGCGTAGCCGTGGTCGACGTGGGCGTAGTCCTTGACCTCGAAGGTGATTGAGCGGCCATCGTCCAGGCGCGCGACAATGCGGTCGGCGTCGATCTCCGACACCCACCCCAAGGTTCCGTTCTTCACCCCCAGGCCGCGCTCGTTGCGTAGAAACATGATCCGATCGCCGGGAGCGAACAGCCTCTCGCCGCGCTCGGCCTGGATGGCGACCTCTGGCCCCAACTCGCCGGCGCCCCTGAGCCGCTCCCGCGCCAGGTCATTGAGCGCGCGCACCTCGGCATTGGTGTGGGCGAGGATGATGCGGCTCTTGTCCGGCTCGGCGACGCGCGCGCGATCCCAGCCCTCCACCAGATCGCTCCGCGCCTCCTCGCGCGACGGGGCGGCGTGCACGGCGCCATGGGCGTCGTAGGCGCCGAGCGCCTCATCCGAGCGGCCGGTCGCCAGGGCGCGGGTCGCCTCGCGCTGCCAGTCCTCGCGCTGGCGGCGGACCTTGGTGATCTCGAACGCTCCCACATGCTCGGCGATGGAGCGGAACGCCGCCCCGGCCTCGATCGCCTGCAGCTGCTCCGGATCGCCGACCAGGACCACCTTGGCCCCGGCGTCCCTGGCGTGGGAGATCACCCGCTCCATCTGACGCGAGCCGATCATGCCGGCTTCGTCGATGACCAGCACGTCGCGGTTCGTGAGCAGGTCCCGGCCCTGGCCCCACCGGTGCTCCAGGCTCGCCAGGGTGCTGGAAGCGATCCCCTAGCCGGCCTCGAGGCTCTCGGCCGCGATGCCCGATAGGGCCGCGCCGCGCACCCCATGGCCCTCCGCCTCCCACGCCTCGTGCGCGACGCCCAGCATGGCCGACTTGCCGCTGCCGGCGTAGCCGACCACCACGGCCAGCTTCCTCGTTCCGGCCACATGCGCCAAGGCGCCTCGCTGCTCGTCGGAGAGGACCAGTCCGCGCTGCTCGGCGCCCGCCAGCGCCCGCTTTTGGGAGAAAGAGCCGACGTCATGATCGCGCATGCTCGCCATGGCGTCGCAGGCGTCCGCCAGGCGCGCTTCGACCGCGATCATCTCGCGCGAGGAGAAGCGCGCCTCACCCCGGCCATCGACACCCAGGGCCACGAGGTCCGGCGAGGACCTGACGGCGCTCAAGGCCTGGTCGAACTGATCCTTGCCGTCGCTATGGCGGTGAATGAACATCGCCAAGTGGCGCGCCGTGAACGTCGCCTGCTGATTGGTGAGCGCATCGATGGCGATCGAAGGGCTCGCGATGATCCTCTCGCCGTTCTCCCGCGCGATCCGCAGATGGTCCTCGGCCCGCTCGGCGGCCTCGCCCCGCTCCAGTCTGCGGTGGCTGGCGGCGCCGATCTTGTGCTGCGGCTCCAGCTCCACGCCCTGGGCCTCGAAGCTGCGATGATCGACCCGCGCGTCGAGGCCGAGTTCGGCCAGCCGCTGGTTGACGTGATCGGCCCACCCATCGCGCCAGCCCTTCAAAAGGTCCGTCCGGTTCCAGTCACGGACCTTGGCCCCGAAGCCGTCTTCATTGACCTCGCGCAAGCTCAGCATGACGTGGGCGTGCGGCCGGGCGAGGCCGTCGGCGCCAACATCCCAGTGCACGTTGAGATCGGCGATCATGCCGCGCTCGACGAACTCGCGGCGAACGAACGCGCGGGCGAGATCGACGCCCTGCGCCTGGCTCATCTCACGCGGAATCGCGAACTCGACCTCGCGCGCGAGCTGCGCGTCGCGGCGGACCTCCGCCGCCTCGACGGCGTTCCACAGCGTGGATCGGTCGCCAAGCGCTTCGCTCGCGCCGTCCGGCAGCATGATCTCGGAGTGGACGACGCCCGCCTTGTGGGTGAAGTCGTGCGATCTTCCGAGCCTCTCGTCGGGCAGGCGCGAGGCGGAACGATAGGCCGCCGCGGCCACCGCGCTCGAACCGGCGGCCCGGCCGATCACCTTGGCCGAGAAGTGATAGATCGCCATGACGGCGATCGGTGCTACGCTCAGGAGCCTGCGTCGGCACGACGTATAAGCGCGCCCTCACAAGAAACATTCTTGCTCGGGACCAGGGTGTCCCACGACCGTTGGCAAGCGGGCAGCGTTCGGCTCTGGGCACGATTACAGTCTCCGCATCATCACGGAGAGCCCACCTTGCGCAAGCCACGCGATCTCGACCAGGAGCTGGAGAGTCTCATCGCCAGGACCAAGGGCCTCAAGGCGCGCAAGGCACGGCAGCTGGGCGAGCTGGTGATCGCCACCGGCGCCGGCGCGCTCGACGCCGAGACCCTGGCGGGGGCTCTCCTGGCCATGGTCGAGGGCGCCGCCAACCCCGAGCGCAAGGAGAGCTGGCGCCAACGCGGCCAGGGGTTCTTTCAAGGACGGTCACGCCCGAGCGGGGGAAGCTCTCGCGGCGACAGCCAAGGCGCTGAAGCGAGTGGCGGCGGCGTGGCGGCGAGCGGAAGCGAGCCTGGCGCGGCATGATACCCGAGCCTGGCAGGTGACCCGCCGTGAGCGGACCCGACGCCTGATCGAACTGGGCGGTCTTGTCGCCAAGGCCGGCCTGGTGGAGCTCACCGCCGACGACCGCGCCGTGCTGCTCGGCGCCTTCATCACCGTGGCCGCGCGCCTGCGAAGCGAGGACGGCGAGCGTATCCTCACCACTTGGCGAGAGCGGGGACGCGAGGCGTTCGGCCCGGCCCGGAACGAGGGACGGGGCGGCTGATCGGTGAGGCTCCCGCCGATCCGAACGTTTCTCTTTGTCGCCGGCCGTTCGACCGCGTCCCGCCGGGTCTTGCCGGCGCCCACGGCCTCGTCGATCTCCGAGGAGACCGACATCCAGAGAGTTCCACCATGCCCGAGCCCGACCGCATCGTACGCATCCGCACCGTTCTCGACAGAACCGGCCTCAGCCGCTCGACCCTCTACCGCAAGATCTCGGAGGGGAGTTTCCCGCGCCAGGTGAAGCTCGGCGAGCACAGCGCCGGCTGGCGCGAATCGGCCCTCAACCAGTGGATCGCTGATCCCCTCGGCTATAAAGGCGATGCTGTCCTCTGACGCTCATCCCACGGCGGGCCGGCGCATGGGGACGACCGTCCCTTCCCTGGCGCTGGCGCAATAGGCCGCCCAGGCGTCCATCAGCTTGCGGCGCTTGTCGAACAGGTCGCCCCGCCGGTAGGCGGCCTCGGCCTTGTTGGCGATGGCGTGGGCAAGCGCCATCTCGCATACCTCGTGTGGAAAGCCGGTCTCCTCCGACGCCCAGTCGCGAAAGGTCGAGCGGAAGCCGTGCACGGTCACATCGCTCTTCATTCGCCGAAGAAGCATGGCCATGGCCATGGACGCGTTACCTCGAAAGGCATCGTGAGGGTCGCTGATTTGTGGCGCGCCCCGACGGCCCTCAAAGCGTCTTCGTTACGGCCGGACAGGATCATCCTGACCAAAACCGGCGCCGAAGCGCGCTTGTTGAACGAGGGCGGCCCGGGAGCGGATGCGTAGGGCCGGCGCTCTGGGTGAAGCGGTCAGGGTCATCGCCGAACTCGGCGAGCGGGACTTCCCCGCCGGGGACAAGGGTGATGTCCCTGCGCAACGAGCGCGGCCTGGGGGTCAAGAACGGCATGCGGGGGACCTTGAGAGGGTTCTGAGGCTTCTTGGGAGGGCCGCTCAGTGAGCAAGCGGTGATCTGTAGTCAGCCTTGAGCGCGTCCAGATAATCCGCCCACCATTGAGCCATGCGGACCCGCTCGTCCCAGTAAGCGCCGATATTGTAGATGCCGCGAACCGAGGTGTCTTTATGGGCGAGGGCGCGCTCGATCGCGTCCGGGTTCCACTGGTTTGATTGGTTCAGGATCGTCGAGGCCGTCTTTCGCCATCCGTGGGTGACATGAACCGTGCCCGGATAGCCCAGCCGCCGAAGCGCTGCGTTCAAGGCGTCGGGGGTCATCGGTCGGTCGGTGGTCCGCAAAGATGGAAAGACATACTTGCCGCCGTCGGCGATCGGTTTTGCCTGTTCGAGGATCTCAACAGCCTGGCGCGCGAGTGGCAAGGCGTGCTCACGGCGCTCTTTCTTGCGCCCCTCGGCAAGCCGCCAGACCGCCGCGTTCAGGTCGACCTCCGTCCACTCCATCCGCGCCACTTCGCCCGGGCGTTGGAAGACCAAAGGCGAGAGGCGGAGGGCCAGGGTGACCTGCGGCTCTCCGTGATAGCCATCGATCGCGCGCAGAAGTTCGCCCACGACCTCGGGCTCAATAATGGCGGCGAAGCCCTTGACCGTCGGAGCCTGTAGGGCACCGCGCAGATCGGCGGCGATGTCGTGTTTTGCCCTTGCGGTTGCGACTGCGTAGCGGAACACTCGGCCGGCAAACTCTCGCGAGCGGCTGGCTGTTTCGAGCTTGCCGCGCGACTCGATGCTCCGCAGCGCCGCAAGCAGTTCGAAAGGTTCGATCTCGGCAATCGGACGCGCGCGGAGCTTTGGCGCGAGGAGCGCCTGAAAGTGCCGGTAAGTCTTGATGGTGGCCGGAGCCAGGCCTTCGCGCTCGCGCTTGGTAACATACTCCGTCGCCACCGCCCCGAATGTCGTGGCCGCGCTCAGTTTCGCCCTCACCTTCTCGCGCTGCTTTTCCAGGGCCGGGTTCCTACCGGCGGCGATTAGGCTGCGGGCATTGTCACACCGCTCCCTGGCGTCTTTCAGACTCAGGTCCGGATAGCCTCCGAACGACAGCTTCTGCTCCTTGCCGAGGTGCTTGAACCTCATTCTCCAGAGCTTCGAGCCCGTAGCTGTCACTAGAAGAAACAGGCCGCGGCCGTCGGCGATCTTGTAGTCCTCACTCTTGGGCTTGGCGTTGCGGATCGCGGTGTCGGTGAGCGGCATGGTGGGGCCTTTTTCACGCAGGGGTGGGGCCTTTTGATTCGAGATTCGAAAAGGCCCCACCAGAAGGCCCCACTTTCGGCTCGGCTGCAATGGGTTACAGTGGGCCATGGTAAGTCATCCAACGACCATGGATTCTGACTAACTATCTGATTTTATTGGGACATATGGGACAAGGTGGGACGGTATGGGCCCACCTGAAATTCTTCCGGTGGTGGAGCCGAGGGGAATCGAACCCCTGACCTCCTCATTGCGAACGAGGCGCTCTACCATCTGAGCTACGGCCCCTCCCCTTCGAAGGAGGAAGGGCGCGAGATAAGGGAGCGCGCCGCGGGGTGTCAAGGAAACGACCGGCCGCGCGCCTTGCCACAGCCACGGACGGCCGATACCTAACCCTCGCTTGGACTCGGAGCGGGCATGTCGGCGATTCTCTCTTTCCTCTTCCTGATTATCGACTTCCTGCTCAGCCTCATCGTCTGGATCGTCATCGCCAACGCGGTGGTAAGCTGGCTGATCGCCTTCGACATCATCAACCTGCGCAATCGGGCCGCCTACGCCTTCGTGCACTTCCTCGACCGGGTCACCGCGCCGCTGCTGGCGCCGTTCCGGCGCTTCATCCCGCCGCTGGGCGGCATGGATATCACCCCGGTGCTGCTGATCATCCTGATCGTCGCCGCGCAGCGCACCCTGCTGCCGGCGCTGTTCCAGTGGCTGCAGGCCACCGTCGGCGGCGGCGTGACGACCTAGCCTAGCCCCAGCTCGCCCGCCGCGATGCGAGCGATGGCGACCGCCCGCCATGCGTCTTCGCCGCTATCCAGGCTCCAGGTGGCGGAGAGCCCCGCCCAGGCCAGCACCCAGCGCAGATAGCGCTCCGGTTCAAACCCGGCCTCGGCGCACACGATCCGCGCCCGCCGCGCCAGGGCGCCCGGCGCGGCGGCGGTCTCGACGTCGGGGTTGCAAACCATGTTGGCGTAGTCGAAGCCACGCTCGCCCATGAGGCCCTTGGGATCGATGGCCAGCCAGCCGCGCGGGCCGAAGTCGAGCACATTGTCATGATGGAGGTCGCCATGCAGCGGCCGTTCTTCGCGCGGCGAGGCGAGCAACTCGCGCGCCACGCTCCACGCGGTGGCGAAGATCCCGCCCCGGCTCGACGCGCCGGCCGCCAGGGCCTGGAACCAGACAGCGAGCGGCACGAGGCTCCGCGGCGGCGAGGCGCGCGGCGCGTGCAGCCGGGCAGCGCAACGGCACAGGATGCGCATGGCCTCGTCGTCCTCGCCGCCCCGGGCCATGGCGGCGAGCGAGCGCGGGCCCTCGGCGCGCTCGAGCAGCAACGCCGGATCGTCCCAGGCCAGCACGCGCGCCGCGCCCTCGCCCGCCCACCAGGCCATGGCCGCCACGCCGCGCCGCTCCTCCTCGCCGTTGGCGATCTTGAGCATGGCCGGCGCGCCGGCGAACCTCACAGGCGCCAGCCGCGAGCCGAATTTCGAAACGAAAGGCGCCCCGTCCGGCTCGAGCCGCCAGAGGCCCGTCCACGGCTCGAAATCCGCTGAGGTCATCCCGCCTTATGGCCGCGAATGGGCGCCTTGGGCAGGCGAGGCGCCCCTAGATGTATCGCCGCAGCGACCTGGCCAGTTCGGAGGCGCTGGCCTTCTTCTTGGCCTGAGGCGGCTGATAGGCGACGCGCGCGTGCTCCACACAGTAGGGGCCCTCGTCGCTGGCGCGCCGGCCGCAGAAGGTGAACTCGGCCGTGGCCGGATCGCCGATCGGCCACTTGCACATGTGCGCGCCGAGCGTCAGCACTGTCGCCGTTCCCGGCTGTTCGACGAAGGGCGCGGGCCTGGGCGCGAGCCGCATGGCCACATCCGGCCGAGGCGCATCGGCGCGTCGATGGCTGAGGCCTGAAGAGACCGGCCTGGGC
>JBOHLC010000225.1:0-7172 GCA_050729395.1 Caulobacteraceae bacterium
GGGTTACGGTAGCCTGACGCGCGCCTCACACCGTCCGCTTGGCGCGGTCCTGCTCGTTGGCGCCGCGGATCATGGAACGCACCTCGGCCCAGCGCGCGTCGTCCCATTCGTAGAGGCGCGAGAAGCCGCCGCCGCCCGCGTTCCACGCCCCACCGTCGATGGCGATGGTCTGGCCGTTCACGTATTCCGACAGGGGATGGAGCAGGTACACGGCAAGGTTGGCCAGTTCCGGCATCCTGCCCACCCGGCCCATGGGGTTGCCGCGCTGGTCACCGAAATTGCCGCCGGCGCCGGGGTTGAGGCGGGCGCTCGCGCCCTCGGTCGGGAAGGGGCCTGGCGCGATGGCGTTGAAGCGGATGCCCTTGTGACCCCACTCCACGGCCAGGGACTGGGTCATCACGTTGAGGCCGGCCTTGGACATGGCCGAGGGGACAGTGAACGGGCCGCCGCTCCACACCCAGGTGGTCAGGATCGAAACGACCGAGGCTTTCCGCTTCTCGGCGATCCAGCGCTTGCCGCAATCCAGCGTGACGAAGAAGGAGCCGCGAAAGACGATGTTGGCGATCGCGTCGAAGGCGCGCGGCGAGAGGTCCTCGGTGCGGCTGATGAAATTGCCAGCGGCGTTGTTGACCAGGCCGGTGAGCGCCCCGTCGGCCCAGATCTCGTCGAGCATGTCGTGGATGGCCTCCGGCACGCGGATGTCGCAGGCGATGGCGCTCACCTTTCCGCCGTGCGCTTCCATCAGCTCCTTGGCCGTGTCCTGCACGACGCCGCCGCGCCGGCCGCAGACGCAGACCTCCGCGCCCAGCATCAGCAGGGCCTCGGCCATGACTTTGCCCAGGCCCGTTCCGCCCCCGGTGACCAGGATGCGCTCGCCTTTCATAAGGCCAGGTTTGAACATCAGATCGTCGGGCGTCATGGCGCGTCTCCCAAAGAGGTTGCGCGCATCGAAGGGAGGTTACGCGGCGCGCGTCAAGCGCCCGATTTCAGCTCCGCGATCATGGCCATGGCGCCGGCGGGGGCGCGCGGCTTGCCGCCGCTGATGAAGAAGGCGAACACCTCTCGCGTACGGTGGCCGCGCACGCGAGCCAAGCGCGGCAGGTCGTCGGGCGCGCCGCCATCCGCCCAGGCTTTAAGTCGCCTGGCCCAAGCCTCGATCCCGGCCGGCGGATAGCAGGTCGGAACATCCTCGCTTCCTCGCATCAGCCGGACGTAGACGATGTCGGCGGTGACGTCGGCGATCAGCGGGTAGGTCCCGTGGTCGGCGACGCAGATGGCGATACTCCGTTCTCGGCAGAGCTCGACGAATCGTGCGTCGCGGAAGCTGTCGTGCCTGACCTCGACGACGTGGCGCAGGGGCCGCTGGCCGAGCATTTCCGGCAGGAGGTCCAGAAAGCCCGCGAAATCGTCCGGATCGAACTTCTTGGTGGGCATGAATTGCCACAGGATCGGGCCCAGCCGGTCGCCAAGTTCGCCGACGCCCTGGGCGAAGAAGCGCCGCACCGCCTCGCCGCCCTCGGCGAGGACCTTGCGATTGGTGCAGAAGCGCGAGGCCTTGACCGCAAAGACGAAGCCCTCCGGCGTCTCGGCCGCCCACTTGGCGAATGTCGCGGGCTTGAAAGTCGAATAATAGGTTCCGTTGATCTCGATGGCCGTCAGTTTGCTGGCGGCGTAGCTCAGTTCATCCTTTTGCCGAAGATCGGCCGGATAGAAGAGGCGCCGCCAGGGGGCGAACGTCCAGCCGCCAATCCCCACCCGAATAACGCCTTGCATTGCCGCTCCGCCTTAACCAGGGTTAATTTGACACTGTTAACACGGCCAACGAAATGTCGGGCCGTACGGGGAATGTCGGGCCGGCCCGCGGCGCACGGCGAGCGCTGGCGCGGGGTCGCAAGGATTTTGGCGAGATCGAAACATCCATGAAGCGCGCCGCGATCCTCATCGCGCTCCTTTGCGCCCTTGGCGCCTGCCAGACGGTCCGGCAGCCGCCGAAGATCGCCATGCCCGCCGCCTATGACGGCGCCGGCGCGGGCGCCGCGCTGAGCGCCGAACAGCTCGACCGTTGGTGGTTGCTGTTCAAGGACCCCCAGCTGAACGCCCTGGAGGAGGAGGCCTTTCGCCTGAGCCCGGACGAGCGCACCGCGGCGGCGCGTATCCTGGAGGCGCGGGCGGTGCGCAGCTCGGCCATCGAGCAGACCTTTCCGACCGGCAATATTCAGGCCAACGCCTCGCGCCAGCGGTCCTACAACCTCGGCGGGGGCAATAATTCGCTGTTCCCAATCGGCGGGACGACCGATACCGAGCAGGCCAATTTCAACGTTTCCTGGGAGCTCGACCTGTTCGGCCGCCTGGCCGAGAAGCGGCGCGTGGCCAAGGCCAATTTCGCCGCCGCCCGTTTCGACATCGAGGGGACCAGGGCCAGCCTGGCGGCGAGCGTGGCCGACGACTATTTCCAGGCGCGGGGCTTGGCCATCCAGCTGGCCGACGCCCAGATCAACGCCCACGTCGAGGGCGAGCTGCAGCGGGTCGCCCAGGCCAAGGCGAACTACGGCCTCGGGGCCCAGACCGACGCCGACCGGGTGGCCGGCGATCTGGCGCAGGCCAACGCCTTGGTCGCCACTCTCGAGGCCCAGCTTCACGCCGCCCAACGGGAGCTACTGATCCTGGTTGGCCGCCCCTTCGAGCCCACCGCCAACCTGCCGGTGGACGCGACCGTCTACGATCCGCCGGCCACGCCCGCTGCCATCCCTGGTCAATTGCTCGAACGGCGTCCGGACATCCGCGAATCGGAGGCGCAGTTCCGCGCCGAAGCCGGCACGGCCAAGTTGGCGCATCTGGCGATCTTCCCGACCCTGACCCTGCTGCCGGGCCTGGGCGCCTCCAGCATCACCGAGCCTGGCGTGGGTTTCATTCCGCCGGCGATGCTGTTTCCGCAGCAGCAGACCACGAGCCTCGGGTTCTGGTCCCTCGGCGCGGGCCTGCAGGTCCCGGTGCTCGACATCCCGCGCCTGTTGAGCGACGCCAAGGCCGAGGACGCGCGCACCGAAGAGGCGGCGATCGCCTATGAGAAGACGGTGCAGACCGCCTACGGCGAGGCCGAGAACGATCTCGTCGCCCTGGCCGCGAGTGAGCGAGGGGCGGCCGTGCTGGCCGCCGGCGAGGCGCGCGCCCACAAGGCCTACAACGACACCCGCCGGCTCTACGGCATGGGCCTGGACGACATCACCGCCGCCCTCTCCGCCGAACAGGCTTGGCGCACCACCCGCTCCGCCCTCACGTCCGCGCGCGTGCAGGCGTTGCGGCAGGCGGTGGCGACCTATAAGGCGCTCGGCGGCGGCTGGGCCTTTGCAGCATCCGACGTCAGGACCCCATAATGCCGGCCCTCGCTCGCAACCCCTGGATCGCCGGCGCGCTCGTGCTGGCCCTCGCGTCGGCGGCCGGCTGCGCGGCCAAGAAGCCGCCGGAAAGCGCCCGTGCTCAGGCCAGGGCCGTCACCGTCGTGTCCGTGCAGGCGCGCGAGATCCAGGGCGGCCTGGAGGCCTCCGGCGCGCTCGTCCCGCGCGAGGACGTGGCCATCTTCCCGCAGCTCACCGGCTACAGGGTCGCCAAGGTGTTCGTCGACGTGGGCAGCTGGGTGAAGGCCGGCCAGCCGTTGGTTCAGCTCGACGACGTGCTGCTCCGCTCGCAGCTGGCGCAGCAGGATGCCCTGGCCGCCCAGCAGAAGACGCTGGCCACGGAGGCCGAGGAACAGGCCAACCGGGTCAAGGGCCTGGACAACCAGGGCCTCCTGTCCAAGGAGCAGATCGACCAGCGGCGCTTCGCGGCCACGGCCGCCCAGGCTCAGGCGCGCGCGCAGCAGGCCGCCGCCGACGACATCCGCACCCGCGAGGCCCTGACGATGGTGCGCGCGCCATTCAATGGCCTGATCATCGAACGCGACGTCCGCTTCGGCGACATGAGCGGGACGACCACCCCGCTCTTCCGCATGGCGCGGCAGGGTCAGGTGGAATTGGCCGCCGACGTGAGCGAGGACGCGCTCGACAAGATCCATTCGGGCGACAAGGCCATGGTCACGCTGGCCGACGGATCCCAGGTCGAAGGCGCCGTGCGCCTGATCAGCCCGGCCATCGATCCCTCGACCAAGCTTGGCAAGGTGCGCATCTCCCTTCCCGTGCGCCCCGACGTGCGCTCCGGCGGCTTCGCCAGCGCGACCTTCCTTGGTTTCACCCGCTCGGCCATCGCCGTGCCCGAGACAGCCGTGCGCTATGACGCCGAAGGGCCGTCGGTGATGGTCGTGGGGGCCGACGATCGGGTGACCCGCGTCCCGGTGACCACCGGCGAGCGCGGCGGCGGCTATGTCGAGCTCCTGACCGGACCGAGCGACGGCGCGCGCGTGCTCGAGAAGGCCGGCGCGATGATCGTTCCGGGCGACTACGTTCGGCCGGTCGCCGGCTCATGAGACAGTTGCTGTGAGAGAGCCGACCATACTTCCCAGCGGCGCCGGCGGTCGGCAGCTGCGCATCTCCGCCTGGGCGATCAGGAACCCAACGCCCGTGGCGGTGCTGTTCATCGCCGCCATCATCGCCGGGCTGATTTCCTATTTCTCCCTGCCGATCAAGCAGTACCCCAACATCGAATTCCCCGCCGTCATGATCCAGGTGACGCGTAGCGGGGCCGCGCCGGCGGAAATGGAAAACCAGGTCACGCGCCTGGTGGAAAATTCTCTGACCGGCCTGTCCAATGTCGAATCCATCGACTCCACGGTCAGCCAGGGCTCTTCGATCACCATCGTCCAGTTCCACCTCGGCCAGGACGTGCAGAAGGTCACCGAGGACGTCCGTTCCAAGATCGATCAGATCCGCAACACCCTGCCCAGGGAGATCAACCCGCCGGTCATCCAGCGGCTCGAGGTCGACAGCGAGCCGATCATAACCTACGCCGTCTCCGACCCGGGGATGTCCGAAGCCAGCCTCTCGTGGCTGGTCGACAATTCGATCTCGCGCACGCTGCAGACCCAACCGGGCGTCGCCCAGATCTACCGCATCGGCGGCGTCGACCGCGAGATCAACGTCCTTGTCGATCCCGACAAGCTGGCCGCCCAGGGCCTGACGGCCTCGCAGATCAGCGCCGCCCTGGCGCAGATGAACGTCGATTCGCCCGGCGGCACCTCGACCATCGGCGGCCGCGAGCAGACGGTGCGCATCCTGGGCGCGGCGACCAGCGTCGACGCCATCCGCAACCTCAGCATTCCCACGCCCGGCGGCCGGTTCGTGCGCCTGTCCGACGTGGCCGATATCGGCGACGGGACGGCCGAGCGGCGGACCTACTCCCTATTCGATGGCAAGCCGGTGGTCGGCTTCGAGGTCAGCAAGACCAAGACCTCGAGCGAGGTCACGGTCGAGGACGAAGTCGACAGGACAATCACAAAGATCGAGCACGACCATCCGGGCCTGGTCGTTCATAAGATCGTCTCGCGCGTGGACTCCACGCGCGCCGGGTTCTCGGCCACCGTCCACACCCTGTTGGAAGGCATGGCGCTCGCCGCCCTGGTGGTGTGGCTGTTCCTGCGCGACTGGCGAGCGACGGCGATCACCGCCGTCGCCATGCCGGTGTCGCTGATCCCGACGTTCGTGTTCATGAATCTGGTCGGCTTCAGCCTGAATGTCGTCACTCTGCTCGGCCTGACGCTGGTCATCGGCATCCTGGTGGATGACGCCATCGTCGAGATCGAGAATATTGAGAAGCGCGTCTTCGTCGGCATGCGGCCGTATCAGGCGGCCATGGAGGGCGCGGACCAGATCGGCCTGGCCGTCGTCGCCTGCACCTTCGCCATCGTCGCGGTGTTCTTCCCGGTGGCGTTCATGCCCGGCATCCCCGGTCAGTTCTTCAAGGAATTCGGCCTGACGGTCTCGGTCGCCGTGCTGTTCTCCCTGGTCGTCGCCCGGCTGCTGACGCCGCTCCTGGCGGCCTATCTGTTGAAGCCCAAGCCGCCGCGGGTGCGCGCGCCGCTGCCGAGGTTCTATTCCGGACCGCTCGGGTGGGCCCTCGACCACCGCTGGCTGTCGGCGCTGATCGGCCTCATCATCTTCGCCGCCTCGATGGCGCTGTTCATTCCCCTGAAGAAGGGCATCCAGCCCGAAGGCGATCCCAACTATTACTACATCAACGTCCAGGGGCCGCCGGGCGCGACGCTGGACGACATGCGCACGGTGACCAACAAGCTGCAGAAGCTGCTGCTCGCCCAGCCGGAGACGGCCCATGTCTACACCCAGATGGGTGGCCAGAACGTCTCCTCCGGTCCCGGCGGCGGCATCTCCGGCTCCGCCGGTCCCAATCAAGGCGCGGTGGCCGCGATCCTCAAGCCCGACCGCAAGGCCAAGGTCGCCCAGATCCGCGACCGTATCCGCGATCAGCTGCGCCTCATTCCCGACGCGCGGCTGACGTTCGACACTTCCGGCTTCGGCGTCGCCGACGTGCAGGTGATCCTGACGAGCGAGACCGGCAAGAACCTCGACGCCGCGGCGCTCGAACTGGAGCGCGAAATGCGCACCGTGCCGGGCATCTCCGATCCCCGGTCCGACACGCCCCCGCCGGGTCCGGAACTGGTGGTCCGCCCCAAGACCGACGAGGCCGCGCGGCTCGGCGTCTCAGCCGAGACCATCGCCGACGCCGCCCGCATCGCCACGGTCGGCGACATTGACGCCAATGTGTCCAAGCTCGACGAGGGCGAGCGGCGCATCCCCGTGCGCGTCCGCCTGCCCGAGGCCGACCGAACGAACCTGAGCGTGATCAAGAATATGCGCCTGCCGACGGCCGCCGGCGGCGTGACGACCCTCGACAGCGTCGCCGACGTCTATTTCCAGGCGGGCCCGTCGGTGATCGACCGCGTCGGCCGCAAACGCAATCTCACCGTCGTCGCCGACACCACCGGCGGCCTGCAGGTCGGCGACGCCACGGCCAGGATCAGCAAGCTGCCGATCATGAAGCATCTGCCGCCGGGCGTCGGCAAGGCGGAGGAAGGCCAGGAGGAAGCCTACACTCAACTGGCCATCGGCTTCGTCACCGCCCTCGGAGCGGCCATCGGCCTGGTATATGCGGTGATGGTCCTGCTGTTACGCAGCTTCTTCAAACCGGTGATCATCCTCATGGCCCTGCCGACGGCGGTCGGCGGC
>JBOHLC010000226.1:0-5050 GCA_050729395.1 Caulobacteraceae bacterium
TCGCCGCGGTGATCGACGGCGTCGGCTGGTCCAACCCGCTCCGCTATGTGGTCGAGCAGGAAAGCTTCACCGAGGAGCCGGAGTGGGGCGCGATCAGCGATCCGGCGGGCTATCGCGCCCTCAAGGAGATCGACAGCTATCAGCACGTGCGCGACGGGACGCCCTATCCGGCGGTGCTCCTGACCACCGGGGTGACGGACTCGCGCGTCGCCCCGTTCCACGTGGCCAAGATGACCGCCCGGCTGCAGGCGGCGACATCCTCCGGACGGCCGGTGCTGCTGCGCGTGGACTACGACGCCGGCCATGGCATCGGCTCCACGCGCGCCCAGCAGGACGCCGAGGCGGTGGACACCTACGCCTTCCTCCTCTGGCGGACCGGGGTCGCCGGCTATCAGCCGCCGGGCGGAGGGGCGGGAGAAGAGAAGAGATCCACAGATGACGCAGATGGCCACAGATGAAGAGAGAGATGGCGATGGCCGCTTCGCCTCTTCTCCTCTCCCTCTGGGAGAGGTCGAGAGCGGCGCCAGCCGCTCCGGGTGAGGGTTTTCCGAGGCCGGCGGTTTAAGGCTCCATGTTCGGCGTGATCGGCGTGGCTGGAAACGGGGGGACAGGTGCTTGGAATGGACCCCGAAAGTCAGACAGGGGAAATAGGGGACAGTTCTCTAGGAGAGGAGAACGATGTCCGAGGTTCATCGAAGTTTCAGTGTGGAGTTCAAGCGGGCGGCGTTGGCCCGGTTGGAGGCTGGCGAGCTGGTCGCCGCCCTGGCCCGTGAGTTCGGGGTTCACCGCCAGCTGATCTACAAGTGGAAGGACGCCGAGCGGGCGGGAACGATGGGGGTTTCGGTGACAGTGCACTAATCTGACCAAAGATTGCCTAGCTGATCCACCACACCAGGGAGACAAGCGCACTGTCACCGTAACTACCGTAGGCGCCGCCTGCCGCAAGCGGACCCGCCGAACCTCCGAGTGGGGTGGAAATTGGACATTGGCGAACGTCCGGCGCCGGGCTCGGTAGGACCTTTCCCTTGCTTGCTGGAGTTTGGCGTCGTTAGGGTCTGGCGTCGGCCACGGGCGAGTTCGAGTCAGCATGCCAGACGTCTTCATCTCGTATGCCAGATCCACGGAGGGGGAGGCCCGGGCGATCGGCGAAGCGCTGCGCTCGCTGGGTCACGGGGTGTGGCGCGACGACGAGATCCCGGCGCATCGCACGTACGCTGAAGTGATCGAGGAGCGGCTCAGAGCCGCCAAGGCCGTGGTCGTCATCTGGTCCGCGGAGGCGGTGAGGTCGCAGTGGGTGCGGGCGGAGGCTGAGGTGGCGCGCGAAGCCGGCACCCTCGTGCAGCTGAGACTCGACAGCGCCTCGCCGCCGCTACCTTTCAATCAAATTCAGTGCGCCGATCTGAGCGGCTGGTCAGGAGACGCCGATCATCCGGGCTGGCGCAAGATCGCGGCCAGCGTCGCCGACCTGGTGGGCGCGGCGGCGACGGGACCGGCAGGGGCGGCCGTTGCAGCACCGCTCGTGCACAAACTTTCCGTCTGCGTGCTGCCGTTTGCCAATATGAGCGGCGACGCGGAGCAGGAGTATTTCAGCGACGGAATCAGCGAGGACATCATCACCGACCTGAGCAAGGTCTCGGCGCTCTCAGTGGTGGCGCGTAACACTGCCTTCACCTTCAAGGGCAAGGCCGTCAGGGTCAACGATGTGGCCCGCGAGTTGAACGTCAGCCACGTGCTGGAAGGCAGTGTACGCAAGGCGGGCGGCCGTGTTCGCATAAGCGCCCAGCTCATCGACGGGGCCACGGGCGACCATCTGTGGGCAGAGCGTTTTGACCGTGACCTCGACGACATCTTCGCCCTTCAGGACGAGATCTCTCAAGCCATTGTCGCGGCCCTAAGGCTCAAGCTGCTGCCGGAGGAGAAGAGGGCCATCGAGCGGCGCGGCACTGACAGCGCCGAAGCCTACGACCTCTATCTCATGGCCCGCCAGTACTGGGTGTCCGGCAATTTCGGGGATTCGCGGCGCGAGGAGGCAGTAATCCGGCTCTGTCGCCGGGCCACGGAGATCGATCGCTCCTATGCACGCGCCTGGGCCTTGATGGGACGAGCGCAGGCGGACCTGAAGTTCCGCCACGGCCAACGCGAGATCGACAGCGGGGAAGCGGCGGAAATGGCGCTCTCGCTCGATCCGAATCTGGCCGAGGCCCACGCCCTCAAGGCGGCCCAATTGCGCAATGAGGGGCGACTTGACGAGGCGTCGGACGCGGTCGAGACCGCCTTGAGACTTGATGCCGAGTCCTACGAGGTCTGCCGGATCGCCGCCGTTGTGAAATTCGGCCAGCACAGGCTCGCTGAGGCCATTCCGCATTTCGAGAGTGCGGCGGCGTTGATGGTGACCGACTTCAACTCCCCGGCCATGCTCGTCACGTGCTACGTCGCGCTGGGCAACGCAAAAGCAGCTCAGCGAACGGCTCAGCTGTGTCTTTCCCGCTGCGAGATCGCCCTTGCGAAGGACCCCGGCAACGGGGCGGCGCTGGGCTCGGGGGCATGCATGTTGGCCGTCCTCAAAGAGGCTGAACGGGCCAATGATTGGGTCAGACGCGCCCTGTTGGTGGATCCCGACAATCAGAATATGCGCTACAATCTCGCCTGCGGGCTGAGCCGCTACCTTGGGGACATCGCAGGCGCGCTCGACTTGATCGGCCCATGGTGTGAACGCACCAGCGCGCCTTGGTTGGAGCACGCCAAGGTCGATCCTGACCTCGACCCCATCCGCGATGATCCGCGCTTCAGGGCCATGATCGCAGCGGCCGAAGCACGTTTAGCGGCGGCGGAAGCGACCGCGACAGCGTAGACCACTCCGAAAATCCACTAAGGGTCGCGTGGCGGCAGCGAGATCGCGCGGCGGGCGCCGGGAACGCCCGAGATGGGTGGCTTGTTGCCCTCCTGGGCGATTGGTCAATTCCGGGAGGCTGCCGTGCGTGAGCCAGTGGACTGCCTGATCGTAGGCGCGGGTCCGGCGGGGCTCACCGCCGCGATCTATCTGGCCAGATTTCGACGATCGGTCCTCATCGCCGATTGCGGAGCCAGTCGCGCCAAGCGCGTTCCACGCAGCCACAACCTCCCAGGTTTTCCAAAAGGAATACGGGGCGAGGATCTTCTGGACCGCCTGTCCGACCAGGCGGCAAGCTTCGAGATCTCAGTGCGCAGGTGTCAGGTCGAAGACCTTCGTCGCGGTTCCTCGGCGCGGTTCGAGGCTCGGATCGACGGTGACTGGGCGCCGGCCCGGTCTCTCATTCTCGCGACGGGAGTCGTGGACACAATTCCTGTCCTTCCCGCCATCGCCGAAGCGATCGACAAGGGGGTCGTCCGTATCTGCCCTATCTGCGATGGCTACGAAGCGCGTGACGGCCGGATAGGCGTCGTTGGCGATGGAGATCACGCCGCCAGGGAGGCGCTGTTCCTGCGAACCTACTCGCGCGACGTGGAACTGGTCGTGACGCCCAACGCACAACTCTCGACGGCCATGACCGGCGCGCTGGCGGAATCACACATCAAGGCGAATCGCGGGGAGCTTAGCTCTGTCGAGCTGCATGGACACAGGGTCAGGGTCGCCCTCTCCGACGAGCCTGGACCGGTCCACTTCGACATCCTCTATGCCGCTTTCGGCGTGACGCCCCAGACAACGCTCGCTGGGCGCCTCGGCGCGGAACTCGATGGCGAAGGGCGCCTTCGCGTCGGAGAGCATCAGGAGACGTCCATACCCGGACTGTTCGCGGCCGGAGATGTGGTCAGGGGCCTCAATCAGATCAGCGTGGCGGAGGGTGAAGCCTCGATCGCGGCATGCGCCGTCCATACGGGGCTGGGACGCAATCCGTGCTGATCGGGGACAAGCGGCAAGGGGACTACAGGGGTGGTTTCGGTGACAGTGCACTTATTTCCCAACAAGATCAGCCAGCTAATCCAGTAGATAAGTGCACTGTCACCGTATCCGTGTATCCGTGCGATCAAAGGTCACGGCTTCTCAGCCGCCATTGCAACCAAAGCAGACCAACAAATGCGATGATCAATATGCCGGTGGCCGCCCACGTCAGCTGCCATCGCTGAAATTGATCGGCAGCAACATAGTGCGGTGGTTCGTGCCCATATTGAATTAATCGAGCATGTATGCTGTCCGGACGCGGCTTAGCGTCGTGAAAACCTTCATAATTCGAGTAAGCGCCCGCAATGCAAAGCGCGGCAAAGACAGCGACTTGTGTGACCAGGATAACTGGGTTCAGACGATATCGCATTCCGGTCCCCCTCGGTTGCTGAGTTCACACTTTGGCGCTCAGGTCCGCAATAGGGTCGTTGGCGGGCATTGGTTTCTGTCCGGCCAGCGGACCTTGGTCGAGCCTACGCCTGCGCGCGCTCGCCCGACGCGGCCGCCAAGGCGTGCGCCAGGTCGCCGCGACCGGCGATTGCGACGTCGGCTAGGCCCAGCCAGCCGGCCATCAGGCGCAGCTCGGTGGCCAGCGGGCCGGCCACGGCCGCCGCGCTCGCGTGGTGCTCGAGATGGGCCGACTGCACCTTGAGCACGCCGCCGGCGCGGTCGGCCTTTAGGTCCACCCGGGCGGTGATCTCCTCGCCCTGCAGGAACGGCAGCACATAATAGCCATGCTGGCGCTTGTGCGCCGGGGTGTAGATCTCGATGCGGATGCGCGTCCCGAACAGGCGCTCGGCCCGCTCGCGACGCCAGATCAGGTTGTCGAACGGCGAGAGGAGCACGGCCGCGCCGTCGGGCCGGGCCGCCTTCGCCTCCGGAGCGAGATAGGCCGCCTGGCGCCAGCCCTTGACCGTGACCGGCGTCAGCTCGCCCGCCTCGACCAGTTCGGCCAGGCGCGCCTTGGTCTCGGCCACCGGCATGCGGAAATAGTCGCGCAGGTCGCCCTCGGTGGCGACGCCGAGCGCCCGGGCGGCGATCGTCACCAGTTCGCGGTGAGCGTCGGCTTCGCTTGGCGTCGGTAGATTGAGAATCCTCTTCGGTAGCACCCGCTCGGTGAGATCATAGACG
>JBOHLC010000227.1:0-2640 GCA_050729395.1 Caulobacteraceae bacterium
GCACAGCTCCAGTCTGGGATCGCCGCTACTAAACCTGGTCAAGACGCGCGCATCCCAGATCAACGGCTGCGCGCACTGCCTTGACATGCACACCAAGGATGCCCGCGCCGAGGGCGAATCCGAGCAGCGCCTCTACGCGCTCGACGCCTGGCGCGAGACGCCGTATTTCGACGCGCGCGAGCGCGCCGCGCTCGAGTGGACCGAGGCGGTCACGCGCGTGGCCGACACTCACGTTCCCGATGGCGTCTACGAGCAGGTGAAAGAGCACTTCTCCGAGGAAGAGTTGGTCGATCTCACGCTCGCCGTGGCCTTGATCAACATGTGGAACCGCCTGAACGTCTCCTTCCGCACGGTGCCCGGGAACTACCGCGCGGGCATGTACAAGTCCTGGCTCGCGGCGGCGGAGGCGCCCTCGGCCGTGCATTAGTTGGCCGCACCGCCCGCGGCAGTTTTTCTTTCCAACACTCTTCGCCAACAGAGTTCGGTCAGTGTGGGGTTGCGACACGGCCATCGCCGGGCGCGCTGGACTGTTGTCGCGCCGCGGCGGCCAACGGCAACAACAGGGCGCTGGCCTGGCGGCCATCGTGGAAGAGCTTGATGTGGGCCACGCGGGCGTCCTTCGGATCTTCGTATCCGATGCGGCCGCCGGTGTTGTAGTTCTTCTGATAGTTGGGCGAGTTGAGCGGCATGAGGACCAGCCGGAGCCGCGCGCCCGTGGGAAGCCGCCACGCCAGCCAGTTGAATTCGAACGGGAGTGTCACCACCTGACCTGGCTCGAGAAGCTCCTCGTTGAAGAAGCCGTCGCGGAAGCGCGCGCGGCGGATATCCTGACCCAGCGTCACGGCCGAACCGTCCGGCTTGACCAGCTGCACCTGCGCCCACAGATCGAAATCCGGCGCGTCCGACTGCACGATCAGGTTCAGGCGCATCTGGCCGACCACGTCGACATCCCGCGCCAGCGGCGCGGACTGGAAGACGAGCGCGTCCTTTTCGCTGGCGCGGAACTGGCTCAGAAGGTTTTCGCCTTCGAGCTCGCCGGCGACCGCCAGTTCCGGCAGGGTGCGCGGGTCGCTGACGATCACCGCTGGCGGCTCCGCGCCCGGCCGCGAAACGGAGAGCGCGCCCGGAGCGGAAAGATTGCCTGGCGTGCCGCGCGCATCGCCCAGATAGAGCGCGAGATCCTGGCCTGAAGACGCGCCCTGCAAGGTGCGCGCATGGCGCCACTCGTCGGCGCCCATCATGAAATAGGTCACCCGGTCGCTCAGGAAGGCGGGGCGCGGTCCACGACCCAGCACCCAGTCGTACCAATCGGCGTGCAGCTTGTTCATGTCGATCACCGCATTGGCGGGGATGGCCAGGCCCTCGATCGTCTTGTCCGGATGTTGCGTGCCCAAATGATCCCAGGGCCCGATGACGAGCAGAAGATCGCTCACCTGCTTGGCCGGCGCGTATCGCGAATAGCGGTTGTAGTAATGCAGCGCGCCGGGCTGATCGTCGTCGAAGAAACCGGTCGCGGTGAACACCGGAAACTTCATCTTGGCGAAATCGGCGGGCTTCGGCTCGGCGGCGAGATTGAACGCCTCGTCGCCCACATGATCGAGCCACATTTTCATGAACGACAGTTTCTTCCCCCGGCTGTCCACCATCCACCAATCGTCCTGGGGAATGCCGATGGCGTCGTCGAGGGTGCGGAACGGCGCCTGCTCGGCGTAATGCTCCAGCATCTTCTTCTGCCAGTAGTCGCTGGCGATGAAATCGGTGTTCAGCGTGCGGCCCGCGACATAACCCAGGATCACGGCGGACCAGGCCTGCGGAATGCCGTTGGAGTTGGGAACGTCCCATCCCGGATAGATCGGCACATAGGGGGCGATCCCCGAAAGATTCGGCGGGATCTGCGCGGCGGTGCGCCACTGCGTCATGCCCACGAACGAGCCGCCATACATGACGACATGTCCGTCGCTCCAGGGCTGAGCTGCAATCCATTCCACGGCGTCATGTCCGTCGCGGCCGACCTGCAGGCCGAGATTGTCTCTCTTTTCCCCGCCCGAGCGGCCGCGCCCGCGCACCTCGACCTGCACGAATACGTAGCCGCGCTTGACGAAGGTCTTGAAGTCCTGATCGCGCCCGCAGTCGATGTCGTATTGCGTGAGCTCCAGAACCGCCGGCGCTTTCGCCCGCAGATGCGATGGCTTGAAGATCCAGGCTTCCAGCCGCACGCCGTCCCGCATGGGGATCATCCGGCTCATCTCGATGTCGTAACCGGGACCGACCTCGGCGTTCGCCGCCGGCGCCGCGGCGGCGCCCCGCGCCAGCAGGGCGAAGGCGCAAGCCAACACCAGTCCCAGTGCTCGATTCATGAAATCTGCTCCGCGCCCTATCATGGCTTCCCCGCCTGCGCACTCGACCATTTCATGTCTTGGCAGCCAACCAAGGATTAAGCACGGCCACCCCAGTCGGCTCAAAGTCGGCGATATTCCGCGTCACGACGGTCAATCCGTGGGTCAGCGCTGTCGCGGCGATGAGTGCGTCGCGCTCTGGCCGTGGATCGGGAACGTGCAAGGCGGCGCATCGCCGTGCGACCAGGATGTCGATTGCCAGTATTTGCCTGTCGAAGGGTTCGAGCACACGGTCTTCCAGCCA
>JBOHLC010000228.1:0-1658 GCA_050729395.1 Caulobacteraceae bacterium
GGGCGAAGGACGTGATCAAGTCCGGGGGCGAATGGATCAGCTCGATCGAGATCGAGAACATCGCCGCCGGTCACCCCAAGGCCTACATGGCCGCGGTCATCGGCGTCGCCCATCCCAAGTGGGATGAGCGGCCACTGCTCCTGGTCAAGCTCAAGGACGGCGAGACGGCCACGGCCGAGGAGTTCCTGCGCTTCCTGGACGGCAAGATCGCCCGCTGGTGGATGCCCGACGCGGTGGAGTTCGTTGATGACATACCGCTGGGGGCGACCGGCAAGATCGACAAGAAGCTGATCCGCCAACGCTTCGCCGGTTATGAGATGCCCACGGCCAAGGCCGCCGCGCTCTAGGACCCGATCACGCCGCCAGCCTGTACTCGCTTCCGATCCCCGGCGGGCCGTCGGCGGTGACGCGGCCGGTCTTCACCAGTTCGAGCATGTGCGCCAACACCGAGTGGGCGGCGGCCGGCCACAGGCGCTGGTCGACGGCGGCGTACAGCCGGGGCACCATGGCCTTGATGCGCGTCTCTCCGGCGGCGAGTTCGCCCAGGATCTGAGCCTCGCGCTCGCGCCGGTGGGCGATGTAGGCGTCGATGAATGGTCCAACATCGCGGATCGGCGGCCCGTGCGTCGGCCACAGCGTGGCAAACCCACGTGCGTTCACCTTGTCCAAGCTGGCGAGATAGTCGCCCATGTCGCCGTCGGGCGGAGTGATCACGGTGGTCGACCAGCCCATGATGTGATCGCCCGAGAACAGCGCGTTCTCCTCGGCGAGCGCATAGCAGATGTGGTTCGAGGTGTGGCCGGGCGTGGGAATGGCTTCGACCGTCCAGCCTCGGCCTTCGATCGTGGCGCCGCCACAAATCGACACATCCGGCGTGAAGTCGTCATAGCCGGCTTCGAGCCTGACCGTGCCCTCGACGGGCGGTCTGGCCACCGCGCAGCCGAACACCGGCGCGCCGGTCTCCGTTTTCAGCGCCCGCGCCAGCGGCGAGTGGTCCGCGTGATGATGGGTGACGAGGATATGGCTGACCCGCTCACCCTCGATGGCGCGCAGGATCGCCCGCAGATGCGCCGGATCGTCCGGACCCGGATCGATCACCGCGACCTCGCCGTGGCCGACGATATAGGTGCCGGTGCCGAGATAGGTGAAGGGCCCGGGATTGTTGGCGATCACCCGGCGGATGAGCGGGCTGACCTCATCGCAACGGCCGTATTCGAAGTCGAGATCGCGGACATATGGGATCATGAGGCGCGTTAAAGCAGATCGCGCAGCCAGGCGACCAGAGGCTTGTCGGCCGGCGGCATGGGATATGCGTCCATCTTTTCCGGCCGCACCCAGGCCAGCGCCTCGTGTTCAAGGGCGATCGCGAAGCCTTCCCAGCGCCGGCAGAGAAAGAGCGGCATCAGGAGGTGGAAGCTCTCGTAGGCGTGGCTGGCGAACACGAACGGCGCGAGGCAGGCCTGGGTCACCTCGATGCCGAGCTCCTCGCGCAGCTCGCGGATCAGGCAGGCTTCCGGAGACTCGCCCGGCTCGACCTTGCCGCCCGGAAACTCCCACAGGCCGGCCAGCTGCTTGCCCGCCGGACGCTTGGCGATCAGCACCCGTCCGTCGACATCGACAAGCGCGCAGGCGGCCACGAGCACGGTCTTGAGCTGTGT
>JBOHLC010000229.1:0-2677 GCA_050729395.1 Caulobacteraceae bacterium
CGAAACCCTTGCGGGCCAGCGGTCACAAACGGCCGCGCAAAAAGGCCGGATACATGACCGCTCCAAACTATTCGCCAAGACCGCCCAGAGCCCCCTTGCCGGGAAGGGGCCGTCCATACATGACGGAGTTTTGGGATGACGCAATGGGGTGATGCGGGGGGATGAGAAGGACAATGACTCGCCGCATGGACCTAGCTAGGTTGATGAGTCTGTCGGCGCACGCGCGCGCAAGAGACGCGCTTAAGGGGGATGCATGTGGCGGGTTAAGTCTCTCGACCAGATTCTGGCCACGGCCGAGAAGAAGTCGCTGCGGCGATCGCTCGGACCCATACAGCTGACGCTGCTCGGCATCGGCGCGGTCATCGGCACCGGCATCTTCGTGCTGACGGCCGAGGCCGCGCAGAAAGCCGGCCCCAGCATGATGATCTCCTTCATCATCGCCGGCGCGGTGTGCGCCGTGGCGGCGCTGTGCTACGCCGAACTCGCCTCCATGGTCCCCGTGGCCGGCTCGGCCTACACCTATTCCTACGCCGTCCTCGGCGAGCTCGTCGCCTGGCTGGTCGGCTGGGCGCTGATCCTCGAATATGCCCTGGGCGCCAGCGCGGTCGCCGTCGGCTGGTCCGGCTACATCGTCGGCTTGCTGCATGATTTCGCGCACTTCACCATACCGGCCGCGCTCGCCGCCGGTCCCGACGGCGGCGGGGTATTCAACCTGCCGGCCGTGATCATCGTCGCCTTGGTGACCGGCCTGCTGGTGGTCGGCACCAAGGAGAGCGCCTCGGTCAACGCCGTCCTGGTGGCGGTCAAGGTGGTGGCCCTGACGGCATTCTGCGCCCTGACCCTGCCGATGATGCACCTGGCCAACTTCAAGCCGTTCACGCCCATGGGCTGGGGCGATCCGCTGGGCGGCAGCGGCGCGGGCGTGCTGGGCGCGGCGGCCTCGATCTTCTTCGCCTACGTCGGCTTCGACGCCGTCTCGACCGCCGCCGAGGAGACCAAGAACCCGCAGCGCAACGTGCCGATCGGCCTGATCGGCTCCCTGCTCATCTGCACCGTCTTCTATCTCCTGGTCTCGGCCGGCGTGACCGGTTCCTTCGGATCGCAACCGGTCTTCGGCCCCCACGGCGAACATCTGGCGGCCGGTTCGCTGGGCCTCACCCACAGGTGCGCCGAGATCGTCGGTCCCCAGCCGCTGGTCTGCTCGCGCCAGGCGCTGGCTCACGTGCTGCGCAACACCGGCTATCCGTTCGTGGGCAATCTCGTCGGCCTGGCGGCCGGCTTTGCCCTGCCCTCGGTGGTGCTGATGATGATCTTCGGCCAGACGCGCATCTTCTTCGTCATGTCGCGCGATGGCCTTTTGTGGCCGTTCCTGAGCCGCGTGCACCCGCGCTTCGGCACGCCCTATGTCGTGACCATGATCACCGGGGTGGTCGTGGCGATCGCCGCGGCCCTGCTGCCGGTGGGCAAGCTGGCGGACATTTCCAACGCCGGCACCCTGTTCGCCTTCGCGGTGGTCTCCCTGGCGGTGGTCATCCTGCGCTTCACGGACAAAACCCGGGTCAGGCCATTCAGGGCCCCGCTGCTGTTCATCGTCGCGCCGTTGTCGATCATCGGCTGCGCGGTGCTGTTCTTCAGCCTCCCCCTGTCGGCGAAGCTCGTCTTTCCGCTCTGGGGGATCGCCGGCCTGGGGCTCTATTTCTCCTACGGCTTCTGGCGCAGCAATGTGCGGCGCGGGGTGATCGAGAACGTCGATCTCGACGAGGACGCCCCCGGCAGCCCGGCCTGAGCACCGCCTCGTCGCCGCCTTTCCCTATCCTCCGGGGCAAGTCCGCCCGGGGCGGGCGCTAGCGTCCGAGGATGATGTCGATCCCGAAGAGGATCGCCTCGAGCTGGCGCGAGGAAATCCTGCCGGCGCGCTCGCTCAGCTGGCGACTGTCGAGCGCGACCACAAGCGAGACGTTGGCGACGGAGTCCTTGTCCAAACCCGTCGATTTTGCCGTTAGCGACACGTTTCCAGGCGCGCCCGACCATTTCAGATTGCTGGTCAGCGGCACGCATACGACCGTTCCGATGCGACTTCGATTGACCGCGTCGCATTGCACGACGACGACCGGGCGACGGTAGGGCGGCGCGGATCCTGTCGGTTCGCCCAGATCGGCCCACCAGATCTCGCCCTGGGCGATCACCATTCAATCTGGTCGAAGACACGCCTCGCCGCCGCGGCGGTGAAGGCGTCGGGCGCCGGGCCGACCGCGTCCACCACCGAATTCATGGCCTCGGTGACGCGTTCCGGCGCGTGAAGCCCGATGAATTCGCCGAGGGCGCGGCTATAGAGTTCGCTGCGCGACGTCCCAAATCGCTTGGCCAGGATTTCGGCCTCGGCGAAAACCGGGTCGGGGATCGAGACGGCGACTTTCATACCTGAAGTATGACCGAAGGCGCGCCGGCGGTCAACCGTTCATCTCCCGCGCGTCGGCGAAGCCCCGGCCCGAGGACGGGCTTTGGGGAGAGGACGAGTGCTCAAGCCTCCGTTTCCAGGGAGGTGAGATCAGACCCTCACCCGGACGCGCTCATCAGCGCGTCTCGACCTCTCCCTTTGGGCTAGCAGATTCACACATCTTGTAGGGCGGCCATGATGTTGGCGAGGGTCCAGCCGCATTTGATGTCCTGGAACTGG
>JBOHLC010000230.1:0-44315 GCA_050729395.1 Caulobacteraceae bacterium
TCGACCGTACGGCGGTCTCCGATGTGGCGCGCCATGCGCCGGCACTTGGCGGCCTTGTCGCGCAGCTCGGCGATCTGACGATGCTCCGTGACGTCGATGAACAAATTGACCGCGCCGACGAACTGGCCGTCATCGTCGAACACCGGCGTCGGAAACGGTTGGAACGTCACCCGCGTGCCATCGGGACGCTCCGCGACGGCCCGCGCCCCGCGCACCGGCTTCTTTTCATGGATCGTAACCGCCATCGGGCACTGATCGTGCGGCAGGAAGACCCCGTCCTCGGTGTACAACCGCCAGGTGACGCACCAACGGTCCTTGCCGGCGGCGGGGGTGCGGCCCGCGAAGCCGATGCAGGCCCGGCTGAAATGGGTGATCAGGCCCTCTGCGTCCGTCACATATATCGGCGCCTGCAGGGCATCGAGAGCGTCCAGCAGGCTGTCGCCCCGTTCCACGGCCCTCACGGCCGCGTCGACCAGCGCTTCGGCCCTGAGGGTCAAATTATCCATCGAATTCACCAATTTCCCCCCATCGGATCAGGTCACGGAAACCTAGCGACTCATTGGAAGGTTCCGAGATTACCATGGAATGTTTACAACCAGTGCGTGGCCGAACGTATTCTCACCCCGGCCTGTATTCGAATTCCACCAGATAGACGTTCTCGCCTGGCCCATGCTTGGCCACCTTGAGCAGGTCGACGACGCCGGCGAATCCGGAGCGGCGCGCCAGGGCGGGAGTGATGTCGGCCAGTTCGATCTGGCGCAGCCCCGTCACCTCGATCGCCCCCGGTCCAAGTCGATAGCGGCCGCCGACACGCACATGCGGCCGCTGCCAGACGCGCACGCTGCAGGTGATCTCGCCGGCCATGATCGGCGCGCGCAGGCGCTTGGTGAAGGTCATGAGGTCATGGCTGCGTGTCTCGGCGGGTCGCGTCAAGCCTTTGCCCCTATCGGCGCGCGGGCGGCTCTGCTACATGCGCGCCATGACCCGGGTGCGGACAGCGACGCGAATTAACCGCCCGGCGTGACGCCAAATCCGAGGCGCGCGCCGGGTCGCTGTCCCTTCTTGTTCGAACCTGGTGGAACTCCCGATGGCCGACGACGCCGCCAAACGCGACTACCGCGAAACCGTTTTCCTGCCCCAGACGCCCTTTCCCATGCGCGCGGGATTGCCGGCGCTCGAGCCGCGCATCCTGGCCGGCTGGAAGAGCCTCTACGCCGACGTCCGCCGCGCGCGGCAGGCCGCCGGCGCGCCGCTTTTCGTGCTGCACGACGGACCGCCGTACGCCAATGGCGCGATCCATATCGGCCACGCGCTCGACAAGCTGCTCAAGGATTTCGTCGTCCGTTCGCGCTTCGCGCTCGGCTATGACGTCGACTATGTGCCTGGCTGGGACTGCCACGGCCTGCCGATCGAGTGGAAGATCGAAGAGGCCTTCCGGGCCGAGGGACGGACCAAGGACGAGGTCAGCAAGGCCGAGTTCCGCGCCCGCTGCCGCGACTATGCCGCCGGCTGGATCGAGGCGCAGTCGGCCGAGTTCCAGCGCCTGGGGGTGATCGGAGATTGGGCGCATCGCTACGCGACCATGGATTTCACTTCCGAAGCGGCCATCGTCGCCGAGTTCATGAAGTTCGTCGCCGCCGGCCAGGTCTATCGCGGCTCCAAGCCGGTGATGTGGAGCCCGGTCGAGCGCACCGCCCTGGCCGATGCCGAGGTCGAATACCACGACCATGTCTCGCCGACGGTGTGGGTCAAATTCCCCGTCGTCGGCGGCGAGCTCGCCGGCGCCAGCGTCGTCATCTGGACGACCACGCCGTGGACCATCCCGGCTAACCGAGCCGTGGCCTACAATCCGAAGGTCGCCTACGGCGTCTATGAGGTCGAGGCGCTGGAGGAGGGCTTGCCCTTCGCGCCCTGGGCCAGGCTCGGCGAGCGTCTGATCGTGGCCGAGAAACTGGCCGAGGACGTGCGGGCGGCGGCCAAGATCAAGGCCTGGCGGCATGTCGCGACCGCCGACCCCCAGGGCCTGATGCTCGCCCACCCGCTGGCCCGTCTCGATCCGGGCTACGGCTTCGCCGTGCCCATGCTATCCGGCGACCACGTGACCGAAGAGGCTGGCACGGGCTTCGTGCACACCGCTCCCGGCCACGGGGCGGACGACTACGCCCTGTGGGTCGCCGCCGGCCATCGCGACATTCCCGAGACGGTGGACGAGGACGGCGCCTACTTTGCCCATGTGCCGCTCTTCGGCGGGCTGAAAGTGCTGGAGACCGAGGGCAAGAAGGCTGGCAAGTTCGGCCCCGCGAACAACGCGGTGATCGACAAGCTGATCGAGGCCGGCAATCTTCTGGCGCGCGGCCGGCTGGAGCACAGCTATCCTCACTCCTGGCGGTCCAAGGCGCCGGTGATCTTCCGCAACACCCCACAGTGGTTCATCCGCCTGGACGAACCGCTGGCCGATGACATCCACGGCGGCAGGACCCTGCGGGAGACCGCGCTTGCGGCCATTGACGTCACCGATTTCCATCCCGAGGCCGGGCGCAACCGCATCCGCTCGATGGTCGAGACGAGGCCCGACTGGCTGATCAGCCGCCAGCGCGCCTGGGGATCGCCGCTGGCCATGTTCGTCGACAAGGCCACCGGCGCGCCGCTCGTCGACGCCGACGTCAACGCCCGCATCGTCGGCCTGATCGAACGCGAAGGCGCGGACGCCTGGTTCACCCGTCCCGCCAGCGATTTTCTCGGCAACCGCGATGCGGAAGCCTACGAGAAGATCGAGGACATCCTCGACGTGTGGTTCGATTCCGGCTCGACCCACGCCTTCGCGATCGAGGGCCGCGCCGACAGCCACTGGCCGGCCGACCTCTACTCCGAGGGCTCGGACCAGCATCGCGGATGGTTCCAGTCGTCCCTACTGGAGGCCTGCGGCACGCGCGGCCGCGCGCCCTACAAGGCGGTCATGACTCACGGCTTCACCCTCGATGAGAAGGGGGAGAAGATGTCCAAGTCGCTCGGCAACAGCGTCGAGCCGCAGGAAGTCGCCGCCGAGAGCGGGGCCGAGATCCTGCGCCTGTGGGCGGCCCTGACCGATTATTCCGAGGACCAGCGCATCGGCCGCACCATCCTGCAAACGACCACCGACGCCTACCGCAAGCTGCGCAACACCGTCCGCTACCTTCTGGGGGCCCTGGCCGACTTCGAGGCGGCCGAGGCGGTCGAGCCGGCGGAGATGCCGCCGCTGGAGCGCTACATCCTGCATCGGCTGTGGGAGTTGGATCGGACCGTGCGCGCGGCCTATCTCGACTACCGCTTCGCCGACGCCGTGCGCGCCCTGGCCGATTTCTGCTCCAACGACCTGTCGGCGCTGTTCTTCGATATCCGCCGCGACGCGCTCTACTGCGACCGACCGGACTCGCCGCGCCGGCGGGCCTGCCGCACGGTCATGTCCCTGGCTTTCGAACGCCTGACCGTCTGGTTGGCCCCGGTCATCCCCTTCACCATGGAGGAGGCCTGGACGACGAGGTTCCCGGACGCCGGGGCCAACAGCGTGCGCCTGTTTCCGGCGACGCCCGACGCCTGGCGGAATGAGGCCGAAGCGGCGAGATGGGCCAAGGTCGAGCGGGTCACCCGGGTTGTCACCGGCGCCCTGGAGATCGAGCGACGCGACAAGCGCATCGGCGGCGCCCTCGACGCCGCGCCGGCGGTCCATATCGCCGAGCCTGACCTCCTGGCCGCTTTCGAGGGCCTGGACGCGGCCGAGGTCTTCCGCGCCAGCCAGGCCAGCCTTGTCGCCGGCGACGGCCCGGCGGACGCCTTCCGCCTGCCCGAGGTCGCCGGCGTCGCCGTCGAGCCGAGGCGGGCGCAAGGACGCAAGTGCGCCCGTTCGTGGCGCATACTGCCCGAGGTGGGGACCGATCCCCGCTATCCCGACCTTTCCCTGCGCGACGCCGACGCCGTCGCCTGGTGGGACGCGCGCCACCGATGAGACTAGTCTCCCGCGCCGGCGCCCTAGCCTATGGCCTCGCCGCGGCCGTGGTCGCCGCCGACCAGACGGTCAAGAGCTGGATCGTCGGCGGCCTTGGGCTGACCGTGGGCGAGTCGCACCCGCTGTTCGGCCCGCTGCGCCTGACCCTGGTCGAGAACCGCGGAGTCAGCTTCGGCCTCTTCCAGGGCGATGCGCCGTGGATGAGGTGGGCGCTGGCGGCGTTCTCCCTGGCCGTCGCGACGGCCCTAGCCGTATGGGTGCGGCGCGCGTCGAAGCTCTACACCGGCCTGGCCCTCGGGCTGATCATCGGCGGCGCCCTTGGCAACTTCGCCGACCGCGCGCGCTTCGGCCAGGTGGTCGACTTCATCGACGCAACCGCCCTCTACTTTCCCTGGGTATTCAATCTCGCCGATAGCGCCATCACGGTCGGTATCGTCCTGCTTCTCATCGAAGGACTGTTCCAATCCAACGCCGAGAGGACATGATCGGCCGTGGCGCCGCGCCCGTGAATGGTTTATCGAAGCGGCGGGCTGGGCGGTCCTGATTGGGAATCTTAGAGACACATGCGCGCTAATCTCGTCGCCGCTTCCGTCGCGGTTCTGGCCGCCTCGGCGCTCTGCGGATGCAACAGCATGTCCAAGTCCCTGGGCATGGCCAAGGTGACGCCCGACGAATTCCGGGTGGTGACCAAGGCGCCGCTTGTCGTGCCGCCCGATTTCGCCCTTCGCCCCCCGGCCCCAGGCGAACCTCGGCCGCAGGAGCTTCAGCCGGAAAGCGCCGCGCGCATCGCCCTTTTGGGCCAGCGTGACGCCTCCGACCGCAGCGAGGGCGAAAAGCTGCTGGACACCAAGGCCGGCGGCGACAAGGCCGATCCGCTGATCCGCTATGTGGTCGACGACGAATTCGGGTCCCTGGCCCATAAGGACAAGAGCTTCGCCGACTGGGTGATGTTCTGGCACAGGGGCAAGCCGGCCGAGCCGACCGAGGCGGCCGTCGCCGCCGATACCTCGACCCCGATCAATCCGGCGGTCGAGGAGAAGCGCATCCACGACCTGACCGGCAACGAGCCGGTGATCATCGCCCGGCAGCACTCCGGCAAGGTCAAGCTCCCGGGGCTTTGAACTAAGCCTCAGGGGGGTGTGGCGATGACGACCGGCGCGCTTCGCGCGAATGGCGCACGCGCCGGGGTGAGGCTTGGCCCGCGATCTTGGGAAGCGGGGTCTGCGGCCCCGCCTGGCGTAATATGGCGGTCGTGGCCGAGGGAAACAGCGGCAGGGGCGGTTCGCGCGCGCTGGCCAGGGCGTCGACGAAGGAATCCCGCCAGGCCCTAACGTCCGAGGTTCGTACACCCTCGATCAGGCGTTCCCAGCGGCGGATGCGCTCGGCCAGCGGCATGGTCAGGGCAACCTTCAGCGCGTCGGACACCTCCTCGCGGCTGTAGGGATTGACGATCACGGCGTCGGTCATCTGCCGGGCGGCGCCGGCGAAGCGCGACAGCACCAGCACGCCCGGATCCTTCGGATCCTGGGCGGCGACATATTCCTTGGCGACCAGGTTCATGCCGTCGCGCATCGGCGTCACCAGACACACCCGCGCCGCCCGGTACATGCCGGCCAGTTCGTCGCGGCGGAAGTTGCGGTGGACATAGCGGATGGGCGTCCAGTCGACATCGGCCCACACGCCGTTGATGCGGCCGGCCAAGCCGTCAATGCGAGCTCGCAGGTCCTGATAGGCTTCGACCTCCTCGCGCGAGGTGGGCGCGATCTGCAGATAGAGCACCTCGCGGCGCAGTTCGGGATTGTCCTCGAGGAACTGCTCGAAGCCCAGCAGCCGCTCCTCCAGACCCTTGGAATAGTCCAGCCGGTCAACCCCGACCACCAGTTGGCGGAAGACGGTGTGCGCTGCCATCCTGTCGTGGGCGCGGTTGGCCATCGGCGAGGTCGCCAGAGCCTGGAAAGACTCGAAATCGAGGCCGATGGGAAAGGTGTCGGCCTTCAGGCGCGCGCCGAAGGCCTGCAGCCGGCCATCGGGCGCCCAGGTGCCCCCGGCCTCACCGAGCACGTAGGACTCGAACGCCCACAGCCATTCGTCGGTCTGGAACCCGACGAGATCGTAGGCGAACAGCGCTTCGACCAGCTGCCGATGTCTGGGCAGGGTGGTCAGGAGCTGCGGCGCCGGCCACGGTATGTGCAGGAAGAAGCCGATCGGATTGGCCACCCCAAGGCGCCGCAGTTCCCGACCGAGCGGGATCAGGTGGTAGTCGTGCACCCAGATGAGGTCGTCCGGCTGGATCAGCGGGGCCAGGGTCTCGGCGAAGCGGCGATTCACTCGCTCATAGCCCTCGCCGAAGGAGCGCTCGTAGGCGGTCAGGTCGATCCGGTAGTGAAACAGCGGCCAAAGGGCGGCGTTGGCGTAGCCGTTGTAGTACTCCTGAAAGTCGGCTTCCTCGAGGTCCACCGTCACCACGGTGACATCGTCCACCAGTCGCCGGTCGAGCTCGCCGGTGAACGTCTCGGTCGTGCGCCCGCTCCAGCCGAACCAGAATCCGGAATACTCGCGCAGGGCGGCGGACAAGGCCACCGCCAGCCCGCCGGCAGGGGCCTTGCTGCGCCTGTCCGGCGCGGTCACGCGGTTCGAGACCACGATCAAGCGGCTCATCGCACTGAACTCCAGGGGCGCGACAATAGCACGGCACAGTTGATCAAGCCCACAAGCGAGTAGGTCTGCGGGTAGTTTCCCCACAGCGAGCCGTCGACCAGACCGACGTCCTCCGATAGCAGCCCGGCGTGATTGCGCTTGCCCAGCATGTCTTCAAAAAGCTTTCGCGCCTCTTCGGTTTCCCCCGCCAGATGCAGTCCCTCGATGAACCAGAAGGTGCAAAAGTTGAACGCCGTCTCGGGCACGCCGAAATCGTCGGCCACGTCGTAGCGGAGGAAGTTGGAGCCGCGCCTCAGGTGCTTTTCCAGCGCCCTCAAGGTCCCCATGTGGCGGGGATCGTCTACGGGCAGGAAGCGCAGGTCGACGAGCTGGGTGAGGCTCGCGTCCAGGTCACTGCCGCCGAAGGTCGCCGCGAAGTACTGGCCCTTTTTGTCCCAGGCGTTGGTCTCGATGGCCTCCCGGATGACCGCCGCCCGCCCGTTCCACAGCTTGGCCCGGTCGGTGAGGCCCAGCTTCTCGGCCACATTGCCCAGCCGGTCGCAGGCGGCCCAACACATGGCCGCCGAATAGGTGTGCACGGCCGAGCGCGTGCGCAGCTCCCACAGCCCCGCGTCTGGCGCGTCGTACACAGCGAAGGCGCGCTCACCCTGCCGTTCGAGGGCCTCGAAATCGGCCCGCGTGGCCGGGCGGATCAGCCGCTCGTCGAAGAAGGCGTGGGCGGTGGAAAGGACGATCTGGCCGTAGACGTCGTGCTGGATGTGCTCGTGCGCCTGATTGCCGACCCTCACGGGCCCCATGCCGCGATAGCCGGGCATGCTGTCGACAATGTGCTCGGTCAGAATCGGCTCGAAGCCGACGGCGTAGACCGGCTGGACATGGCCGCCGCCGGCGGCGTCCGTGATGTTGCGCAGAAAGCCGAGGTAGTTCTCCATGATGTCCACCGCGCCCAGGCGGTTGAGCGCCTGGACGACGTAGTAGGCGTCGCGGATCCAGCAGTAGCGATAGTCCCAGTTGCGCCCGCTGTCCGGCGCCTCGGGGATCGAGGTGGTCAGCGCCGCCACGATCGCGCCGGTCTCCTCATAGGCGCACAGCTTGAGGGTGATGGCCGCGCGGATCACCGCCTCTTGCCAGTCGAGCGGTATGGCCAGCGAGCGCACCCACTCGCGCCAGTATTGGGCGGTGTCGTTGAGCATCCGGTTGACCGTCGACAGGACCTCGCCCTGGAAAGGCTCGTCCGGCCCCAGGAACATGGCGATCGGGGTTTCCAGGCGGAACATGCGCTCGTCGGTGATGTGCGAGACCGGCGCGGTGGTCGTGAGCCGCATGGTCACTTCCTTGCCGACATAGCGGATATGGTTCGAGCCGCTGGTGATCTCCGCCTCGCCCTGCCCCCAATCGGTGGTCGGACGCAGACGGACACGAATGCGTGGCGCGCCTGACATCGGCCGCACCAGCCGGATGAAGGACGCCGGGCGATAACCGCGGTCGTAGAGCCGGAAGCGCGGGGCGAAATCGACAATCTCCGCCGTCGCGCCGTCCTCGTCGGTCAGCTGGGTGGTGAGCACGGCGGTGTTGCGCATGTAAGCCTGGGTCGCCGTCCGCATACCCGCCAGTTCGATCGACCACAGGCCGCGCGCGTCCTCGTCGGCCGGATCGGTCCCTGAAAGGAGCTGCGAGAAGAATGGGTCGCTGTCGACGCGTGGGACGCAGCACCAGACCATGCGGGCCTGACGGTCGATCAGGGCGCTGATGGCGCAGTTGCCGATCGGGGCCAGATCCAGGTCGTTCAACTGCGGGCCCCCAGCGCCGAGCGCAGCCAGGCGCGCGCCTCGTCCACGCCGGCCAGGGCGTAAGTCGCGCCCGTGGGCCGCCGGGCGCCGACGATGACCCCATAGCCCCCCAGGCTCCGGGCAACGCGGAAACCGTCCTCGTCGGTCAGATCATCGCCAAGGAACACCGGCCTGTATCCGGCGAAGGGCGGCGCGGCCATGAAGGCGGCGATCGCCTCGCCCTTATCCGGGCCGGGCGCGCGGACCTCCATCACCATGTCGCCTTCCTGGACATCAAGGCCGTGGCGTAAGCCGAGCCGCCGGACAAAGTCGCGGCACTCCGGACCGGCCTCGGGATGAAGCCGGAAATGCAGGGATGCGGCCGGCCCCTTGTCCTCGACCAGAAGGGAAGGATCGGCGGCGGCGAAGGTGCGCATCTCCTCGACTGCCTGGCCGACCTGCTCGGCTCCGGCCGCTTCGACGATCTCGCCGTTCGGCATGCGCCGGGCCAGTCCGTGAACGGCGCCGAGCGAAGCGATACGTCCTTCCAGGACACGGTCGAGATCGCCCAGCGTGCGGCCGCTAATCACCGCCAAGCGTCCGCCCAGCCGGGCCCGCATCGCGTCGAGCAACCGCCGGCGCGCCACGTCCGGACCCACCGCCTCGGGCGTACGCTCCAGTGGAGCGATGGTGCCATCGAGATCTAGGAACAGCGACACCGCGTCCGGGTCGAGCGGCGGAGGCGCCGCCAGGGCGTCGCCGGCGTCCGGCGCCTGGGCAAGTCGAGTTCTGGCCATGAGTCTCCTTGACTATAACAGGAACGATTACGCGGCGGTGACTGCGCCCGCCCCCTATTCCTCGACGACGACGGCCACCGAGCCTTCTGTTTTGGCGGTGACGGCCGTGCGCTCCCCCAGTCGCCGAATCTCGATGTCCAAGGAGGAACCGGCGATTTCAAGCCCTTGGAGAGCGATTTGTTCCACGCCATCGGGCAGGCGCGGCCGGGTGAGGCGGACTTCTCCGCGCACGGCGTCGATGCGCAGGCCAAGCGCGGCCTGAAGCATCATGAAGGTCGATCCGGCCGCCCAGGCCTGGGGCATGCAGGCCACCGGATAGGCGATGGGCGGCTCGTCCGGCTCGCGCTCGAAGCCGCACAGGAGCTCCGGCATGCGTCCGCCGAAGGTCTTGGACGCCTCATAAAGAGCGCTCATCACCCGCATTACCCCGGCGCGCTCGCCATATCTGGCCATGCCGGCCAGGCAGATCGCCGTGTCATGCGGCCACACCGAGCCGTTATGGTAGGACATCGGATTGTAGCGCGCGCCACCGGCGGCCAGGGTGCGCAGGCCCCAACCGCAATCGAACGCCGGCGACAACAGCCGGCGGATCACGCGCCTGGCTCTTGCCGCCGAAGGCAGCCCGACGAACAGCAGGTGGCCGGGATTGGAGGTCTCGACGCGGCAAACCTCGCCTTCGCCGTCGATGGCCACGGCGTAGAAGCCGAGATCCTCCAGCCAGAAGCGCGCCTCTACCGCGGCGGCCATGTCCCGCGCCTTCGCCGCCCACGCGACCGCCTCGTCGTCGCCGAGCCTGACGCCCATGGCCGCCATGGCCCGCCATGCGGCGCAGGCGTAGCCCTGCACCTCGACCAACGCCACCGGCCCCGAAGCCAGCCTGCCGTCAGCATGGAAAATAGAATCCTGGCTGTCCTTCCAGCCCTGGTTGGCCAGACCGGTCGCGGCGGCCCGGGTGTAGTCGATGAAGCCGTCGCCGTTGGAATCGCCGAAGCTGTCCAGCCAAGCGGTAGCGGCCTTGAGTTGCGGCCAAAGCTCGCCGACGAATTGCGCATCGCCGGTGCGCTCGAAATAGGCTCCAGCCAGGGCGACGAACAGCGGGGTGGTGTCGACGCCGCCATAGTAGACGCCGAAGGGGACCTCCTTCAGGATCGCCATCTCCCCGCGCCGCGTCTCGTGCATGATCTTGCCCGGGGTGGCGTCCTCGAAGCTCGACGCGCTCAGCGCCTGCCGCCCGGCGAGGTAGCGCAGCACGCCCTTGGCCAAGGACGGATCGAGCCACAGCATCTGCCAGGCGCAGAAGATGCCGTCGCGTCCAAACGGGGTCGAGAACCAGGGGATGCCGGCATAAGGATAGGCGCCCGTGGCGAGGTCCGTGGTCAGGACCGCGACGTCGGTGCGCGACTGGCGCAGCCAGGCGTCGAAGGCCTCATCGGAAGCCACCGCGTGGGCGCCGCGCGCCCTGTGCCGGCCGACCTCGCTTCTGGCCCGCGCCAGCGCCCCCTCGAAACGCGACGCTTCCGGCGGATGCTCAGGACCTGGTCCCGCCTCGAAGTAGAGATCGACGCAGCGGCCGGTCGTCATCGGCAGCATGAACTCCGCGCGCGTCGCCGTCAGTCGCCAAGGCGGCTCGGAGAAGGCGATCACCGAGGCCCTATGCACTCCGTCCAGGCCGTCGTAGCCCATCTGGACGCCGCGTCCGGTCAGCTTGGCCGGGACCAGCTCGCCGCGCCGGGGCCTGGCCAGCCCGCGCACCTCGAACATGTCGCGGAAGTCAGCGTCGTACTCAAAGGCGATCGGAGCCATCACCTCGTCTAGGCCGAAGTTGGTCAACCGCAGGCGTTCGAACAGCCGACCGCGCGAGAGGCAGCGCTTGCGCTCTAGATGGATCACCCCGCGCGGGGTCGCCGACCCACCCATCGGCGGCAAGGCGCGATTGGCCCCGTTGACGGTGAAGGAGGCGTTGTCGACTGACAAGCTGTGGCTAAGGCGCGAGGGCCGCTTGCCGCCGATCGTCAGGCGCAGGTGCGAGAGGATGCGGGTGTCGTCGCAGAACAGGCCATCGGCGCCGCCATGGATGTCGCCCCAAGTGTCGCAGACCAGGAAGCTGTCGCCGTCCTTCAGAGAGACGCGATGGATATCCTCGTCGCCGCGCGAGAGATCATCGGAGTCTTGCGCTTGAGGAGCGGCGAGATCGTCCATTGTCCGGAGGCGGAAGACTCATGCGATATTGGCAATTGCGTCCTGCTTTTCCACCGTCAGGCGCGCGGGCGCAAGATCGGCCGCGTAGGGCCAGCGCGCGAGGCGGTCGGCGTAGAGATCGAGATAGCCGCGGGCCATGGTCACGGACGAGAAGCGGCGCTCGAATCGGCGCCTGATTTCCCGCCGGTCGAGGTCGCGGGCGCGCGCCACGGCGCTGGCCGCCTGTTCCTCGTCCTCCACCAGATAGCCGGTCAGGCCGTCGTCCACCACCTCCGGGGCCGAGCCGTACGGGTAGGCGACCACCGGCGTGCCGCAGGCCATGGCCTCGATCATCACCAGGCCGAACGGCTCCGGCCAGGTGATCGGAAACAGCAACGCTTCGGCGCCGCCCAGGAACGCCGACTTCTGGTGATCGGCGATCTCGCCGACGAACTCGACAAGGGGATCGTCGAGCAGGTGGCGGATATGGACGTCGAAATAGGCGGCGTCGACGGCGTCGATCTTGGCCGCTATCTTGAGCTTCACCCCGAGCCGCTTGGCGATGGCGATCGCCCGGTCTGGGGCCTTCTCCGGCGAGATGCGCCCCAGGAAGGCGAGATAGCCGCCACGCCCCGCGCCGGGCTCGTACAGCGTCTCGGGCAGGCCGTGATAGACCGTGCCGATCCAGTTGGCGAACGGCAGGTGCGCGCGCTGGGCGTTGGAGATGGACACCAGCGGATATTTCGGCCAGCGACGGTAAACCTCCGGCAAGTCCTTCAGGTCGAGACGTCCATGCAAGGTAGTGACGGTTCGCTGGGCCAAATCCTCGAACATCGGGAAGTGCACCATGTCGGTGTGGAAGTGGATGATGTCGAAGCGGTCCTTCTGGCGACGCACCTCGTTCATCATGGTGAGGTGGGCGGCGAGATCGGATTTCAGCGGCGCGGGGTCGAGGCGGATCGCCTGATTTCGCACCGGCGCCAAGTTGGCCTTGGTCATCGCGTCGGCGCTAGAAAACAGCGTCACTTCATGGCCAAGATCCACCAGGGCGTCGCTGAGATGGGCGACAACGCGCTCCGTTCCGCCGTACAACTTGGGAGGGACCGCCTCATACAGGGGGGCGACCTGGGCAATCTTCATCTGGATACTCGCGCTATTACGACCGGGCACACCCTCCAGAGGCGTTTCCTCCGGCTTTGGTTCCCACGGATTTGGGGTCCCCGGCTTGCAAGCGCAACGCTTGCCGCGTGGCTAAGTTTCGGGTCGCGCCGACCTCAGCCGCAGGCGCCGGTTTTCTGCAGGGCCAGATAGGCGCGGGCCGTCGCTTCGCCGCTCGTGGCCTTGCCGCTCAGGGCGCGCAGGGCGCAGGTGTCGCCGCGGGCGGCGGCGCTGCGCAGCAGGCTGAGCGCCTCCTCGGCGTCTCGCCTGGCGTCGGGGGTTCTGGCCGCGTCCGAGAGAGGCGCCGCGGAGCGCTGGTCGGGCAGGGTCCGCCGCCAGATCGCCTCGCGCAGTTGCGCCAGGAACGGCTCGACGTGCAGATGCGCGCCTTGCGTTCCGTGTAGCCCCTCGGGGAACAGCCGCTGGAAGGCGATGCCGGACTTGCGGATCTTGAGCGCCGCCTGCTCGGGCGACAGCCCCTCGACGACGATGTCATAGGCGCCCGGCGCGTCAGGCGTGCCCAGCGAATGGCGCGAAATATCCCCCGGCGCTACGGTCAGCGCCCCTTCCGCCCTCAGCTGGTTCTCCCGGGCGCGCGAGCGGAAGCCGCCCGTTTCGCGCCACCGCCCCTGGCCGAAGACATGGTTCATGTCTTGCTTGAAGTTCGTCTGGTCCATGCCGAGCGACGACGACGGCGCGATCGGTCCCTCGGCGATGATGAGGGCCAGGTCGAGCCTCGCGCCGGCGTCGCCGTGGCTCGCCGCCTCGCGATACCATTTGGCCGCCGCGGCCGGATCCTCGGCCACGCCGTCGCCCTTGGCGTACATCGCCGCCAACCGCGTCTGGGCGTCGACATAGCCCTGGCTCGCCGCTTTCCGGTACCAGGCGGCCGCCTGGGTCCCGTCGCGGCGAAAGCCGTGGCCCTCCTGATAGAGCAAGCCGAGATTGAACTCCGCGCCCGGATGGCCCTGGTCGGCCGCCTCGCGGAACCACGACGCCGCGCTCTTGTAGTCCTGGGGGACGCCCAAGCCCTCGACGTAGAGCCGGCCGAGATTGTACTGCGCCGCCGGGTTATCCGCGTCCGCCGCTTGGCGGAAAAGGCGCACCGCGCCGGCGTAGTCGTGGCGTGTCAGCGCGTCCTGGGCATCGTCATATGGTCCGGCCAGCGCGCTTCCTGAAGCGAGGAGCGCCGCGAAGCTCGCCAAGAGCAGCATGGCGGATGATCGACGCACATTCCCTCCGTAAGGAAGCCTGAACGGCCGAGGATGGGCAATCGCGCCACGATAACGGCCCTTGGCGGCCGTTTCCACCCGTCGCGCCGCTTTCCTCCCGACCAAAGCCTCGTCTAAGGTGACTTAAAGGACGCCGCGCGAGGTCGCGTTCCGCCGGGTTTCGAGGAGCGTGTGACCGAGCTGATCCAAGAGGCCGATCTTAGTCCGGCGGCGTCGGCGGCCCCGGTCCCAGGCGCGAAGCTGTCGCTCGGCGCGGCCTGCTGGTCGCTCTTCGAGGGCGCGCGCGACCCCTACGTCATTCTCGTCACCATCTACATCTTCATGCCCTATGTGGCCGCGACCGTGGTCGGCGACCCGGTCCGGGGCCAGGAAGTCATCTCCCAATGGAGCCAGTATTCCGGCTGGGCGGTGATGGCGACCGCGCCGTTCCTCGGCGCATCGATCGACAAGCTCGGCGGCCGCAAGCTGTGGCTGGGCGTCATTGTCGCCCTGATGATCCCGATGATCGCCTCCCTGTGGTTTACCAAGGCCGATCACACCGGCCTTTCGGTCACCGAGACCATGGCGCTGGCCACCGCCATCGGCATCCTGTTCAGCTGGTCCGAGGTGCTGCACAATTCCCTGCTGGTCAGGGCCGCCGGGATGTCGGCGGCGCACAAGGCCTCTGGCCTGGCCCTGGCCCTGGCCAACCTCTTCGCCGTGCTGGCGCTGGGCTTCACCGCCTGGGCCTTCGCCCTGCCAGGCCTGCCCACCACAGCCAGCTGGGGCTGGCTGCCGCGCGAACCCCTGTTCGGCCTCAGCCGCGCCGCCCATCAGCCCGAGCGGGTCGTAGCCCTGATCGCCGCCGGCCTGTTCGCGGTCGGCGCGATCCCGCTGTTCCTGTTCACGCCAGACGCGCCGCGCACCGGCATCCGACCCCTGATCGCATTGCGCGGTGGGGCGGCGGAGCTGTGGCGTATGGTCAGGACCGTCGGACGCATCCGCAACGCCGCCATCTTCCTCGTCTCGCGCATGTTCTACTACGACGGCATGACCTCGATCCTGATCTACGCCGGGGTCTACGCGGTAGGCGTGATGAAGTGGGGCGCGCTGGAGATGCTGATTTTCGGCATCATCCTGTCGGTCCTGGCGACGCTGGGCGGCATGGTCGGCCTGTGGCTCGATCACGCGGTCGGGCCCAAGCGGGCGGTGCAGATCGAGATCGGTATGAGCCTCCTGGGCATCCTCGCCATGCTGGGCATGGGACCGGACAAGATCCTCTATCTGTGGCACTGGAACCTGGCCGCCCACGCGCCGCTGTGGAACGGACCTTTCTTCCGCACCGTGCCGGAATGGGTGTTCCTAGCCATCGGCTTTTCCAACGCCGTGTTCATCACCGCCCACTTCGCCTCCAGCCGCACCCTGCTGACGCGCCTCACCCCGCCCGAGCAGACCGGCGCCTTCTTCGGCGTCTTCGCCCTTTCCGGCACGGCGACGAGCTGGCTCGGGCCCTTCCTGGTCAATCAAGGCACGCGCATCTTCAAATCCCAGCAGGGCGGCTTCGCCACGATCACCCTGCTTTTAGGGATTGGCTTCCTCGGCCTGTTGTTCGTGCGCGGCGGAGGAAGGACGGCGGAGGCCTTGCCTCATGGCGGGCGCGGGGGATAAGCGGGATGCCCATGAGCCCTCGTCCTTTCGCCCGCCGCGCGCTGCTGGCGGGCCTTCTCGCCGCCGGCGGCGCCTTCGCCGCCCACTCCTCGCCGATCGTGGTCATGAACGCCTGGACCCGGCCGGTCATGGCCGCCGGCATGACCGGCGCCGGTTACATGATCATCGCCAACCGCGGGACCATCGCCGATCGGCTTATCGGCGCTTCGAGCCCGGCGGCGGCCAAGGTGTCGATCCATCAGAGCCGGGAGGTCGGCGGGGTGATGACCATGCGTCCGGTCCCGTTCCTGGCCATTCCCGCCCGCGGCAAGGCGAGCCTGGCGCCCGGCGGCTTCCATCTGATGCTGGAGGGCGTCAAGCGCCCGCTCAAACCGGGGGATCGCGTGCCGCTCAGCCTCCGCTTCGCGCGCGCCGGCGCGGTTTCCGCCTGGCTCGACGTGCGCGTCGGCCCCCCGGGCGCGATGAGGATGTAGGACGGATGGGACGATGAACGGTTGGAACTACGCCGATATCTGGGAGCGCATCGCCGCCGCCGTGCCGGAGCGCGCGGCGCTCATCCAGGGCGAACGCCAGGTTTCCTGGTCCGCGTTCGACGCCCGCGCCAACGGTCTCGCCCGCGCGCTCCTCGACGCCGGCCTCACCCGCCAGGCCAAGGTCGCCGCCTATCTCTACAACGCGCCGGAATATCTCGAGACCTACTTCGCCGCCTTCAAGGCCGGCCTTGTCCCGGTCAACACCAACTACCGCTATGTGGCCGACGAGCTGGTCTATCTGTTCGACAATGCCGACGCCGAGGCGGTGGTCTTCCACGCCGCCTTCACACCGATGGTGGAACAGATCCGGGGCCGCCTGCCGCAGGTGAAGCTGTGGATCGCGCTCGCCCAACCCGGCTGGCCGGTCCCGGACTTCGCCGCCAACTATGCCGAGCTGGCCGAACGCGACGTCGGCCGCGTCGAGGCGCCCTGGGGCCGCTCGGGCGACGATCTTCTGATCCTCTACACCGGCGGCACCACCGGCATGCCCAAGGGCGTCATGTGGCGCCAGGACGACCTGTTCAATGTGCTAGGCGCCGGCGGCAATCTGCTGCTGGAGATTCCGCCGCTGGCCGACCTGGATGAGGCGGCTACGCGCGCCGCCGCCGCGGCGCCGGTGCTCAACATCGCCGCCGCGCCGCTGATGCACGGCACGGCGCAGTTCACCGCCCTGATGAGCCTGACCAATGGCGGCACGGTCGCCGCCCTGCCCTCCGCGCGCTTCGAAGCCATGGAGTTCTGGACCGAGGTCGAGCGACTGAGGGCCGGCTCGGCCGCCATCGTCGGCATGGCCTTCGCCCAGCCGATGCTCGAGGCGCTCGACGCCAACCCCGGCCGCTGGGATCTTTCCAGCCTGATACGCCTGGGCTCGTCGGGCACGGTGTGGAGCATGGAGAACAAGCAGGGCCTGCTGCGCCACATTCCCCAGATGGGCATCTTCGACAGCCTGGGCTCGTCGGAGGCGGTGGGGCTGGGCGCGTCGGCCTCCGCCGCGGGCGCGACGGCCGAGACGGCCAAGTTCATGCTGGGAATGAATACGGCGGTCTTCACCGAAGACCGTCGGCGGGTCGAACCGGGCTCCGGCGAGCGCGGCCTGCTGGCCACCTCCGGCTTCCTGCCGGTGGGCTACTACAAGGACCCGGAGAAGACGGCGCGCACGTTCTGGGAGGTCGAGGGCCGCCGCTGGTCGGTGCCTGGAGACTTCGCCACGGTCGAGGCCGATGGCAGCTTTCGCCTGCTGGGCCGCGGCTCGCAGGTCATAAACACCGGCGGCGAGAAGGTGTTTCCCGAGGAGGTCGAGGAGGCGATCAAGCTGCATCCCCATGTGCGCGACGCGGCCGTGGTCGGCGTGCCCGACCCGCGCTTTGGCGAGCGCATCTGCGCCGTGGTCGAGCCGATGGATGGCCAGACGCCGACGCTCGAGGCGCTGACAGCTCACGTGCGCGAGCGCCTGGCCGGCTACAAGGTGCCACGGGAGCTGGTGATCTCCTCGGTCCACCGCGCCGCCAATGGCAAGCTCGACTACAAGGCCATGCGGGCCCTGGCGCTGGAGAGCCTGGGGCGATAGCTCAGCGCCGTCGCCCCTTCCCGCCCTTGGGCGGAGCGCGGCCCACGGCCGGGACGGCGCCGCCGCCGGACCACGCCTGCTCGAGGCGGTCGGCGGATTCGCACACCGCCTGGAACACATAAGCAGGCTCGGAGACGCCGATTGGCCCGACCCCTGAGGCGGTCAAGGCCGCCACGGCCGCGATGAGATCCGCGCGGGCGATGAGATTGCCTGAGCTGAAGGCCGCGACGGCCTTGCGCGCGGCCCCATCCTGGGCCGGCGGCCAGACCAGGCTGACCGTGGCCCGGCCTCGCGCCCGCGCCTCGAACATGCCCAGCAGCCGCCGGGCCAGCGCCAGTCGGGTCCCATCCCAGTCCGCCCTGGGGGCCGCGGCGAGTCGCGCCTGGCTCCGCAGAATGACACCATCGGCGATGACTTTGAGACCGTTGGCCGCCAGGGTCGCTCCGGTGGTGGTGATATCGACGATGAGTTCGGCCACGCCGGCGGCCGGCGCGCCTTCCGTGGCCCCGCCCGACTCGACGATGCGGTAATCGGCCAGGCCGTGGGCCGCGAAGAACACCCGTGTCTGGACCGCGTATTTGGTCGCCACCCTGAGGCGCCGCCCGGTGCGGGCGAGGAAGTCGTGGGCGACATCGTCGACATCGGCCATGGTCTCCACGTCGATCCAGCTCCTGGGGGCGGCCACCACCAAGTCCGCCCGGCCAAAGCCGAGGGCCAGCAATGGCAGGACGGCGCCGCCCTCGCCAAGCAGATCCTCGCCGGTCACCCCCAGATGGATGTCGCCGGCGGCGAGCGCCGCGGCGATGTCGGCGGCGGAGGCCAGGCGGACATCGACGCCGTCGAAGCCTTCCAGAGCGGCCTGATAGCCGCGCGCGCCGCCGCTGATCTTCAGCGCCATGCCGCAATCGGCGAGCCAGCCCTCGACCTGTTCCTTGAGCCGGCCTTTCGATGGCACGGCCAGGATGAGCGCGCTCACGACCGGCCCTCCCGCCAGGCGCGCCCGGGCCTGACCACGCAGCCGACCGCGCGGCCGCCGGGCGCCGCCCCCAGCCTCGCCGGAAGACCGTCATAGCGGCCGCCGGCCGCCACCGCCTGATCCTCGCCCAGGGCCTCGCTGCGCACCTCGAAGAGCATGCCGTCGTAATAGCCGAACGGGCGGTGGAAGGCGGTGACCAGCCGGGTCCGCGTCGCCGGAATCTCGGAAAGGGCCGCGCCGCGTTGTTTCCACGCGGCGAGCGCCGCGTCCAGCGTCGGTCCGGAGGCCAGGTCGGCGACGGCGGCCAGAGCGGCGCGCGGCTCATCGTCGATCGCCAGGTAGCGGCCGATCAGTTCGCGCTCGGCGCGCTCCAGAGGCGGGGCGGCGACGGCGGCCGCGCGCGTGGTCAGGCGATGGACGATCTCGGCCGCGCCGCGCCCGCCGACCGGCTCGATGCCGGCTACGGTCCAGATCTCCTCCAGCACCGCGACCGCCCGCGCCTCGTCGAGGTCGACGAGAATCTCCGCCAGGCGTCCCTTCGTCTCCGGCCGGGGCTCTGGCTGGGCGAGTTCGCGCGCCAGGCGCGCGGGCCTGGAAAGCGCCGCCTGCAGGCGCGACGCCGCCGGTCCCGGCACGCCAAGGGCGGCCAGGAAGGCGCCAAACAAGGCGACATCGCCCAACAACAGGGAGAGGTCGTCGCGTCCGCCGGCGCTCGCCGCGCGCCAGGCCAGCGAGGCCATGGACGCGTCGGCGAGCGGCGCATAGCTGGTTCCATAGGCCTCCAGGCCAATCTGCAGGAACTGCTCGGCCCGGGCCGAGCCGGGCGGAGCGACGCGAAAGGCCGGACCCTCGTAGACGTAACGGCCGGACGCCGCGCCCGAGGCGATATGGGCGAAGGCGATGCCGAGGGTGAAATCGGGCCGCAGGCAATATTCCTCGCGGCCAGGTCCCTGGACCAGGAACAGCCGTTCGCGCATGGCCTCGCCAGCCAGGTCGAGGTAGTGGCCGAGGGGCTCGGCCATGGGGGTGACGATGCTCGTTCCGCCGGCCTCGACGAACGGCGCGCGCACGGCCGCCAGGATCTCCGGCGGAATGGCCCCCTCCAGCCTCACCGGGAATCGCCCAGGATGCCGCGGACGGTGGCCACGAGATCGGCGCGCGGCGCGGTCACCTGACCCGGTCGGGCCTCGCGCCAGGCGCGGTTGTCGCCGATCCCGGCGGCGAGTTCGCGGCCAAGATCGAGGTCCTTGATCGTGACCTCAGCCGCGGCGATCTCGTCCTCGCCGAGAATGACGGCGGCCGGCGAGGCCCGCCGGTCGGCGTATTTCATCTGCGCCCGAATGCCGCTCTCGCCCAGATAGACCTCGGCGGCGATGCCGGCGGCTCGCAATTCGCCGGCGGCGGCGAAATATTCGCCCATGCGCGCCTTGTCGAAGGCGATGACCACCACCGGTCCGCGCGCGGCGCGTTCGCCCTCGCCCACCGCCAGCGCCGCCGCCAGGCGCGAGACGCCGAAGGAAAAGCCCGTGGCCGGAACGCTCTCACCGGTGAACCTGGCCACCAGATCGTCATAGCGGCCGCCGCCGCCGACCGATCCCAACCGCGCCATCTGGCCCGATTCATCCGTAGTCTGGCTATTCAGCTCAGCCTCGAACACCGCGCCGGTGTAATACTCCAGTCCACGGACGACCGCCGGATCGAACACCGCCGCGTCCTCTCCGACGCCGAGCCATTCGAGCGCCTGGCCGATACGCCGCAGTTCCTCGAGGCCGGCCGCGCCCTCGTTCGACCCGCCGACGAGCGCGCTCAGATTGTCCAGGGTGGCGGCGCGCGTCGCGCCGCGGGCTTCGATGAAGGCGAGGACGCCGTCGATGGCGCCGCGCGAGATGCCCGCGCCCTTGGTGAACGCGCCGGACTCGTCCAGCCGACCGGCGCCCAGGAGGTCGGCGACACCGGCCGCGCCCAGCCGGTCGAGCTTGTCGACCGCGCGCAACACCGCCAGCCGCTGGGCTTCGCCGGTGACGCCCTGCGCGGCCAGAGCCCCGTTGAGCAACTTGCGGTTGTTGATCTTCACCTCATAGGTCCGTGGCGCCAGCCCGGCGGCGGCATAGCCGGCCACGGCCATGGCGATGATCTCCGCGTCGGCCTCCGGGCGGGCGGAACCGACGGTGTCGGCGTCGCACTGAACGAACTCGCGGTAGCGGCCGGGTCCCGGCTTCTCGTCGCGCCAGACCGACCCGAAAGCATAGCGGCGGAAGGGCTTGGCCAGCGATGCCCAGTTCTCGGCCGCGAATCTGGCCAGCGGCGCGGTCAGGTCATAGCGCAGGGCAAGCCACTGTTCGTCATCGTCCTGAAGAGCGAAGACGCCGGCGTTCGGCCTGTCGGCGTCGGGCAGGAACTTGCCGAGCGCGTCGGCATATTCGAAGGCCGGGGTCTCCAGCCGCTCGAAGCCGAAGGACTCATAGACCTCCGACACGGCGGTCACGATCCGCCGCTCGGTCGCCAGCGCCTCGGCGCGCCGATCCTGAAAGCCGCGCACGGCGCGCGCTTTGGGTCGTGGGAGGGGCCGCTCGTTCATGATGGGGGGCGCTTAGCCGCTAGGGGCGGACCGGGCAAGGCGGCTCAGCCGTGGCCGTCGATGGCGGAGACGAGGATGGCCGGAGTCAGCAGCTGCGGCAGCACCGCCGGCGTCGCCGCGCCCTTGGCGTAGTAGAGGTAGAGCGGCACGCCGATGCGGCCCTGGTCGGCCAGGGCCCCGGCGATGGCCGGATCGCGATTGGTCCAATCGGCCACCAGATAGACCGCGCCCGCCTGCTTCATCGCCTCCGCGACCTCGGCGCTGGAAAAGGCGACGCGCTCGTTCACCTGGCAGGTGACGCACCAGGCGGCGGTGAAATTGACCAGCACCGGGGTTCCGGCGGCGCGCAACGCGGCGAGCTTTCCAGGGCTCCACGGGGCCGAGGCGAGTACGCCCTTCGCTCCATCGCTCGCCGCGTGCGCATTGGCTGGCGGCTCGAACGGGCCGAAGCTCACCACGGCGATGGCCAGTACGAGGCTGCCGGCCGAAAGCACCGTCGGAACGACGCCGGCGCCGTCGGCGGCCCGCCGCCTCTGGCCGACGCCGAACAGCCACGCGCACAGGGCCAGGGCGACCGCGGCGGCGAGCATGCGGGCGAGGCCCAGGGGCCCCGTCTGCTGCGACAGCACCCACAGGAGCCACGCGGCCGCGCCATACATGGGAAAGGCCAGCAAGTGTTTCAGGCCGTCCATCCACGGACCGGGCCGTGGCAACCGCTGGCTGAGCGTGGGACTGACGGCCAGCGCGGTGTAAGGCGCGGCGAAGCCCACGGCCAGGGCCGCGAAGACCCCGAGCGCCGCCGCCGGGGGCTGGGTGAGGGCATAGCCCAGGGCCGGACCCATGAACGGCGCGGTGCACGGCGCGGCGACGACCACGGCCAGGGCGCCGGTCAGGGCCGAGCCCAAGAGGCGGCTCTGGGTCACCAGTCCCGCGCCCAGGCCTTGGACCGAGGTCCCGATCTCGAACACCCCGGACAGGTTGAGCGCCGCGCCCAGCATCACCAGGCAGAGCAGGGAGACATTGAGCGGCGACTGCAGCTGGAAGCCCCAGCCGACCGCCTCGCCCGCGGCCTTGGCCGCGATCAACGCACCGGCCAGCAACAGGAAGGCGACGACCACGCCGCCGAAGAAGGCCAGGCCCTCGGCTCGCGCGGCGCGCACTTCTCCGCCAAGCTTGGCCAGGGTCGCCGCCTTCATCGCCAGGATTGGAAAGACGCACGGCATTAGGTTGAGGATCAGCCCGCCAACGAAGGCGAAGGCGATGGCCAGCGGCAGGCCAAGGCTGGCATGGCGCGATGGCGCCCCCAGACCCGAGGCCCCCGCCGGCGGTGGCCCGGGCGTGGCCGAGACCTCATAGGCGGCCCCGTCGACCGCGAGCACGCCGGCGGCGGTGGCCGGCGCCGTTCCACCAGCGGCGAAGGCGGTCCCCGGGGTCAGGGTCAGGGTAAGTCCGTCCGGACCGCGTTCGACCGCCTGCCGCTTGGCTTGGTCGATCAGGGTGTCGTCATAGGGATAGAAGTAGGTATCGGTATCGGCCGCGCCCTTCAGCGCCGCTCCGGCCACCGCCAGGGTGAGCCGAGGTCCCGTGTGCTGGAACGTAGCGGTGAGGCCGGCCGGCTTGGGCGCGGCGGCAAGCGCCTCGGCGATGGTCTGGCCGAAGGTCGGATCCAGGGGCGGCGTCCCGGCGACGATCGGCAACGCCAGGTCCACCTTGGCCGTACCCGGCACGCACACCTGGGCGCACACCAGATAGTCGACGCTGGCGGCGAGATGGGCGTTCTGGCCCGGCGTCGCGCTGGCCGGGACCTCGATCGGCACGGCCAGCACGGTCCGTCCCTCGTAGCCGTAGTTCATGATCGGCCCGACCGGCAGGCGGCTGGGCGTCGGCCAGACGATGTCGCCGGCGCGCCAGCCGGGCGGCAGGGTCCAGGTGATCTTGGTCGCCTCGCCGGCGTCGCCTGGATTGCGCCAGTAGGTGTGCCAGCCCTTCTCGGCGGTCAGGATCACCGCGACGTAGGTGGTCGAGCCGGGGGCCGCGCCGGCCGTCTGCGCCGCCAGCTGGGTGGTCATGTGCGGCGTCGTCACTGGCTGGGCGAGCGCCGCGCCGGCCAGTGCGAAGAGCGCGAGGATCGGGGCGAGCAGGAACTTCATCGGCCTTATCTTAGGGATGAACTGGCCTGGTTGCGATGGCTTGCGCCGGCGCTCCGGCGCGGACCATGATGGCCGCAGCCTTCTTCCGGAGCCCGCCATGCCCGCCCCCTTCGACCGGATCGAGATCGGCGCGGTCACCTCCCTGGGCTACGCGGCCATCGACGAGGCGGCGCTCAACGCCTTCATCGCCGCCTTCGCGCCTGGCTGGAACGCCGAGCGCGGCGCGCCGGACGCCATGGTCTTCGCCATCTGGTCCAAGCTGGAGCAGGACGCCTCGGCCGCCTGGCCGCAGACCAAGCGCCTGGGCGTCGACGCCTTGCGCTGGGTGCGCAACCCGCCGGCCGGCGAGCTGCTGCGCGGACGCATGACGGTCATGGGCAAGGACGCCGTCGGAGAGGGCAAGGGCATCGTCATCGCCCAGCACGACCTGCTGGACGAAGCCGGGCGGCTGGTGTTCTCCTGCCTCACGCGCAGCGTGTTCGCCAGGTGAGCGCCATGAACGACCCCCGCCTGCTGCTGATCCTGGGCAGCGTCGCCCTGTTGCTCATCCTCGGGCGAGCGCTCCTGGTCGGCAACATCCACTCGAAATATGCGGTGACCTATCGCGACCAGAACCCCGGGACTTTCTGGGCCTTGTGGTTCGTGCTGCTCCTGCCTCTGATCCCCATCCTGCTCGTGGTGATGCGCCTCAAACATCACTCATGAGAGCCCTCGTCACCGGCAGCGCCGGTCATCTCGGCGAGGCTTTGGCGCTGATGCTCGCGGCGCGCGGCGACGAGGTCGTGGGGCTCGATCGCCTACCCTCGCGCTTCACCACCCACATCGGCTCGATCGCCGACCCGGCTTTGGTCGCCCGAGCGATGGAGGGCGTCGAGGCGGTGTTCCACGCCGCCACTCTGCATAAGCCGCACGTGGCGAGCCACGGACGGCAGGCGTTCATCGACACCAACATCACCGGTACGAATGCCTTGCTGAACGCGGCGCTGGCGGCCAAGGCCCAGGTCTTCGTCTTCACCAGCACCACCAGCGTCTTCGGCGAGGCCATGGCGCCCGAACCTGGCGCGCCAGCGGTTTGGGTCGACGAGTCCCTGCCGCCCCGGCCCCGCAACATCTATGGCGCGACCAAGCTGGCGGCCGAGGAACTGGTCCGGCTCGCGGCGCGAGAGGACGGCCTGGCGTGCGTCATCTTGCGGGCGGCGCGCTTCTTTCCCGAGGAGGATGACGATCCCGCCGTGGCGGCCGCCTTCGCGCCCGACAACGTCAAGCTGAACGAATTCCTCTATCGCCGGCTCGACATCGAGGATGTGGCGAGCGCCCACCTGCTGGCGGCCGAGCGGGCGCGGGAAGTCGGGACCGGGCCGTTCATCCTGAGCGCGGCGAGCCCGTTCACGCGCGACGACGTGGCCGAACTTGCCCGCGACGCGCCGGCGGTGGCGGCGCGGCGGGCGCCCGAGTACGAGGCGGTATACCAGCGCCTAGGCTGGCGTATGTTCGAAACCATCGGTCGCGTCTACGCCGCCGGCGCCGCCCAAGCCGCGCTCGGCTGGCGGCCGAAGCACGATTTCCGCTCCATGCTGGCCCGCGTCGCCACCGGAAAACCGCCGATGAGCGAACTGGCGCTGGCCGTCGGGTCCAAGGGGTATCACAGGCGCGCCTGAGAGCGCGAAGGGTGCAGTTCGCCGGCGACGTTCATTCGAACCTCTCGGTGATCTGCTGCGACCCGAACCACGGCGACTGCCTGCCGCCACCCTGGCGCCGAAGACGGCAAAGACGACCGGGCCCCGATGCGGCGATTCGCCCGTTGCCGTCACCGTGGCGGGCGATCATAGCGGGCACGTCGACGCCTCGATCCAATTCTGAGAAGCGTGGGAGCCTCACGGGCGGCTCCGCCGATCCTTGAGGGCAGAGGGGACATCGCGAGCCGCGCGCAAACCGCGGTTGGCCAGGTACGCAGGTCTACAGGGGGGACAGTCATGAGGATTGTGTTAGCTTGTCTGCTGTTGGCCGCGCCCCTCGGCTCCGTGGCCGTGGCGCAAACGTCGGACGTGAGTGCCCAGCTGGCTTCAGAGCAGTCAAACGAAGCCAATCTTCAACAGCAGTTGAGCTTACTGGAGCAGCAATTCGGCACTATAAAACAACAACATGACTCCCTGCAACAGAAGTATAAGATTGACTCGGACGCCTACAATGCAAGCTGCGCCGGGCGTCCGGCCAACACGGGGAATTGTCCCTCGTGGCGGGCGCAGGTACTCGGCGAGCAAAGCCAGCTTGGCGCACAGATCCTAGATCTGGAGCGGCAGGCGCATGATCTGCAAACGCGGGGACAAGATCTCAAATCCAGATTCGACGCCTCCATCCAGCGGATTGGCGAACTGCAACGCCAGCAGTCGGCGTTCATGCAGCTGCGACGCGCCGCCAGTTCCGGCGAGGACGCCGCGCAGATGCTCAAGGACAGGCCGGCAGCGATCGAGGAAGCAAAGAAGCGATCAAACTGCCAGTTCGATACCGAGGCCTGCGCCCCCGCCAAGGCGCCGCCGAGAGTCGAGACGCCAACGGCCGTGCCGGCAGCCGTGCTCGCCGACCCGCAGTATAGGCTGCTGAGCGCCCGACTCGGGGCCGAGCGGCAGATTGCCTCAAAAATGAAGGCCGAGGTCGGCGAACTTAGGGCCAGACAGCGTCGCGAAGCCGACTCGACGAAACGTCAGCAGATTCAAATCGAAATCTACCATGCCGAAAACGTCCTGCAGACCGAGGAGGGCCGCTCGAGGGTCACGCAGATCAAGGCCGCTGACCGCATGAAGGAGGTGATGGGGGCACCCATTCTGAAGGGCGGCCCGGGCGGAAGCCAAGCGCCGCGATGAGCCGAATCGTCCGGCGCGCGGCCCGGGCTCGCCTGGGGCTCACTCTCGTGGCGACGCTCGCTCTATCATCACAGAATGGGCCGGCCCGGGCGCAGCCAGCGCACGGCGGCGACTGCCCGGTCGGCTATAGGTGGGACGGCACGACTACCCGCAATGTCGTGGGCAAGGAGATCGTCATCCGTAAGAACTGCATCTGGGCGGGACAGGCCAAGCTACAGGCCCGGGTGGCGGCGAGAAACGCGGACGCCGCCGCCTGCATATTCGACGGCCGCAAACTGGACTGCGGCCCTCCGGTTGAGATGGTAACCATCGCCCAAAGTCCTTTGCCGGTCCCAGTCGACGCGGCGGATTTCATCAAGGGAATCGATCCGCGGTACGCCGCCAATCCGACGGTCAGGCGGGAAATCGAACTGTACGCCCACATGGCCGGCGTGCGTGGCCGGGCGCACGACACCCTTGTCGCCGACAGCGCCGCGTACAACTCGCGGCCAAGCGACGACGCGCGGCACAGGATCGAACAGGACAAGGCTCAAGTGAGGTTTGCTCAAGCCGACGAGGGAGCCATCAAGACCCGGATCGGCGACATGATCGGCGATCTGGTTCAGGGCCGGTCGCCAAACTACAAGCCCGAGCCGGTCGTTCCTCTATCGAGCCGCACACCTTGAGCGCCGCCGATCCGGCCGCGCCGCGCCGCTGCGGCGGACCCTCTGGCTCAGTGTTGTGTGCCGGCCTGAATCCGCTTCCGGTTCGGCCTCAGGCCCGTCAGGCGAAAGACTCGGTCATCGCCGAATAGACCAGGGTGCGAAGGTCACGCCGGAGCGTGAGGCGCGCGTCGGAGCCCATGACCTGGGTCATGAACACCACCGCCAGATCTTCCGCCGGATCGATCCAGAAGGCGGTCGAGGCGGCGCCGCCCCAGAAATATTCGCCGACCGAGCCCGGCAGGCGGGTGCGGGCGACGTTGATGTTGACCCCGCAGCCGATGGAGAAGCCGATGCCGTAATAGGCCGCCTCGCTGAAGGTGCCCGCCGGGGCCATCTCAGCCAACTCCCGGTTGTCCGGCAGGTGGTTCAGGCTGAACAGGGCCACGGTCTTGGGCGAAAGGATGCGCGCGCCGTCGAGAGCTCCGCCGTGCAGCATCATGCGGCAGAAGCGCATGTAGTCGTGCGCCGTCGAGAGGAGGCCGCCGCCACCCGATTCCAGGGCCGGCGGCCGGGCATAGGTGCTGGCGCCCGCGTCGTCCTGCAGCTTGAGCCCCTTGCCGTCGGCGTTTGGCTGATAACACGACGCCAGGCGCTCGATCTTCTCTTCGGGACAGTAGAAGCCGGTGTCGAACATCTTCAGCGGCTCGAACAGGCGCGTCTTCAGGAAGGCGCCGAACGGCATGCCGGAGAGCCTTTCGACTAGATAGCCCATGACATCGATGCTGAGGGAGTAGTTCCACGCCGTGCCGGGCGAGAACTCCAGCGGCAGGCTGGCGAGCTGCTCGACCATGGTCTTGAGGCCGCCCTTGGTGGTGAACTCGCCGACCTTCTGGCGGCGGTAGTGGTAGTCGACCATCGTCCGCATCATGAAGCCATAGGTGAGACCCGATGTGTGGGTCACCAGGTCGACGACCTTCATCGGCCGCTCGGGGCGGGTGGTAATGAAGCTGGCCGGCGCGCCGGCCAGGAGGGTCGGCATGCCGCTTGCGTAAACCCTGAGGTCCTTGAAGGCTGGGATATGCGCGGCGACGTCGTCGTCCAGGCCGATGAGGCCCTCCTCGGCCAGCATCATCAGGGCCACGGCAGTGATCGGCTTGGTCATCGAATAGATGCGGAAGATGGCGTCCTCGCGCATCGGCTTGTCGCGCTCGAGGTCCATGTGGCCGGAAAGACCGGAGTGGACGAGCTCGCCGCGCCGGTAGACCTGGGTGATCAGGCCGGGCAGGTAGGCGCCGTCCACGTAGCGGCGCTTCATCACCTCATCGAGGCGCGCGAGCCTCGCCGTCGACAGACCGACCTGTTCGGGTTTCATGCGCGCGTCCTCCTTGGGATCCTAAAGGAGGAGAAGTCTAAGCACCCGCGGCGGCGGATTTCCAGCGGGCGAGGCGCTCGGCCCTTGCGTTAGTTGAGGTTGGCCGGCGCCGGCGCCGTGGCGCGTTGCATGGAAAGGCCGATCAGCCGGTCCCAGCCGTTGAGGGATGTAAGGTGGGCGTAGATCTGCGGCAGCGCGCCGTTGTTCACCAGTTCGCGCAGCCTTTCGTCGGGCAGCGCCTTCAACTTGTCCTCCGACACGGCGAAATATTCGGCGACGAGCTGCTGCGGGCCGGCCGGCGTCCCGTCCGGATTCGTTGGCGTGAACGAAGCTGACTTGACTTCGAACAGGTCGAGATCGGTGAGCAGGGTGATGAAGGACTCGGTGCGCCGCACCTCGATCTCGAAGTTATTGCAGAACTCGATGCAGCCCTTGGTGTAATCGGTAGGCTGGCCGGCGGCGTCGAACAGCGCGAGATCTGGCAGGTCGCCCACCATGGGCGCGGCCCGGTCGATGCACACCACCATCTTCTCGCGCTTTTCGTCGGCCGCCAGCACGAACGGATAGCGGCGCACATAGGCCGGGATATAAACGCCGACCTGGAACAGGCCGTCCTCGCGGATGTAGAGATTCTGTCCGGCGTTGACGCCCATCACCGCCAGCGGCTGGCGCTTCTCGCCGGCGAAGATGATCGGACATGAAAGCGCCGCCTGGGGAAACTCGCTGACGATCAGCGGCACGACGGTGCTGGCGGCGGCGAATCCGAAGGGACGCTCTATGCGGCGCACCCCAAGATTGGCGTGGGTGGAGGCGTTGAGTGGCTCGGGCTGCGAATAGAACATCGGCGCGCCTTGCACCTGCATATCAGCGGGAGGGGGTGTATCGACCATCTTTGGCTCGCCGGCTTTGGAAAGGGCGGCTCTTAGCCGATCGGCCGGGCGCCGGCAAACTCTTGCGTTCCCGCCACGCCGGCGGGCTAAATGGCCGCCAAAGCGAAGGAGCGGACGATGCCCATTTATCATCCCGACATTCTCCAGCAGCGCACGGCGCCGCGCCAGTTCAGCTATGGCGACAAGGACGTGATGCTCTATGCGCTCGGCATCGGCCTGTCGGCCGATCCGCTCGACGAGCGCGAACTGCCGTTCACCTATGAGCGCAATCTCAAAGTCGTGCCGACGGCGGCCACGGTGCTCGCCGCGAGGGCTCGCGCCAACCGGGCCGAGCCGGAGCTCTCGGCCGGCCTGCGCGTCAGCCAGATCAATTTCCTGATGGTCGTCCATGGCGAGCAGAAGGTCGAGCTGCACCGGCCCCTCCCGCCAACCGGCGAATTCACCGCCGCCTCGCGCACCATCGGCGCCTTTGACAAAGGCAAAGAGAAGGGCGCGGTGGTGGTCAATGAGACTGTGTGGACCAACGCGGCCGGCGAGAAGATCGCCACCCTGACCGGCTCGACCTTCGCCCGGGGTGACGGTGGCTTTGGCGGACCCGCCGAAGGCGCGCCCGAGCCGCATCAGGTTCCGACCCGCGCGCCCGACCTCTCACTCGACTTTCAGACGAGACCCGACCAGGCGCTGATCTATCGCCTGAACGGCGATCGCAATCCGCTGCACGCCGATCCGGAAGTCGCCCGGCGCGCCGGCTTCGAGCGGCCGATCCTGCACGGCCTGTGCACCTACGGCATCACCTGCCGCGCGATCCTGGCCGGGATCACGGACTTCGATCCCGAACCCATCGCCTCGCACCAGGCGCGCTTTTCCGCCCCGGTCTTCCCCGGCGATCTGATCACCGTCGACCTGTGGCGTGACGACAAGGTGGTCTCGTTCGAGGCGCGGGTGAAGGCGCGTGGCGCGACGGTGATCAAGAACGGCATGACGGTGTTGCGCTAAACAGGCTCAGCCGTGGTGGTTGCCTTCGGCTGAGGGGTCAAGCAGGCGGTGGGCGTGGATGATGAAATAGCGCATGTGGGCATTGTCCACCGTCGCCTGGGCGCGGGCCTTCCAGGCGCGATAGGCCGCCTCGTAGTTGGGATAGGCGCCGACGAGATCGATCTTGGAAAGGTCGCGGAACTCGACGCCGCCGACGTCCTTAAGCTCGCCGCCGATCACCAGGTGCAGGAGCTGGCTCATACCGGTGCGACCCTCACTTCCCGGCGATTGAAAGGGCGTCGACCAGGATGGACGGCGCATTCACTCGGCCACGGATTTCCAGGTCATTGGCCGGGACCAGGCGGGCGTAGATGTCGATCAGATTGCCGGCCACGGTGATCTCGGTCACCGGATAGGCGATCTCGCCGCGCTCGAACCACATGCCCGAACAGCCCACCGACCAGTCCCCGGTGTTGGCGTTGAGCGACGGGCCGAACATGGAGGTGACGAGGAGGCCCGATCCGGCCTCGCGCATCAGCCCCGCCCGGTCCTTCTCGCCCAGGGACATCGTCAGATTGGAGACACCGACGCCGGGCGGCCCGGCGAGACCGCGCGCCGCGTGGCAGGTGGTCTGGAGTCCGAGCTGGCCGGCAGAACTGGCGTTGAGCAGCCAGGTGGCAAGCAGGCCGTTCTTGACGATATCCATCTCGTGGTTTGCGACGCCCTCGTCGTCGAACGGGGCCGAGCCGAGGCCGCGCGCGCGGTGGGGATCGTCGGTCAGGGTGATGTTGGCGGCGAACACCGACTGACCAAGCTTGTCCTTCAGGAACGATACGCCACGGGCCACGGACGGACCGGAGATCGCGCCGATGAACGGACCCAGGAGCGACGACGCCAGGCGGTTTTCGAAAATCACCGGCGCGGTGGTCGAACCGATCTTGCGCGCGCCGAGGCTTTCGACCGCGCGCCGGCCGGCCTCGCCGCCCACCCAGTCGGCGCTCGGCAGATCGTCGGCCCAGCGCGTCGAGCGGCCCTCCCCGGCCTGCTCCATGCCGGCGCCTTCGCCGGCGATGGCCTGGGCCGAGAGGGAGGATGCCGTCGCCCTGTAAGCGCCGTGGAAGCCGCCGCTGGTGACCATGCGCCACGAACTTGACGACCAGGAGGCCGAGCCGCCGCCGGAATTGGTCACGCCGGCGACCGCCAGGGCGCCTTCCTCGCTGGCGCGCGCCTGGGCTTCCAGAGCCTCGGCGTCAGGCTCGCGCGGGTCGTAGAGGTCGAGGTCGGGCGCGGGCCCCGCGGCCAGCCGGTCGGCCGGCGCGAGCGCGGCCCATTTATCCTCGGCCGCCAGCCTGGCCATGGCCATGACCCGCTCGACCAGACGCTCGCGGCCTTCGCGCGAGATGTCCGAGCCCGAGACGCTGGCCTGGCGCGCGCCGACGAAGACGCGCACGCCCAGTTCGCGGCCTTCCTCGCGCTCGACCTCCTCCAGGGCGCCGAGGCGCACGCCCACCGAAAGCGCCGCCCGCTCGGCGAACACCGCCTCGGCGGCGCTGGCGCCCGCGGCCATCGCGGCCGCCACGACCTCGTTCAACAGATTCTCATCCATCGCCGGCATATGGCCGATGGTCCGGGCGCCGGCAAGGCGCGGCCGCCCGGAGATTTTCAGGCGATGATGTCGGGTGTCAGCCGCCGGTCGATCTGGGCGATCTGGTCGCGCAGAGCCAGCTTCTGTTTCTTCAGGCGCGCGATCTGCAGCTGGTTGGGCGCGGCCTGGGCCTCCAGGGCGTGAACCGCGGCGTCGAGGTCCTGATGCGCCTGCTTGAGGCTGGCCAGCGTCACCCGCAGCTGCGCGTCGGGGTCGTCTTCTTGGGACCTGGTGTCCATCGGGAAGCAATCATAGCAGAGCCGCCAGGGCGGCGGCAATTCTCACCTGAGGGCCGCCGCCAGAGACAGGGCCGCGGTCTCCGCGCGCGAACCGTTCCAGGAGTCCATCAGGGAGGCCAGGACGCGGGCGAGGCTGCCGGCATGGGCGCCGGCGGGCTCTGGCGTCAGCGCCTCGAGCGCCTTGATCAAGGTCTCCTCGGCCTCGAGCTCGGCCGAACGCAGGGCCTTGCGCAGTCGCTCGAAGATAGGCGCGTCGACAGCCTCCGGCCGCTCGGCCAGGCCGCGACGGGCGGCGCGCAGGTGGACGATGACGCCGCTTTCCCAGGCTCTCGCCAACTCGATCGCCTGCGCCCGGATCTGCGGGTGCGCCGGCCGGCCCTCGGCGGCCGCCCAGGCCCGCCAGAGCAGCAGGGTGACACATTGGCCGTGCTGATCCTGCAGATCGAGGCAGGCGCCGGCGACCTCGGGCCTTTCCCAGGCCTCGAGCGCGAAGTCCCACAAAGTCACGTCGCGTCCTCGCTCAAGGCCGAGACATTCTCGCCCCAGCGACGCACGGCGCGCCAGCGCCAGCCGAACAGATCGAGCGCGCGGCCGACGCACTGGTCGACGATGTCGGTCAAGCTCTTCGGTCCGGCGTAGAACGCCGGCACGGGCGGGGCGATCACCGCGCCCATTTCGGCCAGCGCGGCCATGGAGCGCAGATGACCCAGGTGGAGGGGGCTCTCGCGCACCATCAGAACCAGCAACCGCCGCTCCTTGAGCGTCACATCGGCGGCGCGTGTCATAAGCGATGAGGTCACGCCGGTGGCGATCTCGCTCATGGTCCGGACCGAACAGGGGGCGATGATCATGCCCCGGGTCGGGAAGGAGCCCGAGGCGATCGCCGCGCCGATCTCGCCCGGCCGATAGGCGACGCTCGCCTTCGCTGACAGGTCAGCCAGCGTGAGCCCCGTCTCCTGGGCCAGGGTCAGCGCCGCCGCGCGGCTGACGACCAGATGGCTCTCCACGCCGAGTTCGCCAAGGGCGTGCAACAGGCGCACGCCGAGCAACGCCCCGGACGCGCCGGACACGCCGACCACGAGCCTTTGCGCCTCACCCTTGGCCATGCCGCCTCCCGCTCCCGAGCACAACCATATGTGATGTGACAGACCGCCGTCACGGGTGTTCGTTTGCTATTCGGTCAACATGAGGAGAGTCCGACCATGGCCATCGAAGCCCGCATCCGAGAACTCGGCTTGCGTCATCAGACGCTGGAACGAGCGATCGAGGATGAGGTCAGTCGACCGGCGGGGGACGACTTCAGGGTCATGGAGCTGAAGCGCCAGAAGCTTCGGCTCAAGGAAGAATTGGAAAGCCTCCGCGCCGTCGCCCACTAACTTGGGCTTGTCGGCGCCGCCTCGAAGCTGAGCGCCTCGCCCCAGAACCGATGGGCCAGGCCGTTCTGCGGGCCAGGCGCGCCCGTGGTCAGGAACCGGCGCACGCCGTCCTTGCCGGGATCGAACTCCGGGTGGCGCGCGAGGTAGAGTTCGACCGCCGTCGCGGTGGCCGCGGGCTGATGGATCAGCGGCGCCCCCGGAGGAAGGGCCCCGCGGAACATGTCGGCGATGATCTCATAGTGGGTGCAGCCGAGAATGGCCCGGTGCGGCGGCCGGCCGATGCGGCGCGTGAGCCCGGCCACATGGCCTTGGACGGCCGCGCGCAATTCCTCGTCCGGCGCGCCCGCCTCGATGTCGCGCGCCAGCCGCTCGCACGGTTCTGAAAACACAGCCACGTCCGCCCGGCGCTTGTCGATCTCGATCTCATAGACCCGCGAGGCCGCGGTGGCGGGCGTGGAGAAGATGCCGAGCACATCGACCCTCTCGACCTTGTCGCTCGGCCGCTCGACCTCCTGCGTCCAGGGAAGTCCCGTGGCCGCCTCGATGGTCGGCACGATGATGCCCAGCACGTTGACCGGCCGGCCGAGCCGCCGCCGGTAATCGGGGAGCCAGGTCTGCTGCAGCCGGCGCAGGGCCACGGCCGCGGCGGTGTTGCAGGCCAGGATCACCAGGTCGCAGCCCTGGTCGAACAGGCGCTCGCATCCGGCGCGCGTCAGGGCGACGATCTCCTCGCCGCCTCGCCCGCCGTAGGGGGTGTTGGCCTGGTCGGCCAGGTAGATGAAGTCAGCTTCGGGCAGCCGGCGCACCAGAGCATGGTGCACACTGAGGCCTCCGATTCCCGAATCGAACACCCCGATCGCCATCGGACCCGTTTTGCCTCCGCCGCGCGCTTCTGTCCAAAACAAAGAGCCCGGCCTTTCGGCCGGGCTCCAGGTAACTCAACCTCGTCGGCGATCAGAACTGAATGTGGATCGTCGAGCGGCGGTTCAAAGGCTCCTTGACGCCATCCGGTGTCGGAACGGCGAGATCGGTCTTGCCGACCCAGCTGACGTCCAGGGTGTCCTGAGGCACGCCCAGGGCGACCAGACCGTCGGCCGTGGCCTTGGCTCGACGTTCGGAGAGCCGCAGGTTGTAGGCGACGCCACCCGAGGTGTCGGTGTGGCCGACAACCACTTCTTTGGTCGCGTGGCCGTCGACGGCGTACGTCGCCGCGTCCTGCAGAACCGCCTGGGCTTCCGGCGTGATCACATACTGATCAAACGGGAAGTAGATGGTGTAGTCCCGCGTCTCGTAAGCCGGCGGCGGAGGCGGCGGCGGCGGAGGCGGAGGTGGCGGCGGAGGAGGCGGAGGAGGCGGAGGAGGTGGCGGCGGCGGCGGAGGCGGCGGAGGCGCCGCGAAGGAATACCGCAAGCCAAGCGTCACCGCCTGATCGATCCAGTCGGCCCTGTAGGCTCCGACGGTGGCGTCGGTGCCGTTCAAGGCGTTTCCAAGGTCTTGCGCGCCAAAGGTCATGCCGTCGGAGCGGGTGTAGTGATAGGTCAGATCGACGTTCACCCGGTCCGTGGCGCGGAACGAGATACCCGCGATGCCCTGGTAGGCGAAGTGGGTGTCGCTCACATCGATGGAGCCCGATCCGGGGAAGCAACCTTCCGAATCACAGATGGAGCCGCCGGTGCGGATGTTGACGTGCGCCACGCCGACGCCGCCGCCGATGAACGGGTTGAAGCGGGAGTGGGGCAGGATGTCGAACAGGATATTGGCCATGCCCGTCCAGGCGTTCATGGTGCCGCCGGGGTCTTCGCACGTGCCGTTCGCCGAGTTGGCGTTGCACAAGAACAGGCCGGAGGCGTCGCCCGTGCCGACGACGTCATGGATCCCCTCGTGGCGATAGCCGCCCTCGAGTTCGATCCGGACGTGCCCGTTCAGGCGATAGCCAATTCGGGCGAAGCCGACAAAATCCGGGTCGGTCGTGTGAATCTGGGCGCCGATCGTGGTTCCCTCGAACACGCCATCCATCGTCTGGGTGTGATGGCCGCCCGCGTCGATGGCGCCGTACCACCCGGGCTCTGTCGCCGACCAGTCGTCAGGCTGGGCGAAGGCCGCGGGTGCGGCCAAGAGCGAGACCAGCGCCGCGCCGGCCAAGAGCTTCAACTTCATTTCTATCCCCTTTTCACCGTCCGTATCGACCCTGTGGTCAGAACACGGCGCCCGTTTGGTACAAGGACCGCGCTAATTTACCTGCGGCGCGCGCATTCTTAAAACATTTCGAAGGCCATGCCTACAAGCATGACCTTTGATTGAACACTACCAGTGCGGAATTTGCGCCCCAATTATGAACAAGTCCCTGACCGGCCGCCAGCCAACGCGAAGCCGCGTCGCGGCCCCCAAACGACGCCGCTCTTCGCCGATCACGAAGAGAAGCTTGTGACGCAAATGCGGTTGCCTCAATCTGGTTCCAGCCCGGCATTCGGCTGGATCGGGAGGTATCGCTGATCAGCGCCACGCAAGACCCGGCGGAGATTTGCCTGGCGGCCGTGCGTCCGGCGCAATGGCCGGCCTTGTGCGAGAGCCTGAAGAGCCATGAACAAGCGGCCGCGGCCCTGGCGGATTTCAACGGCGGCGAAGGTCAAATCGCGCTTCTCGGCGATGAGCATGGGCGCCTCGAGCGCGTCCTTTTCGGTCTCGGCGAAGGTGGCCGGCCGATGTCATTTCGCGACCTCGCCGGACGCCTTCCCGCAGGCGCCTACCGGCTGGATTCGCCCCCGGCCGACATGGATGTGAGCCAGATCGCCATTGCCTTCGCGCTCGGCGCTTATCGCTTCGACCGTTACAAGAAAGCCACACCTTCGGCGCATTTGACGACCCCGTCCGGCGCGGACGCGGCCGAGGTCCGGAACGTCAGCCACGCGCTCGCCCTGGCGCGCGACATGATCAACACCCCGGCCAACGACCTGGGCCCCCTGCAGGTGGAGACCATCGCCCGCGAGATCGCCGAGGCGCACGGCGCGCGAATCACCGTCACCGTCGGCGATGATCTGATCGCGGCCGGCTTTCCGGCGGTGCACGCGGTCGGCCGCGCCGCCACGGCGCACCGGGCGCCGCGTATGATCGAGATGTGCTGGGGCGAGGCGGGCGCGCCGCTGATCGCCATCGTCGGCAAGGGCGTGGTGTTCGACAGCGGCGGGCTGGATATCAAGCCGTCTGCCGGCATGCGTCTGATGAAGAAGGACATGGGCGGGGCGGCGCACGCCCTGGCGCTGGCGCGGATGATGATGACGGCGAAGCTGCCCGTGCGCCTGGCCGTGCTCGTTCCCGCGGTCGAGAACGCCGTCGCCGGCGACGCCATGCGGCCAGGAGACATCCTCGGCTCGCGCAAGGGGCTCACCATCGAGGTCGGCAACACCGACGCGGAGGGTCGCTTGATCCTGGCCGACGCCCTGGCCCTCGCCGGCGAACTGGAACCCGACCTTACCATCGACCTGGCCACGCTCACCGGCGCGGCGCGCGTCGCCCTCGGCCCGGACGTGCCCCCCTTCTACACCGACGACGACGCCCTGGCCGGCGAGATCGCCGCCGCCTCGGCCAGGGTCGACGATCCGGTCTGGCGGATGCCCCTATGGCGCGGCTACGAGCCGGCCATCGACAGCGACCTGGCCGACGTGACCAACGAGGCCGACGCCTGGGCCCAGGCCGGCTCGATCACGGCGGCTCTTTTCCTGAAGCGGTTTGCTCCGCCGGGCGCCTGGGTCCACTTCGACATCTTCGCCTGGAACCCGCGCGCCCGGCCGGGATGGCCCAAGGGGGCGGAAGTCCAGGCCATCCGCGCGCTCTACGCCATGCTGAAAGGCCGGTTCGCGTGAACTTCGATCCGCGGGCGACCCTCCTGCGCGACGGCGTCGCCGACGACCGGCTCGAGGGGCTGGCGCGGGCCGACCGCTATGTCGCGGCCCGCCCGGCGCAGGTGATCGTCCCGGCCGCGTCGGTGCGCGTCGCGCCCGACGCGCGCGCCGAGGTACTCGATCAGATCCTGTTCGGCGAAGACTTCGAGCGGCTCGAGGCCTCCGGCGCGTTCGTACTCGGCCAGGCGAGCCGAGACGGCTATGTCGGCTGGGTGGAGGCGACGGCTCTGTCGGAGGCGATCGCCACGCCGACCCACTGGGTGAGCGTGTTGCGCGCCTACGCCTTCGAGGACGCCTCGATCAAATCGCCCGCGCGCGGTCCCCTGAGCCTCAACGCGCTTGTCGCCATCGACGAGGAGAGCGAGACCCTGGCCCGCGACCCACGCATCGGGTGGATCGCCAAGGCGCACATCTCGCCGATCGGGACCCTGCTTACGGACCCGGCGGCGGTGGCCATGGCCCACCTCGGCGCGCCCTATCTGTGGGGTGGGCGCGAGAGCACTGGCCTCGACTGCTCCGGCCTCGTGCAGCAGGCGCTTCTGGCCTGCGGCCTGGCCTGTCCGCGCGATTCCGATCAGCAGGAGGGTCTGGGCGTCGACGCGCCGCCGGACGCCTTGGCTCGCGGCGACCTGGTGTTCTGGAAAGACCATGTGGCGATGATGCTTGACGCCGAGCGCGTGGTCCACGCCAACTCCTTCCACATGGCCGTGGCCGTCGAGCCGCTCGCCGAAGCGCGGGCCCGCATCGCCGGGCGCGGCGGCGGCGAGCCGATCGCCTGTCGGCGGATCGGCTTCTAGGTCGCGAACACCTGGGAGTCGTCGGCGAAGGCCTTGAATTCCAAGGCGTTGCCGGACGGGTCGGTGACGAACAGCGTCGATTGCTCACCCGCCTGGCCGGCGAAGCGGGTTTGGGGCTCGATGAGGAAGCGGACGCCGCGCTGGGTCAAACGCTCGGCCAGCGCGCGCCAGTCCTCGGGTTTCAGGATCAGGCCGAAATGGCGCACCGGCACGGCCTCGCCATCGACCAGATTGGTCCGCGCCGCGACCTCGTCCGGCGCGAGGTGGGCGACGATCTGGTGGCCATGGAAGTCGAAATCGATCCAGTCGGAGGCCGATCGTCCCTCCGGACAGCCGAGAAGTCCGCCGTAGAAGGCGCGCGCCTCGGCCAGGTCGCTCACGGGGAAGGCGAGATGGAACCTCGGGCGCGTCATGGACTGGATGCTATCGCCGCGCGCCCAGCGCGGCCAGGTCGATGACGCACATGGTTCCATAGACCCGATGCGGTCCGCAGCCCGCGCCCGCGGCCGTCAGCGCCGGACTGAATAGGTCGCGCCGGTGCGAGCGGCTCGGCAGGCCATCGTCGATGATCAGATGCCGGACGACCCCGGCGGCGTCGCTCTGGCCATAGGAGATGACCTCGGCGATCATGCCGGCGCCGAGGCAGGCGGCGGGAATCCGTTCGGCCGGGCTCGACCCGCGACCGCCGAAATGGCCGACGATTCCGGCCGGCCCGGCTTCGGCGGCGAATCGCGTGGCCGATCGGACGAGCGCGCCGTCCTCGGCCAGGGGCGGCAGGGGCGCCTGACGACGCATGAAATCGATCGCCTCGTCGAGCGCCGCCACGCCTTCGTTGGTCGAAATGGCCGGCCGCCCTGGCTCGTAGACCACATGGCCGTCATAGTAGGCGCGGAAGCCCGTCAGATACCTGGCGTAGTCGGCCGGCCGCGTGCGGGCGAAGTTGAGCTGCGCCAGCACCTCGGCGTCTTCTGCCACGGCGGGCGTCGCGCGCCCGCCGTGGCAATCCGTCGGCCCTCGCCACGCGTAGGGTTTGCCGGCATTCGCCGGCGGGGCCGAGAGACCGAGAAGGACCATGGCCAGAAGGCCGATGAACGCTTCCGCCCGCGCACGCCTGAACGCCACTTGCCTGCCCACCCTCACGATGCCGCGGCGACGAATCGCTTCGGCCTGCCCGCATATTCCGGACGAGGACGCCAAGGCGCAAGGCCGCGCTGGACTTGAGAGCGCCGCCGCGCTCAAAGTCGCCCGCCATCTTTCCGGGAGCCCGCCATGAACGCCATGACCTTCGAGACCGAGACCTGGACCGCCGCGGGCGACGCCGGCCTCGAGACGGCGATCGAGCTTCGGCGCGCCATCCACGCCGAGCCGGAACTCGGCCTCGACCTGCCGAAAACCACGGCCAAGGTGAAGGTGGCTCTCGCCGGCCTGCCGCTCGAGATTCACGAGGGACCGTCGACCAGCGGGGTGATGGCCGTGCTGCGCGGCCCGGCCAACGGGCGCACCGTGCTGCTGCGCGGCGACATGGACGCCCTGCCGCTGACCGAGGACACGGGCCTCGCGTTCACCTCGCTCAATGTCGGCGCCATGCACGCCTGCGGCCACGACACCCATGTGGCCATGCTGGCCGGGGCGGCGCGCGCGCTGTGCGATCGACGCGAGCGTCTCGCCGGAACGGTGATGTTCATGTTCCAGCCGGGCGAGGAAGGCTGGCACGGCGCGCGCCACATGATCGAGGACGGCCTCTTGGAGCCGCAGCCCGACGTCGCCTTCGCCCTGCACATCTCGCCCAACATGCCGCGCGGTGTCTTCGCCGGACGGGCCGGGCCGCTGCTGGCCGCGTCCGACACCTTGCGTGTGCGGGTTGTCGGAGCCGGCGGCCATGCCTCCATGCCGCACGACGCGCATGACCCGATCCCGGTCCTCTGCGAAATCGTCACCGCGCTGCAGGCCCTGGTCACCCGGCGCGTGCCGGTGTTCGAGCCGGCGGTGATCACCATCGCCCACATCAACGCCGGCACGACCAGCAACGTCATCCCCGAGGATGGCCGCCTGCTGGGCACGATCCGCACCTTCTCCGAGCACACGCGCAAGGAGGTGCACGAGGGCGCCAGACGGGTCGCCGAGCACGTCGCCCTGGCTCACGGCATGCGCGCCGAGGTTGAGATCGAGTACGGCTTCCCGGTCACCGTCAACGACGGCCGGATCACCGATCTGGCCGCGCGCACGGCCAGGGCCCTCTACGGCGAGGACGGGTGGATGACCATGCCCCATCCGGTGATGGGGGCCGAGGACTTCTCCTATGTGCTGCAGAAGGTCCCGGGGGCCATGACTTTCCTCGGCGCCGCGCCGCAGGGCGGCGACTACCGCACCTGCTGCGCGCTTCATTCCAACCGCATGGTGCTGGACGAGACGGTGATGGCGCGCGGCATCGCCATGCACTGCGCCATGGCCGAGGCGGCCTTGTCGGGCGATCTGGAGCTGTAAGGCTTGCTTGCTGTTCTCGCCGCCCTGGTCCTCGCCCAGGAGATCGTGCCAACCGCGCCTTCGGAGGTCGCGCCACCTCCCCCGCCACCGCCGCCGGTCAGCGCGCCGGCGCCGGCCGCGCCTTCGATCCCGCCCGGCGATCTTTCGACCTCGCCGCCCCTGCCGGACGGCCCCCTGGCGCCGGTGGCGCGCAGCGACAAGGGCGAGACCTTCCTGGTCGTCGACCGCGCTTCCCTGACCGGGACTGTGGCCGACTTCTGGACCTATGAGGCGTTCATCCCGCCGATCGAGATCCGGCCGGGCGTCACCGCCGTCCAGGGCCTGGCGCACCACCAGGTCGACTGCCTGGCCAGGACCGACCAGACCGTGGCCCAGGCCGGCTATGACGAGGCCGGCGATCCGGTCGTGGCCCTGGCCGCCGGTCCCCCCGCGCCGATGACCGCCGGCAGCGCCTACAGCCTGATCGCCGACGCGGTGTGCCACGCGGTCAAGCTGCCGAAGGCCGATCAGATGCAGGGCCACGCGGCCGCCCTGGCGGCGGCGCGCGCGCCCGACGCGGGCTGACCCCGGCCGCATTACCCCTTGGAGACTCATCGCCGCGCGGGCTAAAGGGCCTCGGAAAGGCCATCGGTCCAGGCTCGGCGCCGCCTTTCCAGCTACGGAAAGGGCGGAAGAAGCGTGGGCAATGTGACCGTGATCGGCGCCCAGTGGGGCGACGAGGGCAAGGGCCGGGTGATCGACTGGCTGGCCGCCCGGGCCGAGGTGGTGGTGCGCTTCCAGGGCGGCAACAACGCCGGCCACACCATCGTCGTCGGCAACACCATCTACAAGCTCTCGCTGCTGCCGTCGGGCCTCGTGCAGGGCAAGCTCTCGGTCATCGGCAACGGCGTGGTCGTCGACCCGTGGTCGCTGGCGGCGGAGATCGACTCCGGCCGGGCCCAGGGCCTGGAGATCACCCCAGAGTTGCTTGTCCTGGCCGACAACGCCTGCCTCGTCCTGCCGCTGCACCGCGACCTCGACGCGGCGCGCGAGGCCCGGGCCGGGGCCGGCAAGATCGGCACCACCGGGCGGGGCATCGGTCCGGCCTATGAGGACAAGGTCGGCCGGCGGGCAATCCGCGTCGCCGACCTGGCCGATCCGGCCGCCCTGCCGGCCAAGATCGAGCGCCTGCTGGCGCACCACGCCGCCCTGCGCGAGGGTCTCGAGCTGAAGCCGATCGAGCCGGCGGCGCTGATGGCCGACCTGCTGGCTGTCGCGCCCAAGGTCCTGCCGTTCGCCAGGCCTGCCTGGCGGGTGCTGGCGGAGGCCGCGAGCGCGGGCAAGCGCGTGCTCTTCGAGGGCGCGCAGGCGACCCTCCTGGACGTGGACCACGGCACCTATCCGTTCGTCACCTCGTCCAACACCGTGGCCGGACAGGCGGCCGCCGGCGCCGGCGTCGGGCCCAAGGCCATCGGCCGGGTGCTGGGCATCCTCAAGGCCTACGCCACCCGCGTCGGCGAGGGACCGTTTCCGAGCGAGCAGGCCAACGACATCGGCCGGCGGCTGGGTGAGCGGGGAAACGAGTTCGGCACGGTGACCGGCCGGCCCCGGCGATGCGGCTGGTTCGACGCGGTGCTGGCGCGCCAGTCGGTCGCGCTTGGCGGCGTCGAGGGCGTGGCCCTGACCAAGCTCGACGTGCTCGACGGATTCGACACCCTCAGCATCTGCGTCGGCTACAGGATCGGCGAGCGGGAACTCGACTATCTGCCGGCCGGTCTCACCGATCAGGCGGCGGCCACCCCGATCTATGAGGAAATGCCCGGCTGGCGCGAGGCCACGCGCGGCGCGCGCGATTGGTCGGACCTGCCGGCGGCGGCCATCGCCTATGTCCGCCGGCTCGAGGCCCTGATCGGCGCGCCGGTCTTCCTGCTCACCACCAGCCCCGAGCGCGACGACCTCATCCTGCTGAGGGACCCGTTCGAGGATTGAGCGCCGTTTCGCGGTCGATCGCGGGCGCTGGCGGGCGGACGCGGGCGATCCCGGGCGCTCGGCGGTCGATTGCGGGCGCTGGCGGGCGCTGGCGGGCGCTCCGTGGGCGGCGGCGGGCGGACGCGAATCCCTCAAGTGGTTGATTTCTTTCAAAATCGCAACTCGGCGCGTGGAATCACCGGATCCGTCAGACGCCCCTTCAATTCGGCGGCGTCGAGCAGGCACCGGCGCGCGAGGTTGAGGCCCTGCACGGTGTCCTTGGCCTTTGCCGCCTCGGCGCAATCCACCATCATGGTGATCAGGGGGCCGATATCCTTGGAGTATCCCCGCGCCCGTTCGTGGCGGATCTCCTTGACACGTGCGGCGACCTTCTTGTTCGCCGCGCGCTTGATCGCCGGCCCCGAGGCGCGCTTGAAGCCGCACTCGCAGGCGGCCTTCATCGGGCTCCAACCGACCGCTAGCAGATAGGCGAAGGCTTCCAGGCGGTTGTCATTGAGCGCGGGCATGGGATCATCCGAATTAAGGGACGCCCATTATCTCACGATTATTGCAATATGTCAAGCCTCGTTTCGGTCAACCGACCATGCACATGAACATCTCGAACTTGCCTGACGGCCCCTTGGGGATCTCGTCCTCGAAGACGGTGAAGCGGACCGCGAACGGATAGCCGAGCGTTTCCTGGACGTTCGCCTCCAGGTCGCTCATTTCGCCCGCCGTCAAGGGTCGGGTGGCGAGGAGCCGCATCTCCATGCTCTCGCGCCCGTCCTGAATAAATTGGAATTGCAATATGGGCGCGAGCTCGCGGAAGCGTTCCGGGCCCATGCTCATCCAATGGCGCGTGCCGTCCGGCATGAGGATGAGGTTGCGGTCGCGGCCATGGATGCGCGCCAGCGTGGGCAGGCCGCGTCCGCAGGGACACGGCTCGCTGGCCTCGGCGTAGTCGCCGAGCTGATAGCGGACGATGGGCATGGCGAAGTTGTGCAGGTCGGTGAGGGTCACCCCCCCAATCTCGCCGGGCGCGCACGCCTTCCCCAGATCGTCCAGAATCTCGACGATCAGCCCTTCGGCCATGACGTGATAGAGCCCGCTCTGCGGACACTGGAGCGCGATGCAGCCGCCTTCCTGCGAGGAGTAGCAGTCGATGATGTCGGCCCCGAACACCTCGGCCACCTCGGCGCGCAGCTCCGGCTTGACGGTTTCGGCCAGGGTGTAGGCGTGCCGCACACTCGGCAGGGCAACGCCGCGCGCGATGCAGAGCCGCGCCAGCCCTTCCAGGTTGTTGGGGTGGATCGACAGAACCGCCGGCGCGAACTCGGCGATCAGCTCGAGCTGGCTCTCCAGGCTGAAGGTGATCGGGACGCCGAGATACGGTCCGGTGTCGAACAGCAGGCTCGCCGGCGGCCCCCAATTGTCCAGCCGTGTCACGGCGCTGAACGAGGCGCGGAGCCCGCATGCCGACTCGGTGAAGTCGCGCTCGTGCCAGAGGTACTGGCGCAGCATGAAGCCGTGATGCATCAGCCGGTTGATCGTGGTGCGGCGCACGACGACCGGCTCGCCGGTGGACCCCGTGGAGCGCAGCTCGCCCAGGGGCATGTGGCTGTTCGGCGCCATCTGGCAGTAGAGGTCCGTGGCGGTTTGCAGCTGGCGGCGGTTCATCACCGGCAGCCGGCGAAAGCCGGAGGGCGAGGCAAGGTCGCGGGGCTTCAGTCCGGCCTGCTTGAGACGCCGCTGGAAGTGCGGCGAATATTTCGCGCAATGGGTGGCAAGGTTGACCAGCTGGCGATGCTGCATCGCCTCGATGTCGGCCGGAGCCATCCATTCGGTGTCGCCCAGCTGACGCAGCAGCGCGGCGACGGTGGCCGCCTCGCCCCCGAGAATCGGCGGCCAGTCGATCCCGACGACGTCCGAGCGGGTGAGCGGACGAGCGCTCAACCCACCTC
>JBOHLC010000231.1:0-4342 GCA_050729395.1 Caulobacteraceae bacterium
GCGGGCGACCGCGCAGGCCAGCGGGTTGCCGCCGAAGGTCGAGCCATGCTCGCCCGGATGCAGCACGCTCATCACCTCGGAGTTCGAGAGCACCGCCGAGACCGGATAGAAGCCCCCGGAGAGCGCCTTGCCGATCAGCGTCAGGTCGGCCTCGATGCCCTCGTGCTCCTCGGCCAGCAGCTTGCCGGTGCGTCCGAGCCCGGTCTGCACCTCGTCGAGGATCAGGATCACGTCGTTGCGGGTGCACAGTTCGCGCGCGGCCGCAAGATAGCCCGCCGGCGGGATGATCACGCCGGCCTCGCCTTGGATTGGCTCAACCAGGAAGGCCACAGTCTCCGGCCCGATGGCCGCTTGCAGGGCATCGATGTCCCCGAACGGGACGATCTTGAAGCCAGGTCCGAACGGCCCGAAGCCCACGGTGGACGCCGGATCGGTGGAAAACCCGACCACCGACAGGGTCCGGCCATGGAAATTGCCCTGGCAGGCGATGATCTCCGCCCGCCCGGTCGGCACGCCCTTGACCTCATAGCCCCACTTGCGCGCCACCTTGAGCGCGCTTTCCACCGCCTCCACGCCAGTGTTCATCGGCAGGACCGAGTGCGAGCGGGTGAGCACGCACAGCTCCTCGTAGAAGAGGCCGAGCTGGTCATTACGGAAGGCGCGCGAGGTCAGCGTCAGGCGCTGGGCCTGGTCGATCATCGCCTTGAGGATCCGTGGATGGCAGTGGCCCTGGTTGACCGCCGAATAGGCGCTCAGGCAGTCCAGATAGCGCTTGCCGTCCACGTCCCACACATGGACGCCCTCGCCGCGGGTGAGGATCACATCGAGCGGCGTGTAGTTGCGCGCGCCGTATTCGGCCTCCAGGGCCATGAAATCGGTGCGCGGCTTGGTCTTGGTCGTCATGGGGGGGGTGTCCATCAGGCGGCGTCCTCCAGGGTCCGGAAGCCGGCGGCGGGCTGGCTGGCGAGGTCGAGCCGCAGGGTCATGCAGAAGGCGCCGCCGCCGGAAAGCATGAAGGGTTCGAGCTCGACGCCGATCACCTCGTAGCCGCGCGCGGCCAGCCGGTCGCGCAGCTCGGGCCCCGGCCGGGCCATGATCAGCTTGCGCCCCAGGCTGACGGCGTTGACGCAGAAGGCCTGCGCGTCGGCGGCCGTGGCCTCGATGCGCTGGTCGGGCGTCGTCCGCTCGACGAGCGCGCGCCGCGCCGCCTCGCTCAGGGCGGGCGGATAATAGAGGATCTCCCCGCCGCTCAGCGGGCAGAAGCAGGTGTCGAGATGGTAGTACTCGTCCGTCGCCAGGGGCATGTGGACGACCTCCTGGCCGAAGTGGCCCTCCAGGAGCTCGAGCGAGTCCGGCGTCGAACGCGGCCCGCTGGCGGCCCAGAACAGGCGCCGGCTGGCGTCCCATATGCAGTCGCCCGCGCCTTCCTGGAACACGCCGTCGATGTCGGCCACCTCCTCGATGAGGCCCGCGCGCGCGAGCCCGGCCAGGGCGCGATGGAAATGCGGCGCCTCGCCGGCGCGCTCGGGGAAGCGGAAGCGGGCCACCAACGCCTTGCCGTCCAGCACCACCGCGGCATTGGCCGGAAACACCAGATCGGGCAGGCCCGCGACGCCCGGCATCACCCGCACGTCCGCCCCGGCGCGCTCCAGCGCGGCCTTGAGCGCCTCCCAGCCCTTGCGCGCCGTGCGCCTCCAGGCGCGCGGATCGGCGCTCCACGCCGCCGGCTTCATCCACGGATTGATCTCATAGGCGACCTGGAAATGCTCCGGATCGGTCATCAGGAAGGTGGGGCGCATAGTCTCTCCATCGGCCGACTCAGCGCGGCCTGGACTAGAGATGGCGCCTCCGCGCGCTAACGAACAGCAGGCAAACCCCTTACAATTCGGTCAATTTCTGTCAATATGCTCGGCATCGCTAACGAAACGCCAAATCCGACATTGACGAGACCGACCGCAAGCTCATCACCCTGTTGCGCGCCAACGCCCGCACGCCGGTCGCCGCCCTGGCCAAGGCGCTCAAGGTCTCGCGCGGCACCGTGCAGAACCGCATCGACCGCATGCTGGCCGGCGGTGTCATCGGCGGTTTCACCGTCCGGGTGCCGGCCGAGGCCGACCGGGTGCGCGCGATCATGGCCATCGCCGTCGAGGGCGAGCGCTCGGGCGCGGTCTTGCGGGCCCTGCGCGGCTTTGCCGAGGTGCGCGCGGTGCACATGACCAACGGCCGCTGGGACATGATCGCCGAGCTGGAGACCGACACCCTGGCCGGCTTCTCCAACGCCCTCGACGGCATCCGCCTGATCGAAGGCATCTCCGCCACCGAAACCAGCCTCCTCCTAACGACCCACCAGATGTGAAAAAACTATCCCGGCGAGAGGGGGCGCCGCTCACTAAAGTTCGTCATCCCGGACGGAGCGCCTCTCTCAAATTGCGTCATCCCGCACGAAGCGGAACGAAGTGGAGCGGAGATGCGGGACCTAGGGTTTCCGCCCGCCCATCGCGAAGCTGCGAAGCCGTTGCTCGAAGCTCTGGGTCCCGGGTCTGCACTGCGCTGCGCTCCGTTTCGCCCGGGATGACGGAATTTGGAGCATTCGCGCCCCTTCGGCCGGGATGACGAACTTATGAAAGGCCAGGAATAATGTGCCCCGTTCAGGGGAACGGTGTTTTGGTCCTTACATTCCGCACTCTGTGTCGGCGGCAAATCAAGGAGAGCGGCGATGAACAAGAACACGATCTGCCTGTGGTACAATCATGACGCGGAAGAGGCCGCGCGCTTCTACGCCCGGACCTTTCCGGAAAGCGCGGTCGGCGCGGTGCATAAGGCCCCGTCCGACTTTCCCGGCGGCAAGGCGGGCGATGTCCTGACGGTCGAGTTCACCGTGTGCGGCGTGCCGTGCGTCGGCCTTAACGGCGGGGACACCTTCAAGCACAGCGAGGCGTTTTCCTTTCAGATCGCCACCGACGACCAGGCGGAGACCGACCGCTACTGGAACGCGATCGTCGGCAATGGCGGCGCGGAGAGCGTGTGTGGCTGGTGCAAGGACAGATGGGGCCTGTCGTGGCAGATCACGCCGCGCGTCCTGACCGATGCGATGGCCAAGGGCGGCGACGTGGCCAGGCGCGCGTTCGAGGCGATGATGAAGATGGGCAAGATCGACGTCGCCAAGATCGAGGCGGCCGTGCGCGCCGAGGCCGGGGCTGAGGCTTAAGGGGAGCTGCTTACGACGCGCCGGATGTGACGAGTCTCGCCGGCCGGCGCCTGAACGCGCCGCGCAGATAGAGTTCGGCCAGGATCAGGTTCGGGACCCAGGCCAGGAACGAGGTCGTCCGGAAGGCGTCCATGAACGACAGGCCGAACAACGGCAGGATCGGCAGATAGAGGCGTAAGGTCACCGCCGCGAAGGTCAGCGCCAGCGAGCGGATCATCCAGGCGCGGTGATCCTTGAACCGGCGGTCCAGCGCCGAGCGCCAGCCCTGGGCGTTCACATAAATCCAGATCACCGCCAGGCTGCCGAAGCCGGCCGTGGCGATCGGCCCGGCGGTCGAGCCGAAGGCGACGACAAGGCCGCCCGCGCCGCCGATCGGGCAGCCGACGATATAGACCCGGCCGATCCATCTGTGGACGGCCGGGAAGCGCGCGCGCAGGCGCGACAGGAGCTGGAACGGGCCCAAGAGAAGCGCGGTCGCCGCGCCGGCGATGTGAATATCCAGCCATGGGTCGCGGAAGGCGTTGGCCATGACGTTCGGCGCCAGCGGCCCGATCCCCGCCAGATAGCGATATGAAAACAGCGCCACGCCGACGCTTAAGGATGCCGCGACGCCCCAAAGAACCTTGCTCGACCGACCGGTCATGACTTGCGCCTCGATTTGCCTGGCCCTTTGATTGCGAGATGTCGGGCGGGGCGCTAGGCGCTGTTGCGCGAGAGGCGCCATTCTTTCGCGAACGGGATTCGATGGCCGAGACAGGCGCGATATCGGCGATCTTTCGCTCCGAGCGCTGGCGGCGCGTGGCCGCCGAGCTGGCGCTACTGACCGCGGCGGGCCTGTTCATCGGCGCGCTTGGTCCCTTCGGAACGGCGAATGTGCCGGTCGCCGCGCGCTATTCCTACTGGCTGGAATGCATCGTCGGCGGCGGCGTCATCGGGATCACCGTCGACGAAGTGCTTGGCCGGCGCGCCGGCGGCCTCTGGCGCCGGCTGGCCGTGACCAGCTTCGCCATGACCCCGCCGGTGGCGTTCTTCGTCGTGGAGGTCAACCACAGGATGTTCGGCCAGCCGCTGCTATCGATGCGCTTTGTGCAGCTGCTGTGGCAGGTGTGGGTGATCAGCCTGGCGGTGATGGCC
>JBOHLC010000232.1:0-5604 GCA_050729395.1 Caulobacteraceae bacterium
ATCGGATGAAGCCTTCGGCGTCGCGCTGGTCGTAGGCCGTCTTGCCGTCCTCGAAGGTCACCAGGTCCTGGTCGTACAGCGAATATTTGCTCGTCCGCCCGACCACACCGACATTGCCCTTGTAGAGCTTGAGCCGCACCCGGCCGCTGACAGAGTCCTGGCTCTTGTCGATCGCCGCCTGCAATATCTCGCGCTCCGGCGAAAACCAGAAGCCGTTGTAGATCAGGCTCGCATAGCGCGGCATCAGCTCGTCCTTCAGGTGCATGGCCCCGCGATCGAGCGTGATCGACTCCATGCCGCGGTGCGCGGCCAGCAGTATGGTGCCGCCGGGCGTCTCATAGACGCCGCGCGATTTCATGCCGACGAAGCGGTTCTCCACCAGGTCGAGCCGGCCGACGCCGTTGTCGTGGCCCAGTTCGTTCAGCCGGGTCAGCAGCGCCGCCGGCGACTGGCGCTCGCCGTCGATGGCCACCGGATCGCCGGCCTCGAAGTCCACGGTGAAGATCGCCGCCCGATCCGGCGCGTCCTCCGGCGCGATGGTCCGCTGATAGACCAGCTCCGGCGCCTCGCGCGCCGGGTCCTCCAGCACCTTGCCCTCGGACGAGGAGTGCAGCAGGTTGGCGTCGACGCTGAATGGGGCCTCGCCGCGCTTGTCCTTGGCGATGGGGATCTGGTGCGCCTCGGCGAACGCCAGCAAGGCCTCGCGGCTCTTGAACTCCCATTCCCGCCACGGCGCGATGACGCGGATGTCGGGCGCCAGGGCATAGTAGGCGAGCTCGAAGCGCACCTGGTCGTTGCCCTTGCCCGTGGCCCCGTGGCAGACCGCGTCCGCGCCGACCTTGCGGGCGATGTCGATCTGCGCCTTGGCGATCAGCGGCCGCGCGATCGAGGTGCCCAGCAGGTACTGGCCCTCGTAGAGCGCGTTGGCGCGGAACATCGGAAAGACGAAGTCGCGCGTGAACTCCTCGCGCAGATCCTCGACGAAGATGTTCTCCGGCTTGACGCCCATCAGCAGCGCCTTCTCCCGCGCCGGGCCCAGCTCCTCGCCTTGCCCGAGATCGGCGGTGAAGGTGATCACCTCGCAGCCGATCTCCCGCTGCAGCCACTTGAGGATGATCGAGGTGTCCAGGCCGCCGGAATAGGCGAGCACGACTTTCCTGGGGCGATGTTCAGCGGTCATCGGAGCTTCTCTGGGGGATGCCGCGCGCTTAAAGCCTTCGCCGGCGGCGAAGCGCAAGGGCTCACACCGTCATCTGCGCGCCCAGCTCGATCACCCGGCCGGGCGGGATGTGGAAGAACTCGCTCGGATTGGCCGCGTTCTTCTGCAGGAAGATGAACAGCCGATCCTGCCACAGCGGCATGCGCGAATGGGTGTCCGGCACCACCTTGCGCCGGCCCAGGAAGAAGCTGGTGGTCATGATGTCGAACTTCAGGCCCTGCTTCTTGCACTCGGCCAGCGCGCGCGGGACGTTGGGGCTCTCCATGAAGCCATAGTTGACGGTCACCCGGGTGAAGTCGTCGTTGATCGGCTCGATGCGCAGCCGCTCGCCCGGCGGCGCGCGCGGCGTCTCGGCCGTGCGGATGGTCAGGATGATGTTGCGCTCGTGCAGCACCTGGCTGTGCTTGAGGTTGTGCAGAAGGGCCACCGGCGCCAGGTCAGGGGTCGAGGTCGGAAAGATGGCCACGCCCGGCGCGCGATAGGGCGGGCGCGCCTTCAGCATCTCGATCACATCGGTCAGCGGGACGCTTTCGGCCAGGGCCTTGGCGTTGAGGATGGCGACGCCCTTTGTCCAGGTCAGCATCAGGACGACGAGGCCGGCTCCGAAGACCAGCGGAATCCACGCTCCGTCGACGATCTTGATCAGGTTCGAGGTCAGGAACACGCCGTCGACGAAGGTGATCGGGACGAACAAGGCGAGCACCCTCGGCCAGCTCCATTTCCACAGGCGCCGGGCGACGACATAGGCGAGGCAGGTGGAGACGAACATGGTGCCGGTCACCGCGACGCCATAGGCGCTGGCCAGGCGGTGCGAGGTCTGGAACACCACCAGCAGCACCAGAACGCCCGCCATCATCAGGTTGTTGACCGCCGGCACGAAGATCTGGCCGGTCTGGGTTTCCGATGTCCGGGTGATCGAGATGCGCGGCAGCAGGCCGAGCTGAACGGCCTGCTGGGTCATCGAATAGGCGCCGGTGATCACCGCCTGGCTGGCGATGACCGCGGCCGCGGTGGCCAGCCCCAGCACCGGCCAATAGATGGCGTGCGGCGTCATCACGAAGAACGGACTGAGCTGCGCCCACGGGTGGCGCAGAACCAGCGCGCCCTGTCCCAGGTAGTTGAGGGCCAGGCACGGCCAGACGACCCACAGCCAGGCGAAGCGGATCGGCCGGCGGCCGAACTGGCCCATGTCGGCGTACAGCGCCTCGGCCCCGGTCACGGCCAGGAACACGCTGCCCAGGATGATGAAGCCGACGAAGCGGTTCTCGATGAGGAAGCGGACCGCGTAATAGGGGTTGAGGGCCAGGAACACGGACGGCTCGGCGGCGATGTTGATCACGCCCAGCGCCGCCAGGGTCAGGAACCACAGCGCGGTGACCGGCCCGAACAGCGAGGCGACGCGGTGCGTCCCCCTCGCCTGCATCAGGAAAAGCGCCACCAGAATGCCCGCGGCGATCGGCAGCACCATCGGGGTCAAGAGGCGCCCCATGTGCGGAGCGATGCTGAGGCCCTCGACCGCGGACAGCACCGAGAACGCCGGCGTGATAATGCCGTCGCCGAAGAACAGCGCCACGCCGATCACGCCGAGAAGGAAGAGCCAGCGCGAGTTCCCGCCCGAGACCCGCTGCGCCAGGGCCATCAGGGCCACCGAGCCCCCCTCGCCCTTGTTGTCGGCCCGCATCAGCACCGTGATGTACTTGACCGTCACGATCAGGGTCAGCGTCCACAGGATGAGCGAAACGACGCCGAGCACGGCGATGTGCGCCGGCCCCACGGGGCGCGAGTGGGCCAGCGCCTCGCGCAGGGCATAGAGCGGACTGGTGCCGATATCGCCAAAGACGACGCCGATCGCGCCCAGGGTCAGGGCGGCGAATCCGCGCCGGTCGCCCCGACGTGGCGTGGCATCCGACACGTCCGGAGGCGCGGGGCCCGTTTCGGCCAAAGCTTGCTGGTCTCCGAAGGGCCCGCGGCCGCTGCAGCCGGTCGCGCTACACCCAATCCCGCGGGCGTTCAATCGCGCCGGTCAGAGCCTCAGGCGCGCCATGGCCAGGGCGTCGACATAAGCCCCGTCGCGCCACGCATAGGCGCGCAGCGCGCCCTCGCGCTCGAAGCCGGCCTGCTCATAGAGGCGGATCGCCCGCTCGTTGTCCGTCCATACGGTCAGCTCGAGGCGCTTGTAATTGAGCCATCGGTCGGCCTGTTCGATCAGGGCCCCCAGCAGGGCGCGGCCCGCGCCCCGGCCGGCGTAGGCGTCGTGCACGGCCATGCCGATGGAGGCGGCGTGCGCGCGCCGTCTGTTTTCCGCCGGATGCAGTCCGGCCGAGCCGATGGCCTTGCCGCCGACCACCGCGACCAGCACCGTATGGCTCGCCGGCAGGGCGGCGTTGCGCTTGCGCCGCGCGTCCAGGCTGGTGAACGGCGTCTGCAGCGTGCCCCAGACCGCGCGCGGCTGGTTCCACGCCTCGGTCAGATCGGCCATGTCCTCGGGCTCGAGCGCCCGGATGATGATCTCCTCGCCAGCCACGCTCGCCTCCATCGGATCGGCGCTCTTTCACCCATTACCGTCGCCTTTCCAAGCCGGCCGCTCCCCATTAGGTTCGCGCGCCATGAGCCTCACCGCCAGGATTCGCATGTGAGCGGTCGCCTCGCGCTCGTCACCGGCGCCTCGGCGGGCATCGGCGCGGCGTTCGCGCGCATCTACGCCGGCCACGGCTACGACGTCGCCCTGACCGCGCGACGCGAAGACCGCCTGCGCGCCCTGGCCGACGAGATCCGCCTCACTCATGGCGTCGAGGCCATGGTCCTGCCGGCCGACCTCGCTGACCCGGCCGCGCCGGCGGCGCTGATCGGCGAGATCACCGCCAACGGGCGGAGCGTGGACGCGCTCGTCAACAACGCCGGCTACGGTCTCGTCGGCCCCTACGCGGACAGCCGATGGGAGGAGCAGGCCGCCTTCCTCCAGGTGATGGTCACGGCGGTGTGCGAACTGACCCACCGCGTCCTTCCCTCCATGATCGACCAGCGCTTTGGGCGCGTCGTCAATGTCGCCTCCATGGCCGGCCTCGCGCCAGGAGCGCCCGGTTCGGGCCTCTACAGCGCCGCCAAGGCCCTGGTGCTGCGCTTTTCGCAGAGCCTGCACATCGAGCTGGCCGCCAGCGGCGTGCATGTGAGCGCCCTTTGTCCGGGCTTCACCTGGTCGGAGTTCCATGACGTCAACCACTCGCGCGAGGCGATGGGCCAGCTCCCGGCGTGGATGTGGATGGGCGCCGACGAGGTGGCCGCCAGCGGCTATGAGGCGGCTGAAGCCAACCGCCCGGTATGCGTGCCGGGCGCGCCGAACAAGGCCATCGCCGCCCTGGCGCATCTCCTTCCCGAGGAGTGGGCCATGGCCCTCATGGCCCAGCGACGGCGCCTGACCGGCGCGCGGGTCTGACCGATACCTGTGGCAGACCTTGTTCGCCGGCGATGCCGTTGGCCCCGGCCTTGTGCTCCCGGTCGCCATCGCGCTGGGAGTTTGGTTCGGCGGCTCATTGTGGCGGCCGGAAGCGCACGGGCACGATGGTGCGAAACCCACCCGGCGGCGCCGGTCCCTGTGGAGGGACGGCCCTTAGAAATCGGGCCAGTGACAGCGCCGCCGCGCCGAAGCCGGCGTCAGTCGGGGCTTCCGCGGCCACGGTGCAGTGAGAGAGTTCGCCGTCGGCCCTGATCTCGCACGACAGGTCGGCGACGCCGCTTTGTCCCGCCCGCCTGGCGGCCTTGGGGTAGACAGCCGCCATCTGCGTCACTGTGGGCAGAGTGGCCCAGTGGATTGGCGCCGGCGCGACTTTCGGGGGCGGTTGGAAGGGGCCAAGCAGATTGGGTGAGATGGACGGCGGGTGAAGGCGAAAATAGAAGCTGACATTGGTCGAGGCGCTGGGCGAGGTGGTCTCGTAGGGATTGCCTCCACCCCTTTCGGCGATGGCCACGGCGGCTTCCCCAAAGCCCTGGCCCGTCGGCGACTCGGATACGATCCTGCACTGGCTCAGGGCGAAGTGAATGTCCGACGCGCAGGCGATGGTCGCCGATCCCTCCAGCCCCGCGGCCCTGGCAGCTTGAGGATAATAGGCGAGTTCGGCCGCCGCCGGGTCGGCGGGCGCGGCGGATCTAGCAAGGTTTGCCGGCGCTTGCGCCCATGTCCCGCCAACGACCAGAGCGCTGGAGAAGGCCCCGATTGCGACTTTCGCTCCAATGGTTTGTTTCGTTGTCTTGCGCACGGCGCCCCCTTTTCAGGCCCTCTCAGAAGTCGATGGCCCGGCCCTTATGCTCCCAGTCGCCGTAGCGCGTCGGGTCGGGTCCGGGCGCGCCGCCGATCTCCTTGGCGGGCGGGGCCTTGGCCTCCGCTTCCT
>JBOHLC010000233.1:0-31579 GCA_050729395.1 Caulobacteraceae bacterium
CCCGCGCCTCGGTGTCGAAATCGCACGCGCCCTCTACGGCCCCGACGCGCCGGCGGCGGCGCTGTGCTATGTCTGGGCGACGCGTGCGCCGGTCGGAACCTTTGCGCCCAACGCCTACTCCGGTCGCGTGCAGATGGTGGTGGTCGAGAGCGGCGAGGCCGCGCTTGGCCGGTGGCGTGCGTACGATCGGGACGTCGCCGCCGACTATCGGCGTGCGTTCGGGGCTGCGCCGCCGCGCGTGAAGGGCGTCCTCGTGTCCACCGACGCGGACAATACGGGCGAGACGGCCGAGGCGTACTACGGCGACGTGAGCTTCAGATCGCGCCCGAGCGCTTGAGCGCTGACCGGCGAGGAGTGACGCGTACGGTGGGCCGTTGGCCCACCCTACAGGGCGGCGACGGTTTGGACCTCGATCAGGAACGGCTCCTGCACCAGGCGGTCGACGATCAGCAGCGTGTTCGGCGGATAGCGGCCGTCGGGGAACAGGCGCGGGAACTCGCGCTTGCGCCAGGCCATGAAGCGCGCGATGTCCTGCGAATGCACGAGGTAGGTGGTGAACTGCGCGACGTTGCGCCAGCCCGCGCCGGCCGACTCGAGCGCCACCCCGATCTGGCGGAACACGCCCGTGCATTGCGCATCGAAGTCCTCGCCCGCCGAGATCATGCCCGCGAGGTAGAGCGTTTCCGACGCGTTCTTCACGCGCGTCATGTGCGAGTACTGCCCGAGCGGCGCGCCGAGCGCCTCGACGTTGACGATGCGGATCTCCGCCATGACCCCTCCTAGGACTTGTGCGGTTTGCCGCGCGCCGAGAGCAGCGATTTCACCGCCATCGTCAGCGCACGTTGCTCGATCGGCTTGACCAGGAAGCCGCTGGCGCCGGCCGCGATGCAGCGATCGTTGGTCGCCATGTCCTCGAGCGCGGAGACGATCAGGATCGGCGTCGCCATGTTGGCCGAGGCGGCGCGAATCTGCTTCAACACCTCGAACCCGCCGATGCCCGGCATCATCAGGTCGAGCAGGATCGCGTCGTAGGCGTAGTTGCGCGCGAGGCGCAGCGCCTGCTCGCAGGTGCCGGCGAGCTGCACCTCGGCCTTGAGCCCCTTGGTCGCGCAGCGCGCGAGCAGCAAGCGCATCGACTCCTCGTCGTCGACGATCAGCAGCCGGTGCCGCGGCGCCGCGGGGTTGGTCTTCGTGGCCATGGTCAGCGCTCCAATTGCCGGGCGAGGTCGTTGAAGTCGCGCGCGTGGATGTCGAACGCGGAGTCCGGCGAAACATCGGCCTTGCGGCCGGGTCCGTTCTCCTTCGGGCGCGCAACGTACGCGGTCTTCAGCCCGCAGGCGCGCGCGGCGTGCAGGTCGTCCTTGTGCGCGGCCACCATCATCAGCTCGCCCGGCTTCACGCCGAGCAGGTCGGCCGCACCGAGGTAGGTCTCGGGGTCGGGCTTGTAGTGCCGCACGACCTCGGCCGACAGGATGCAGTCCCAGGGCAGCCCCGCGTGCCTGGCCATGTGGGTGAGCAGCGACACGTTGCCGTTCGAGAGCGTCGCGATCACGTGGCGGCGCTTGAGCTTCGCCAGCCCCGCGCGGGCGTCGGGCCAGGGCTTCAGGCGGTGCCAGGCGCGGTTGAAATGGTCGATCTCCTCCCCGGTCAGGCCACGGATGCCGAACTTCGGCAGCAGGCCGTCGAGGATCATGCGGTGCAAGTCGTCGATCTTCGTCCACGGCAGCTCGCCCGAGCGCACTCGCGCCATCGCGGGGCGGTACCCCGCGCGCCAGGCGTCGGCGAACGCCGCCCAGTCGACCTGGAGCTTCTTGCGCCGCCCGAGCAGCTGGCCCTCGCGGATGAGGGAGCTGCGCCAATCGACGACCGTGCCGAAGACATCGAACGTGAGCGCCTTGACCTCGCGGGTGGATCGCATGGGAGGACTTTAAACCAGTCTCAACGCCGCCGGCGCTCGTGCTTCCAGAGCAGGTCGCCGCGTTTCGCGGCGCGATTCAATGCGCGCCCGAGCACGAACAGCAGGTCGGACAGGCGATTGAGGTAGCGCCGCGCGGGGACGCTCACCGCCTCCGCGCGGCCGAGCGCCACCAGGCTTCGCTCCGCGCGGCGGCATACCGTGCGCGCGAGGTGCGCGGCGGCGGCGGCTCGCGTGCCGCCGGGCAGGATGAACTCCGTCAAGGGCTTGAGCTTCGCGTTGTGCGCCGCGGTAAGCCCCTCCAGACGCTCGACATGCGCGTCGGTCACCAGCGCGTAGCCCGGGATGCTGGTCTCGCCCCCGAGGTCGAACAGGTCCTGCTGCACCTGCAGCAGCGCGGCGCGCACCGGCCCGGGCAGCTTCTCGGCGACCAGCACGCCGAGGCTGGAGTTGAGCTCGTCGATGTCGCCCAGGGCCTGGATGCGGGCATGGTCCTTGGGCACGCGCGTGCCATCGCCCAGCCCCGTGTCGCCGGTGTCGCCGGTGCGCGTAGTGATCTTCGATAGCCGGTGGCCCATGGCACTCGTGCCATCCTTCAGCGGGAGGCGCAGAATTATAGGGCTCTATCGCTCATCGAAGGAGGCAACGATGGCCATCCGCAAGGCGTCCTATTACTCCACGAAGGTTCCGCAGCGCCCCGGCGCGGGCGCGCAGCTGCTCGCCGCACTGAAGGCCGCGAAGGTCGACCTGCTCGCGTTCACCGGCTTTCCGGCCGGCGGCGGCGCGCAGGTCGACTTCATCCCGAAGGACAACGCGAAGTTCATGAAGGCGGCGAGGAAGGCGAAGCTGAAGCTGTCCGCGCGCAAGACCGTGTTCCTCGCGCAGGGCAACGACAAGGTGGGCGCGCTCACCTCGATCCTCGATCGTCTCGCCAGGGCGCGCATCAACCTCGTGTCGCTGCAGGCGGTGACTGCCGGCAAGCGTCGCTACGGCGCGATGTTCTGGGTCAGGGCGAAGGACGTGGCGAAGGCGTCGCGCGCGCTCAAGGCGCGCTAGCCGGTGAGGAGCTGAAGCGATGCGCCGGGAATCGCCCGCCGACCCCGATACGCCGGACGCGCTGGCCGAGGGCTATCTCGCGCGCGCGCGCGAGCTCGTCCCGCGCATCGCCGCGTCGGCCGGCGAGATCGAGCGCGGCCGGCGCATCCCCGAGGTTCTGCTCGACGCACTGCACGCGGCCGGCTTCTACCGCATGTTCATCCCGCGCCGCTACGGCGGCGGCGAAGCGCAGCCGCTCGAGTTCATGCGCACGGTGCAGGCAATCGCGCGCGCCGACGCGAGCACCGCCTGGAACGTCGGCCAGAACGCGGTCTGCGCGATCGTCTCCGCCTACCTCGAGCCCGAGGTGGCGCAGGCAATCTTCGGCGACTCGCGCGCGGTGCTCGCCTGGGGGCCGGCGGTCGGCCCGGCGCGGGCGGTGGCCTGCAAAGGCGGCTACCGCGTCAGCGGCCGCTGGTCGTTCGCGAGCGGCATGCGCCACGCGACCTGGCTCGGTCCGCAGTGCCCGGTGGTCGAGGCCGACGGCAGCCCCCACCGCCCGGGCGACGAACGCTGGCGCAAGCGCGTGTTCCTCGTTCCGGCCTCTGCGGCGCAGGTCGAGGATGTCTGGGACGTGATCGGGCTGCGCGGCACGGCAAGCGACGCCTTTGCGCTTGACGACCTGTTCGTTCCGGAGAGCTACAGCGTGTATCGGGACAGTCCGGCGGAAAACCGCGAGCCGGGGTGGCTGTACTGCTTCTCGATCCACAGCCTCTTTTCCTGCGGCTTCGCCGCCATCGCGCTCGGGGTGGCGCAGGCGACGCTGGATGCTTTCATCGAGCTGGCCTCGCACAAGGTGGCGCGCGGCATGAGCGCGACGTTGCGCGAAAACGCCGTCGTGCAGGCGGGCCTGGCGCGCGCGCTCGCCAAGCTCGAATCGGCGGAGGCTTATCTGGTCGACTCCGTCGGCGGCATCTGCGACGCGGTGCGCGTGACGCGCGAAGTCACGCTCGCGCAGCGCATGCGGCTCAGGCTCTGCTCCACGCACGCGATCCACGCCGCGCGCGAGGCCGGCGATTTCGCCTACGAGGCGGCCGGCGCGACCGCGGTGTTCGCGTCCCAGCCCTTCGAGCGCCGTTTTCGCGACCTGCACACGATCTGCCAGCAGCTCCAGGGACGCGCGGCGCATTTCGAGACCGTGGGCCAGCACCTGCTCGGGCTGGACGCGGATACGACGTTCATCTAGCCGCCGCCTCGCGCTCGCGCTTGCGCCGCAGCACCGCGCGACGCCAGCGCACGAGTCCGATCGCATAGCCGATGTTGTAGCCGGCGAGTAGCCCGAACACCGCAAGCGTGAGCGGGCTGCGCCCGAAATCCTCGAGCGTGTGCGGGGCCGCGGGCGCGACGAGGTAGACCTCGACCAGCCGCCAGGCGATGCGCGCGAGGAAGAGCAGCGAGAGCGCCACGCCGAGATACGTGTGCGGCGTGTAGTAGAGCGCACCCGGCACCGCCTCGAACTTCGTCAGCTTAAGGCCGTGGACGGACAACACCAGGCCCGCCGCCAGCCCGGCGGCGAGCAGCAGCAGCCGCTCGGGGTGTGCGTGCGCGGCGAAGACGAGCAGCAGCGAAAGCGCGGGGAAGATCGTGAGCGTGACCCACGGGCGCACGCGCGACAGGCGCTGGCGGCCGATCAAGCGCCGGAAGCGCGCGACGACGCGCCAGCCGATGAGCAGCAGCAGGCCGAGCAGGACGAAGGTCTGGGCCGCGGGCGCGTGCATGGTCAGGGCAGCACCTGCCGCCGGAAGAATCCGGCGATCGTCGTCAGGCCAATCGAGGCGAGCGCGGGCGCGCACGCGAGCGCAAGGACGATCGCGAGGGCGCGAATCACGCGCCGGGGATCTCGGCTTCGACGAGTTGCGCAAGGAGCGCGAGCGACTCCTGCCAGCCGAGGTAGCAGGCCTCGACGGGGATCGCCTCGGGGATGCCCTCCTGGACGACGTTCAGCTCGGTGCCGACGAGCACCTCCTTCAGCGTCACCGTGACGACCATCTCCCCGGGCAGATTGGGATCGTCGAAGACGTCGGTGTGGCGGATGCGCTCGTTGGGGACCAGCTCGAGGTACTTCCCGCCGAAGGAATGGCTCTGGCCGCCGGAGAAATTGGTGAAGGACATTTTGTAGCTGCCGCCGACCTTGGCGTCGATCTTGTGCACCTTGCCGGTGAAGCCGTGCGGAGGCAGCCACTTGGCCATCGCGTCGGCGTCGAGGAACGCGCGGTAGACGCGCTCGGGCGGGGCGCGAAGTACGCGGTGCAGGCGGACGGTGTTGCCGGGCATCGCTAGGCCACGAGCAGCGCTAGTGCGATCGCGGCCGGCAGCGCCTGTACGAACAGGATCTTGCGGCTCGCGGTCGCTGCGCCGAACACGCCCGCGACGATCACGCAGCCAAGGAAGAACACCTTCGCGCCCATCCCCGCGCTGCCTAGCCAGAGTCCCCAGATCAGTCCCGCGGCGAGGAAGCCGTTGTACAGGCCCTGGTTCGCGGCGAGGACCTTCGAGATTTTCGCTGTTTCGAGCGTCTGGCCGAAGGCCTTAAGGCCGGCCGGCTTGTCCCACAGGAACATCTCCAGCACGAGGAAGTAGACGTGGAGCAGGGCGACGATGGCGATGACGACGTTGGCTGCGGTGCTCAAGGTGTTTTCCTTTCGTGCGAATGCCTACCGTATCACGACGCTACGTGCTTGCGGACCACCGCCGCACGGAACGCCGATAGCCCTCGGGAAGATTGATCTCGGACAGGCGCTCCCCGGGCCACAGGCAATGCGCCGTGTGCTCGTCGCTGACCCGCGGACAGGGTCTGCTCATGCGACTCACCCGGATCGACGCGTCCGCCGGGAAGCTCCCATTCATCGCGCGAGTTCTTCAGCAGGACGACCTTGCCCTCGACGAGCAGCACGCCCTTGATCGAGACGGGAGGGACCATGTGCGCCGCTTCAGCGATCCTTGTTCCTGACTTCGCTCTCGATCCACCCCTTCGCGAGCGTCGTGGTGAGCCGATCTCCCTCGGCAACCCGTCCGGCATCGACCACGACTTCCCCTTTCGCATTGCGCGTCAGGCTGTAGCCGCGCTCGAGGACCGCGGTGGGATTGAGGCTCGCGAGCGCGCCTTTCAACCGTGCGAGCTCCGCGGCGAGCGCCTCGAGGCGATGCGAAGCCGCGAACGACAGGCGCGCCGAGAGCTGCGCGAGGAGCTGGCGAGACGTGCGCAGGCGCTCGCGAGGATGCACGAGGCGCTTCGCGAGGGCATCAATCGCCTGCATCACGTTCTCGATCCGCCGCAATGCTTCGCGCGTCGCGCGCTGGGCGAGCTCGGCAATTCGCGCGAGCAGCTCCTCGCGCGACGGGCTGACGAGCTCGGCGGCCGCGGTGGGCGTCGGCGCGCGATGATCGGCGGCGAAGTCGGCGATGGTGACATCGGTCTCGTGCCCGACGCCGACGACGACGGGAATCGACGAGGCGCGGATCGCGCGAGCGACGACCTCTTCGTTGAACTGCCACAGGTCCTCGATCGACCCGCCGCCACGCACGAGCAGCAGCACGTCGCACTCTTTCCGACCATTCGCGATTGCGAGCATGGCGGCGATCTTCGCAGCGGCACCTTCGCCTTGGACGGGCACGGGATAGACGATGACCGGGATGGACGGATTGCGGCGATGCAGTGTGGTCAGCACGTCGCGCAGCGCCGCGGCCTGTCGGGAAGTAACGACGCCAATGGACTGCGGAAATGCGGGCAGGGGCCGCTTGGCCGCCGGATCGAAGAGGCCTTCCTTTTCAAGCGCTGCCCGGAGCTTCAGGAACCGCTCGTAGAGCGGGCCCAATCCGGCCCGGCGCATGTGCTCCACGTTGAGCTGGAAGCGCCCGCGCGGCTCGTACAACGTCACCAGCGACCGTGCCTCGACGCGCATGCCCTCGGCCGGCGTCCAGTCCAATGCTGCGGCGCGGCTACGAAACATGACGCAGTCGACCTGCGCCGCGTCGTCCTTCAGCGTGAAGTACCAGTGTCCCGAGGCGGCGGGGCGGAAGTTCGAGATCTCGCCCGCGATCCAGGCGAGCGGAAAGCGCCGCTCGAGGGTGTCGCGCACGCTGCGCAGCAGCGCCGAGACGCTCAGGACGGGCGATTTGTCGGAGAATATTTCTTCGTCCACGCGGCCTCACTAATGCACAACGTCGCGGGCTTGCAAGCGCTTCGCGCGGCAATCCCTTACGGAGTCCGATTCTATTCTGTAAGCCGCTGTTTCCGCATCGGAAAGAACTGCTGAAATTTTCGTCGCCGCCAACTCCCAGGGCGATACAAGGGGCTCGCGCCTGGCTGCCCAGAGAAAATCCACAAACTTATCCACAGGAAATGTGGATAACGCGTTCGCCGCCTTTTTGCTAAAGTCCGGCGGAAACAAAAAAACGCCGCGGAGCGCACAAACTTGTTCGCCATTATCCAAGCAGCAGGCTGGCCAATCTGGTTCCTGCTGCTCGCCTCCGTGGTCGCGGTAGCGCTGATCATCGAACGCTCGGTCACGCTGCGCAGCAGCAAGATCAACCCGCCCACGCTGCTCGAGCAGGTGCTGAGCGTGTACCACGGCCAGGGCGTGAACGAGGAGGTGCTGGTCAAGCTCGCCAAGGACTCGCCGCTCGGCGAGGTGCTCTCGGCGGGGCTGCGCAATTTCCGCAGCTCGCGCTACGTCATGAAGGAAGCCGTCGAGGAAGCGGGCCGCTCGGTTTCCCACGAGCTCGAGCGATTCCTCACGACGCTCGGCACCATCGCGACGGCCGCGCCGCTGCTGGGGCTGTTCGGCACGGTGATCGGCATGATCGAGATCTTCGGCTCGCAAGCCCCCGCGGGCAGCAACCCGACGCAGCTCGCGCACGGCATCTCGGTGGCGCTGTACAACACCGCCTTCGGCATCGGCATCGCGATCCCGGCGCTGATCTTCTACCGCCACTTCAAGAACAAGGTCGACGGCTTCGTCGTCGACATGGAGCAGCAGGCGGCCAAGCTGATCGACATCGTGCACGGCGAGCGCACCGAGGACCCGCGCGCGCGATGAACTTCCAGCGCGGCAGGGAGCGCGAGCCGCTCGAGCTCAACCTCGTGCCGATGATCGACGTGATGCTCGTGATCCTGATCTTCCTCATGGTCACCACCACGTATACCAAGTACAACGAGCTGCAGATCAACCTGCCCGCGGCCGACGCGACGCGACAGCTCGAGCGCGCGCACGAGGTCGAGGTGCTCGTCGATGCGCAAGGCCAGTACGTGGTCGGCCGCACGCCGGTCGCCTACGTCAGCGTCGAGCAGCTCGCCGGCGAGTTGAAGCGCGCGGCCGGGACCGCGACCGACGCCGTGGTCGTGGTCAGCGCCGACGCGAATTCCACGCACCAGTCGGTGATCCGCGTGATGGAAGCGGCGCGCGTCGCCGGCCTGGAGAGGATCACTTTCACCACGCAAGCGGGCCGCTAGCCACGCGCGCGCCTGCCTTCTGGTACCGGCAGGACCCGGTGGCCTGGCTGCTGTGGCCGGTGAGCCTCGCGTTCGGGCTGCTCGTGATCGTGCGGCGGCTCGCCTACGCGCTGCGGCTCTTGCCCAGTACGCGCGTGCCGGTGCCGGTGGTCGTGATCGGCAACCTGACCGTGGGCGGGAGCGGCAAGACACCGCTCGCCATCCACGTCGCCGAGCTGCTCAAGGCGAAGGGCTGGTCGCCGGCGATTGTCAGCCGCGGCTACGGGGGCACGGCCACCGAACCGCGCAGCGTCTCGCTCGCCTCCGACCCCGCCGAGATGGGCGATGAGCCGGTGCTGATGGCGCGGCGCAGCGGCTGTCCGGTGTGGGTGGGCGCGCGGCGCGCGGCGGTGGTGGAGACGCTGCTGCGCGAAACGCCGCGCTGCAACCTCGTGATCCTGGATGACGGCCTGCAGCACTATGCACTGCGCCGCGACCTCGAGATCTGCGTGGTGGACGCGCGGGCCTTCGGCAACGACTTCATGCTGCCGGCGGGACCGTTGCGCGAGCCGCGCATGCGACTGTGGAGCGTGGACGCGGTGATCGCCCACGGCACCGACCGCGTCAAAGGTTACCCCATGGTCCTCGAAGGCGAGGAGGTTCACCGCGCCACCGACGCGCGCGATCGGCGCAACCTGAAGTCCTTCGCCGGCGAGCGAGTGCACGCGGTGGCCGGCATCGGCGACCCGAAGCGTTTTTTCCTGCAGCTCGCGAGGCACGGCCTGAAGGTGGTGCCGCACCCCTTCCCGGACCACCACCCGTTCGTCGACGCCGACCTCGACTTCGGCGACGACGCGCCCGTGCTGATGACCGAGAAGGACGCGGTAAAATGCAAGCGCTTCGCGAAGCCCGCGCACTGGATCCTGCCCGTGCGCGCGGCGCCCGACCCGGCGTTCGACGCGTGGCTCCTGAGGAGGCTCGATGAGCTCGGCTTTGGACCCAAGGTTGCTTGAGATCCTGGTGTGCCCGCTGTGCAAGGGGCCGCTCGTGTACCGCAAGGCGGAGGCCGAGCTCGTGTGCAAGCCCGACCGGCTCGCCTTCCCGGTGAAGGACGGCATTCCGGTGATGCTCGAGGAAGACGCGCGCAAGCTCGACCCGGCCGAAGAGGTTGCGTGAGCGCTTTCGCGGCGCTCATTCCGGCCCGACTCGCCTCCACCCGCTTTCCCGGCAAGCCGCTCGCCGACCTGGCGGGCAAGCCGATGGTGGTGCGCGTGTGCGAGCGTGCGCGCGAAAGCGGCGCCGCCCCGGTCTGCGTGGCGACGGACGACGAGGGCATTGCGAGGGCCGTGCGCGCGCACGGCTTCGAAGCGCGCATGACGCGCGCCGACCATGCTTCCGGCACCGACCGCATCGCGGAAGCCGCTGTAGCCCTCGGACTCGCCGACGAGGTCATCGTCGTCAACGTGCAGGGCGACGAGCCGCTCATCCCGCCGGCGCTGATCGCACGCGTGGCGCAGGCGCTCGCCGCCAACCCGCGCGCGAGCGTCGCCACCGCCTGCCATCCGATCCACGACGCGGCCGAGTTCGCCAACCCCAACGTGGTCAAGGTGGTGCTCGCCGCCAATGGGGAGGCGCTGTATTTCAGCCGCGCCAGCATCCCGTTTCCGCGCGACGGCGGCGCGCCCGCGGCGCACCGGCACATCGGCCTGTACGCCTACCGCGCCGCGTTCCTTCGCCGCTACGCACGACTCGCGCCGTCGCCGCTCGAGCGCGCCGAGCAGCTCGAGCAGCTGCGCGTGCTCTGGCACGGCGAGCGCATCGCCGTGGTCGTCGAGCCGGGACCGCTGCCGCCGGGAGTCGACACGCCAGCCGACCTGCTAGCTGTGCTAAAACTGCTGCAATGAAAGTCATGCTGCTGGGCCCGCCGGGGGCGGGAAAGGGGACCCAGGCGGCCTCCATCGCGAAGCACTACGGCATCCCGCAGATTTCCACCGGGGACATGCTGCGCGCGGCGATCCAGGCGGGCACGCCGCTCGGGCGCGCGGCGCAGCAAGTCATGGATGCGGGCCAGCTCGTGTCCGACGACACCATCCTGGGGCTGGTCCAGGAGCGCCTGAAGGCGCCGGACTGCGCGCGCGGGTACCTGTTCGACGGCTTTCCGCGCACGCTGGGCCAGGCCGACGCGATGAAAGCGGCGGGCATTACTCTAAGTCACGTGCTCGAGATCGACGTGCCCGAGGAAGAGATCGTGCTGCGCATGAGCGGGCGGCGCGTGCACCTCGCCTCGGGGCGCACCTACCACGTGAAGTTCAACCCGCCCAAGGCCCCCGATCGAGACGACGCCACCGGCGAGGCGCTGATCCAGCGCGAGGACGATCGCGAGGCCACGGTGCGCGAGCGACTCGCGGTCTACCGGCGCCAGACGCGGCCGCTCGTCGACTACTACGCCCGCTGGGCCGCCTCGGGCGAGCCCGGCGCGCCGCGCTACCTCCGCATCTCGGGGATCGGTGGAATCGAGGAAATCCGCGACCGGGCTTTCGCCGCCCTCGGCTAGCCTGATAAAATCGCGGCCTTTCCGGGGAGAAACCGCATGGCCGGCGTCATCACCTTCGCGCTCGTCTGCGCGCTACTGGCAATCGCCTACGGCGTGTGGCAGAGCATGCGTATCCTGCAGCTGCCCGACGGCAACGAGCGCATGCGCGAGATCGCGGCCGCCATCCGCGAGGGCGCGACCGCCTACCTGTGGCGCCAATACAAGACCATCGCCATGGTCGGCGCGGTGCTGTTCCTGGCCATCGGCTTTACCGGCGCGCTGGGCTGGACCACCGCCTGGGGATTCGCGCTGGGCGCCATCCTCTCCGGGGGCTGCGGCATCATCGGCATGAACATTTCGGTGCGCGCCAACGTGCGCACCGCAGAGGCCGCGCGCGTCGGGCTGAACGAGGCGCTGCAGGTGGCCTTCAAGGGCGGCGCCATCACCGGCATGCTGGTGGTGGGCCTGGGCCTGCTCGGCGTGGCGGGCTTCTTCGCGGTGCTGTACGCGAACGCGGGATCGATGCAGAGAGCCGATCTCGCCACGCTGGTGCACCCGCTGGTCGGATTCGGCTTCGGCGGCTCGCTGATCTCGATCTTCGCGCGGCTCGGCGGCGGCATCTTCACCAAGGGCGCCGACGTCGGCGCCGACCTCGTCGGCAAGGTCGAGGCGGGCATTCCCGAGGACGACCCGCGCAATCCGGCGGTGATCGCCGATAACGTCGGTGACAACGTCGGCGACTGCGCCGGCATGGCCGCCGACCTGTTCGAGACCTATGCCGTCACCATCGTCGCGACCATGCTGCTGGGCGCGCTGATGATGAAGTCGCACCCCGAGTTCGCGCTGCAGCCGGTGATCTACCCGCTGGCGATTGGCGGCTTCGCGATCATCGCCTCGATCGTCGGCACCTGGTTCGTGAAGGCCAACCCGGGCGACAAGAACGTGATGACCGCGCTGTACAAGGGCCTGGCGGTCGCCGGCGCGATCGCGCTGGTGGCGTTCTGGCCGATCACCCAGCTGGTGATGGGCAAGACGCTGAGCGAGGTGCCCTTCGAGATCGCGGGCGCCGACAAGATGATCACCGTCTGGCATCTCTACGGCACCGCGGTCGTGGGCATGGCGCTGACGGGGTTCCTGGTGTGGATCACGGAGTACTACACCGGCACGCAGTACCCGCCGGTACAGCACGTCGCACAGGCCTCCACCACGGGGCACGGCACAAACATCATCGCCGGCCTGGGCGTATCGATGAAGTCCACCGCCTGGCCGGTGGTCGCGGTGTGCGTCGCGATCGTCGCTTCGTACGCGCTCGCGGGCCTGTACGGAATCGCGATCGCGGCCACCTCGATGCTGTCGATGGCCGGCATCATCGTCGCGCTGGACGCCTACGGACCGATCACCGACAACGCGGGCGGCATCGCCGAGATGGCCGGGCTGCCGGACTCGGTGCGCGAGATCACCGATCCTCTGGACGCGGTCGGCAACACCACCAAGGCGGTGACCAAGGGCTACGCAATCGGCTCGGCCGGCCTGGGCGCCCTGGTGCTGTTCGCCGCCTACACCCAGGACCTGAAGTTCTTCGCGGCCAATTCGGGCCAGTTCCCCTTCTTCACGGGCATGGGCTCGGTCGCCTTCGACCTGTCCAACCCCTATGTCGTGGTCGGCCTGCTGTTCGGCGGCCTGCTGCCGTTCCTGTTCGGCGGGCTCTCCATGACCGCCGTCGGCCGGGCGGCCGAAGCGGTGGTGGCCGAGGTTCGCCGCCAGTTCCGCGAGAACCCTGGGATCATGACTTATGAGGCCAAGCCGGAATACGGCCGGGCCGTGGACATCCTCACCCGCGCGGCGATCAAGGAGATGATCCTGCCCTCGCTGCTGCCGGTTGCCTCGCCCGTGGTCCTGTTCATCGTCATCGATCTGATCGCCGACAAGGCGAACGCCTTCTCGGCACTGGGCGCGATGCTGATGGGGGTGATCGTCACGGGACTCTTCGTGGCCATCTCCATGACCTCGGGCGGCGGAGCGTGGGACAACGCCAAGAAGCTGATCGAGGAAGGCAACTTTGGCGGCAAGGGCTCCGAGGCGCACAAGGCCGCGGTCACCGGCGACACGGTGGGCGATCCCTACAAGGACACGGCCGGACCGGCGGTGAACCCGATGATCAAGATCACCAACATCGTCGCGTTGCTGCTCCTGGCCGTGCTAGCCCACGGTGTGGTCCATTAGGGCTGGCGGAAGCCACGCCGCGCGTCGCAACCGCCAACCCCGTCAGCCGATCACGGCTGGCCGGGGTGGGTGCCGGGCGTCTCGTCCTCATTCGGCGGCAGGGCGCCGATCGAGCTGAGGCTGCCGAAGAGTTGCTCGAGCACGGTCAGCTCTCGCCCGCGGGTGGGCGTCTCGCGTCTGTTATAGGCGATAATGCGACCGTCCTTGAGGCCGAACACGTCAACCGACTTCACCGCCTGGGTGTCCTTGTCGAACGAAATCTCGGTGATGTCCCGGCGGACCACCTGCGGGTAGTAGAAGGCCGTCCTGTCCGACACCTGACTGAGGTAGAACCAGGTATTGGGATCGAACGCCGCCTTGGCCGTGGGCGTCCCCAGCCTGGCCAGAACCGTCGCGCGCGTATCGGTGCCGACCTTCACGTCCTTGGGATTGGCTTCTATGGCCTGGAAGCCCTGATAACTGGCCGTGGGGGTACAGGCGGCGGCGCCCATCAGAAGCGTGGTTGCCGAGAGGATGCGGATGGTGTTGGAAACGGACAAGGCAGCTCCCCGAATTAGGGTGGATCGGCTGACTAGATCGACATGGACCCAAGTTCAATAGGCCGCTTAGATCGCTCGCGCGGCAAAACCTGGGCGATCCGATGATTTTCCCGCTTCGCCGGAGGGCCCAGGCTGGCGGCGTCGGACGCCGACTCTATGAATCGGCCGTGCGTCAGGCGCGAACGCCGGCGCTATATGCGGTCATGGGCGCGCCGGACACGGTCGAGGGCCGGTTCGAACTCTTAAGCCTGCACGTCATTCTCCTGATCGAGGCGCTCAACGGCGAAGGGGCGGCCGCCTGCCGCCAGGCGCTGTTCGACGCTTTCGTCGGCGATCTCGACGGGGCCATGCGCGAGATGGGAGTGGGCGATCTGGCGATCGGCAAGCGCATGCGCGCGCTCGGCGGCGCGTTCTACGGACGGGCTGCCAACTATCGGAAGGCATTCGAGACTTTGCCGGAGCGCGCGTCTCTCGAGTCGCTGATTTCGCGCACCATCCTGGCCGGCGCGCCGGACGCCAGTCCGTCCGCCGTGGCATCCTACGCGATCGACTGCCGCGAAGCGCTGGTCTCGCAGAACCTGCTCGAAAACGAGCCCGCGTGGCCCACCGCCTGAACGGCGGCGCTTGGCCGTCGCGGTTGCATCGCCAGCGACGCACTGTATCGTCGCGCCGCCGCTGGCCGCCGCGCGGCGCCGTTGGGGAGCTGTGGGCGTCTCTTGGCCGATCCTCTGGTGATCTCGATCGACGCCATGGGAGGCGACCACGGCCCGCAGGTGGTGGTTCCAGCCGTCGCCGAGGCGGCGCGCCTCGTACCAGGCAAGGTCCGCTTCCTGCTTCACGGAGACGAGGCGGTGCTGTCCGAAGCGCTGGGCCGAACGCCGGCGGCGGCCAAGGTCAGCGAGGTGCGCCAGGCGGACAGCGTGATTTCCATGGACGCCAAGCCTGCGCACGCGATGCGGCGCGGCAAGGGCTCGTCGATGTGGAACGCCGTGGAGGCGGTTAAGGGGGGCGGTGCGGCGGCCGCGGTCTCAGCCGGCAACACCGGGGCGCTGATGGCGATCTCCCGCATGGTTCTGCGCATGACCGGCGCGCTCGACCGACCGGCGCTCGTCGCCAATTGGCCCACATTGCGTGGGATCACCTCGGTGCTCGATGTCGGCGCGAATGTCGTCTGCGACGCGGAACGACTGGTCGAATTCGCCGTCATGGGCGCCGCCTATCATCGGGCGGTGCATCGCACGCAGCGCCCCAGCGTGGGCCTGCTCAACATCGGGACCGAGCATGACAAGGGCCACGAGGAGGTGAAGGGAGCCGACAGCCTCCTGCGCGCCGGGAGTTTCGAATTCGAATATCGCGGCTTCGTCGAAGGTGACGACATCGCCAAGGGGACGGCCGACGTGATCGTCACGGACGGCTTCACCGGCAACGTCGCGCTCAAGACCGGCGAGGGGCTTGCGCGTTTCTTCCGGGCCGAGATGCGCGCGGTCTTCACCTCCAGCCTCGCAGGCAAGGCCGGCGCTTTGATCGCCCGCAAGCCTCTGCGCACCATGGCCGAGCGGCTCGATCCCGGCAGCATCAACGGCGGCCCATTCCTGGGTCTCAACGGCGTGGTGGTGAAGAGCCACGGCGGGGCGGACGCCCATGGGTTCGCCAACGCCATCCGCCTGGCCGTCGATCTCGGCGCGGGCGACTTCTCGGCCGATATCGTGCGCGACCTGGGACGGCTGGCGCCGCGCGGCCGCCAGGCGGGGCGTGCTAGCGCGTGAGCATTGTTGTCCGCAGCGTCATCACGGGTGTTGGCAGCTATCTGCCGCCGGATGTGGTGACCAATGATGATCTGGCGAAATTCGTCGACACCACCGACGAGTGGATCGCCGAGCGCACGGGCATCCGCGCGCGCCACAAGGCGGCCGAGGGACAGCCGACATCCGACCTCGGGGCCGAGGCGGCTCGACGCGCGCTCGAGGCCGCCGGACGCACAGCGTCGGATATCGATCTCATCGTCGTGGCCACGACCACGCCGGACCTGACCTTCCCGGCGACGGCGACGATCATCCAACGCAAGATCGGCGCGCCCGTCGGCATCGCCTTCGACGTGCAGGCGGTCTGCTCGGGCTTCGTCTACGCCCTCGCCGTGGCCGACAGCTTCATCGGCCGCGGCCTTGCCAAGAGCGCCCTGGTCATCGGCGCGGAGACCATGACCCGGCTGATGGACTGGACCGACCGCGGCACCTGCGTCCTCTTCGGCGACGGGGCCGGCGCGGTGGTGATGGAAGCGGCGACGGGAACCGGCGCGACCAGCGACCGGGGCGTGCTCGGTCTGGCCCTGCGGGCCGACGGGACCAAGCAGGATCTGCTCTATGTCGACGGGGGCCCCTCGACCAACGGCCAGGTCGGCAAGCTGCGCATGCAGGGCAACCAGGTCTTCCGCCACGCCGTGGTCAACATCGCCGAGGCGGTGATCGCGGCCGCCAAGGCGGCCAATGTCGGGATTTCCGATATCGACTGGTTCATTCCGCACCAGGCCAACCAGCGCATCCTGGAGGGCGTGGCCAGGAGGCTCGGCATCGACGGCGCGCGGGTGATCTCTACCGTCGAGCGGCACGCCAACACCTCCGCCGCATCGATCCCGCTGGCGCTGGCCGAAGGTGTCGCCGATGGCCGGGTCAAGCAGGGCCAGCTTCTTCTTCTCGAAGCCATGGGCGGCGGCCTCACCTGGGGCGCCGCGGTCATACGGCTGTGACCGCGCGGCCACGACAGGGGTTGAAAACTGGCGCATCAGGCCGTTGACTAGACTGGACAAAATGTCCCATGCAGGCGTCGTCATAGCGGAGACCAACGATGACCGGTCGCACAGTTACGCGCGCGGATCTGACCGAGGCCCTGCATAATGAGGTCGGTCTGACCCGGCAGGACTGCTCCGCTCTGGTGGAGCGCACCCTCGATCTTGTGGCCGAGGCCATGGCGCGCGGCGAGACGGTGAAGCTGTCTGGCTTCGGCGTCTTTCAGGTTCGCTCCAAACGTCAACGCATGGGCCGCAACCCCAAGTCCGGTGAGCCCGCGACGATCGATCCCCGCCGCGTAATTGGCTTCCGAGCGTCGCAGGTGATCAAGGCGCGCATCGATCGCGCTCTGGCACGCTAGGAATTTAGCCATTGGCAAAGGGCGCCGAGGCGTTCCGAACCATATCCGAGGCCGCCGATGAACTGGGTGTCGCCCAGCACGTGCTTCGTTTCTGGGAGACGAAATTCACCTTCGTCAAGCCGATGAAGCGCGCCGGAGGACGCCGCTTCTACCGGCCGACCGACATCGCCGTGCTTGCGGCGGTGCGCCGGCTGTTGCACGACGAGGGCTACACCATCAAAGGCGTTCAGAAGCTGTACCGGGAGACCGGTCTCAAGCAGCAGACCCGGGACGCCGCCGGACCGCCGACCACACAGGAACCGGCGGTGGCGCGCTCGCCCGAGGCGACGGCCCAGCTACGCGCCGCCCTCGATGATCTGGAAGCCGCCAAGGCCCGAATCGACCGGCTCCTCAAAACCACCTGATTGGCGATTGCCGCGATTGGGCGCCCCTCATATAAGGGCCAGCCTTCCCGCGATCGGAGCGTAGCGCAGCCTGGTAGCGCACTTGACTGGGGGTCAAGGGGTCGTGGGTTCGAATCCCGCCGCTCCGACCAATCCGCCGAAATCTGTCGGCGGGGTAGGGGGAAGGAAGTTGCGGGGAGTTTCGGCTCGCCGAGCCACCGAGCCGATGACGACGACAGCCTTGTTTCCGTCTGAGCAAAGATCGAAGGCCGCCGCGATGTGGTTGGCCGTCGTCGCGCTTTTGATCGTGGCCATGGTTGTTGTGGGCGGGGCCACGCGCGTTACCGGATCGGGCCTTTCGATCACGAGGTGGCAGCCGGTCAGCGGCGTCATTCCCCCGCTCAGCCACGCCGACTGGGAGCGGATGTTCGCCCTCTACCGGGGGACGCCGCAGTACCGCCTGATCAACGACGGCATGAGCCTCGCCCAGTTCCGCGACATCTTCTGGTGGGAGTGGGCACACCGGCTGCTCGGCCGGCTTCTCGGCGTCGTCTTCCTGGTCCCGTTCCTCGTCCTTCTGGCGGCGCGCCGTCTGCCCAGGCGCCTGATCGGGCCGTGCGTCGTGCTCTTCGCGCTCGGCGCGCTGCAGGGACTGGTCGGCTGGTGGATGGTGCAAAGCGGCCTCGAGGAGAGAACCTCGGTCGCGCCAGAGCGCCTTGCCACCCATCTAGGCCTCGCCCTGCTGCTGCTCGCCGCCATGGTGTGGACCGCCCTCGAGGCCTGGTTCGGACCGGCCGAACCGGGCAAGGCGCGCGGCTGGCGCTGGGCCAGCGGACTGTTCCTCGCCGCCGTCTATATCCAATGCCTTTTGGGCGCGCTCGTAGCCGGCAATCATGCGGGCCTCATCGACGCCGACTGGCCGCTCATGGGCGGCCGCGTATTTCCCTCGACCTATTGGCGGGGGTCGCTGTGGGCGACATTCGTCCATGGTCCGGCGGCCGCGCAGTTCAACCACCGCTTGTGGGCCTATGGCCTGCTCCTGGCCGGCTTCGCCCTAGCTGCGGGCTCCTTCACGCAGTGGGGCCGCGCCTTTCGCCCACTGGCGCTGTCCATCGCCGGACTGCTCTGCGTCCAGGTCGCTTTGGGCGTCGCGGCCCTGCTTCTCATCGTGCCCCTGACGCTGGCCATGGCGCATCAGTTTACGGCCGTGACCCTGCTGGCGCTTGCGACCATGCTCGCATGGCGCGCCCGGAGAATGGTATTATAATACCATATATAGTAATTAGTTGTTTTACTTGTATTTTTGTCCCGTTCATAACTCGCGACGGCATTGACAGGGTGATCGATCGCCTGTAACCGCCGCGCCTCGCTTGCTCGACCAAGGACGCTCCGAAGATGCCTAGCCCAACCACGCGACACCTGCCCGCTGGCGAGGTGGAGAAGGATTGGATCCTGATCGACGCCGAGAACGCGGTCGTCGGCCGCCTGGCAGCCTTCATCGCCCATCGTCTGCGCGGCAAGCACCGGGCCGACTACAGCCCGCACCTCGACTGCGGCGACCATGTGGTGGTGATCAACGCCGAGCGGGTGAAGCTCACCGGCCGTAAGCTCGACCAGAAGCTCTACCACTGGCACACCGGCCATCCTGGCGGGATCAAGCAGCGCACCGCCGGCGCGATCCTGAACGGCCGCTTTCCCGAGCGAATCCTGGAAAAGGCGGTCGAGCGCATGCTGCCCAAGGAAAGCCCGCTGGCCCGCAAACAGATGACCCATCTACGCATCTACAAAGACGGCGAGCATCCTCACGTCGCGCAAAATCCCAAGGCGATCGACTTCGCCCAGATGAACGCCAAGAACGCCCGGAGCCAATGACCATGAGCGACACCCACGGCCTGGAGGCTCTGCGGAGCCTGGCCCCGGAAACCGCCGCCGCGCCGGCGCCCGAGCCGAAGATCGACAAGGACGGCCGCGCCTACGCCACCGGCAAGCGCAAGAACGCCGTCGCCCGTGTGTGGATCAAGCCGGGCAGGGGCCTCATCACCATCAACGGCCGCGACCAGGAAGCCTATTTCGCCAGACCCGTGCTGCGCATGATGATCGCCCAGCCGCTACAGGTGTCCGATCGTCTGGGTCAGTTCGACGTCGTCGCCACCGTCGAAGGCTCCGGCCTTTCCGGCCAGGCCGGCGCCGTGCGCCACGGCATCTCAAAGGCGCTCACCTATTACGAGCCGGGCCTGCGCGCCGTGCTCAAGCCGCATGGCTTCCTCACCCGCGACAGTCGCGTGGTCGAGCGCAAGAAGTACGGCCGGGCCAAGGCGCGGCGCAGCTTCCAGTTCTCCAAGCGCTAAAGCCGTTCCCGCCGCGGCGCACTTGAAGCTCCTTTCCCAAAGGGGGAGGAGAGTTTTGCCATGACGGCCAAGGTGTTCATCGACGGAGAGGCGGGAACCACGGGCTTGCAGATCCGCGAGCGTTTGGCCGCGCGCGCCGATCTCGAGCTTCTGGCCATCGACCCCGAGCGCCGCAAGGAGCCGGCGGCGCGGCGCGAGCTGCTCAACGTCGCCGACCTCGTCATCCTTTGCCTGCCGGACGAGGCCGCGCGCGAAGCGGTGGCCATGATCGAGGATCCAGCCGTGCGCGTGCTCGATGCTTCGACCGCGCACCGTGTCGCCGCCGACTGGACCTATGGTTTTCCCGAAATGGCGCCAGGGCAGAGGGCGGCGATCGCCAATTCCAAGCGCGTCACCAACCCGGGCTGCTACGCCACCGGTTTCATCGCTCTTATGCGGCCACTCGTCACGGCCGGCATCGCGCCGCGCGACTGGCCGCTCAGCGTCAACGCTGTCTCTGGTTATTCCGGCGGCGGCCGGACGATGATCGCCGAGTTCGAGACAGACGACTCGCCGCCGTTCCGCGCCTACGCCCTCGGGCTGGGCCACAAGCATGTGCCGGAGATGCGCCTGCAAGCGGGGCTCGCCCTCGCGCCGCTGTTCGCGCCGAGCGTCGGCCGCTTCCGCCAGGGGATGCTCGTCGAGGTTCCCCTGTCCCTCCATGCCCTGCCCGGCGCGCCCGGAATCGACGATGTGCGCGGCGCGCTTTCCGCCGCCTATGCCGGCGAGACCTTCGTGGAGGTTGCCGGGCCCAAGGAGACGGCGGATACGACGGTGCTCGATCCGACAGCGCTCAACGGGACCAACCGGATGAAGCTTTTTGCGTTCGGCGCGGGTGGTCAGGCCCGGCTCATCGCCGTGTTGGACAACCTCGGCAAGGGCGCCGCCGGGGCGGCGGTCCAGAACCTCAACCTGATGCTTGGCGCGCCCGAGGCGGCCGGCCTGTAATCTTTTCCGGCGCTCAAGCGTATAGGGAAGCATGAAGCAGCCCCCTCTCGATCGCCGCGCGCTCCTGCGTGAAGCCGTCGCCCTCGCCGCCGTGGCCGCGCCAGCTTCGCTCCTGGCCGCCGCCGATCCCTACGCCAATTCGCCCTGGCGCAAGCTGACCGACGCGGACTGGAAGCGGCGCCTGCCGCCCGCCTCCTATGCTGTCCTGCGCCACGACGGCACTGAGCCGGCGTGGACGAGCCCGCTGCTCAAGGAGCATCGCGTCGGAGCGTTCGTGTGCCTGGGCTGCGGCCTGCCGCTTTTCAAGTCGCAATGGAAGTACGATTCGGGCACCGGCTGGCCGAGCTTCTGGACCGCTATTTCCGGCGCGCTGGGGAAGAAAGCGGACTTCATTCTGATCGCCGAGCGCACGGAATATCACTGCGCCCGCTGCCTCGGCCACCAGGGGCATGTGTTCAACGACGGCCCTAAGCCCACCGGCCTGCGCTATTGCAACGACGGCGTGGCGCTGAAGTTTGTGCCGACGTAGTCGCCGAGTTTGTCTTCGTCGTCGCTGCGCTGTTGATATGGTAGCCAAGCGCAGATCGTGCGCGCCTTGGCCGATCCTGCCTGCTCAGGGCAGCGCGAACAGCTTGTTGCACACTTCGCCGAGTTTTTGCGCCAACGCCATGCCGGTCAGCTTTTGGTCGGAGGCAGGCTGCACGTCGACGTCGCAAATTCGATCTTGGCCCTTGGCGGCCTCGATGCTTCCCTCTGTGACCACCACCGCCTTATCGCCGACGCCGGTCAAGGGTGTTGTCTTGCCGCCTCTAAGCTTCTGCGTCGCATCGAAGTCGGCCACTCCTCCGGGTATGAGCACGATGCCAATAGTGCCGGAGTCGCCGTTGAAATGGCACCCCTTCGCGGAGAGTTGCTCGCTGTGACCGGCGGGATTCCTTAAAATCTGCGCGACAAAGTCTGGCGTCAGGAGTTTGGCGCAGGCGTCGCCGCCATTGTTGACCCATGCGTTATCGCCGGACGAGCCTGTGGCAGGGAAAGCCTGACCGCCGTTGCCGTTGTGACTGGCGTCCGTGGATGACGATGGGCGTTGCGTGCACGCCGCCACGGCGCATAGGGCGGACGCGATGATGATCGGACGGACACGGGAACGACGCATGACATCTCTCCTGAGTGGATTGTCGAGGATGCTGGCAACGGCGACTTAGGGCAGCGCGAAGAGCTTGTTGCAAATTTCACCGAGTTTATGGGCCAGTGGCTCGCCACTCAACTTGTTGCCAAACGGCGGCAGTACACCAATGGCGCACATCCGATCGGAGCCCTTGACGGCTTCGACGCCGGTGGCCGAGTTCACGGCTCTGTCACCAACCCCTGACAACGGCGTTGGATTGGCCAGATATTTCTGGTGCGCATCGAAGACGCTCGGACCGCCTTGGATTAGTGTAATCGAGATTGATGCAAAGTCCGGAGTGTCGAAACTGCAGGCTTGCGGCGAGAGTTGCTTGGCGTGACCGGCGGGGTTCTTGAAGATCTGCCTGACAAAGTCTGGCGTCAGGTATTTGTCGCAGGCGGTGGCGCCGTTGGCGACCCACAAGGCGCCGTTCGCGCCGGAAGCGCTGGCCAGCGGCGACGTCGCGGAGCCACTGGCATCGGCATGTGTGGCGCCTCGCGAGCACGCGGCAAGCACACAGAGAAGGCAGGGAAAGGCGACGGCCCGTTTTTTCAGTGAATGTTTCATGATGTCCTCCCCATAAGTAATTGGTTTGTCGATCGATCAAGTCTCACGACCGCACCTTCACGAAACTGCCCGGCGCATCTTCCAGCGGCGCGAGCGGGGCCTTGACCGGATCGCGCGCCGGAACCTGATCGCCCGATCGCTCGGCCAGCCACTTGATCCAATTCGGCCACCAGGAGCCAGGGTGCTGCTCGGCCCCCGCCTGCCATTCCTGGAGCGTCGCGGGCAGGGCGTCATTGATCCAGTGCTGATACTTGTTCGCCGCGGGGGGGTTGATGACGCCGGCTATGTGGCCCGAGCCGGCCAAAGTGAAGCGAGTGGGCCCGCCGAAGAGCCGCGCGCCCTTGTAGACAGAGCGGGCTGGAGCGATGTGGTCCTCTCTCGAAGACTGGACATAGATCGGCGTCGTCACCTTGCCGAGGTCGAGGTGTTCCCCGGCCAGGTCGAGCTTGCCCCGCGCCAGGGCGTTCTCCTGATAAAACTTGCGCAGGTAGAAGAGGTGCAGCGCCTTGGGCATGCGCGTCTGGTCGGCGTTCCAGAACAGCAGGTCGAACGGCCTGGGCTCCTTGCCCATCAGATAATTGCTGACGAAGAACGACCAGATGAGGTCGTTGGCGCGCAGGGCGTTGAAGGTGTCGGCCATCGTCTGGCCCGAGAGCACGCCGCCGCCGGCGTCCATCTTCTGTTCGAGGTCCCTGAGCCAGTCCTCGTTGGAAAAGAGCAGCAGGTCTCCGGCCTCGGAGAAATCCTGCTGGGCGGCGAAGAAGGTGGCCGAGGCGACGCGCCTGTCGCCGCGCGCGGCCATGTGGGCCAGGGCGCAGGAGAGCAGGGTGCCGCCGATGCAATAGCCGACCGTGTTGACGGTCTGGGTTCCCGCCTGGCGCGTGACCACATCGATGGCGGCGTAGATTCCTTCCTCGAGGTAGTCCTCGAAGGTCTTGTCCGCCAGGCGCGTGTCAGGGTTGACCCAGGAGGTGACGAAGACGGTAAGGCCCTGGCCGGTCAGCCAGCGGATCATCGAGTTCTCGGGCCGCAGATCCAGGATGTAGAACTTGTTGATCCAGGGCGGGAAGATCAGCAGGGGGATCTCGAAGACCGTCTCCGTTGTGGGAGAATATTGCAGCACCTGAATGATTTCATTCTGAAAAATCACCTTTCCGGGAGCCGTGGCGACGTTCTCGCCAACCTTGAACTGAGCCAGGTCCGTCTGGCTGATCGACAGCTGCCCGCCGCCGCGCGCGAGGTCGGCGGCGAAGTTCTCCATGCCCTTTACGAGGCTCTTGCCCTGGCTTTCCACCGCCGCGCGCAGGGCGGCGGGGTTCGAAAGCAGGAAGTTCGACGGCGACAGGGCGTCGGTCAGCATCTGGGTGAAGAAGCTCACCCGCCGCTGGGTCAGCGGATCGACGCCATCGACGCCGCGCACCAGCTCGTTGAGCCAGTCGGAGGTGATCAGGTATGACTGCTTGATGACGTCAAACACCGGATTGGCGGACCAGTCCGGGTCGTTGAAGCGCTTGTCGTTGGCGGCCGGCGTCGCCACCGGCTCGGCCGGCGCGCCCGCAGCGTGGCGGGCGGCGGCGCGCCACAACTCCATGTAGCGACCGAAAAGCTCGGCCTGGGCGCGCATCAGCTTGTCCGGCTGAGAGGCGAGGCCGGCCATCACCTCATTGAGGGCCGAGCCGATATGGAACGGATCGGGCGAGAGAGCGGCCGGCCGGTCGGCCTGACGGAGCGCGGCCTCGGCCAGGGCGCCCTGGGCCGTCACCGCCGCCCGAGCGAGATTGAGAGACAGATTCTCGAGGTTCTCCCGTTGCTCGACCGACAGATAGGCCAGCGAGGACGTGGCGCCGGAGGCCTCGGCCGGGGCGGCCATCTTGGCCTTTGGCTTGACCGTGGTCGCTCGCGGTCGCTTGCGCCGCTGGGCCGGCCTGCGGACGCGGGGTCTGCTCTCGCCAGTCAATCTCGTCTCCCGCTTCCCCTTGGCTGGCGCGGCGCGCCGGCTTGGCCTATCAACTCCAGTCAATGAAGAACGTCGGGCGGCACATTGCAATCGCTGGCTGGGCAATCGCCGCCTCGGGCGGCGCCTGGGCCGCCGCGCCTACCTGTGACCCGCCACCGCCCGCTCTCGCTCCCGAGTTCGCCAGAGCCCCGGCGCGGGATCTTGCCTATCCTAGCTTTTGCGCCATTCCGCCCGCGCCTAAGCATGTGCGATCGGCCCAATCGTTTCATGCCGCCGTGCTGTCCACGCGTCTGGCCGGCGCCAGCGTGGTGCGCGAGACAGCGCCCAGCACTTTCAGCCTGACCGGTACGACCGGTTTCGCCAAAACCGCCCGGCGCGAGGCCACGCCGCCGCCGCCCATGACCACGGCAAGCGAGGCCAATACCGAGGCCTTCGTCGCCAAGGCCAAGGCCAAGGCAAAGCCGCCGCGCGGCCTGCGCCACCACCACTAGGCTGACCTTCGCCCCGCAAGCCGCTTGGCGAGGCGGCGAGCGGCGTCTATCGATGCGCCCTCTCGCCAACCGTGCCAATGTCGCCCGCCCGCCGGCCAGGATCATGACCGCCGATTTCCACCGCATCCGCCGCCTGCCGCCCTACGTCTTCGAGGAGGTCAACCGCCTCAAGGCCCGGCTGCGCGCGGAGGGCGTCGACATCATCGACTTCGGCATGGGCAACCCGGACATGCCGACCCCTAAGCACATCGTCGCCAAGCTGATCGAGACGGCGCGCGATCCCAAGTCCGGCCGCTATTCGGCGTCCAAGGGGATCCCCGGCCTGCGCCGGGCCATGGCCGGCTACTACAACCGTCGTTTCGGCGTGAAACTCGATCCGGACACCGAGGTCATCGCCACCCTCGGCTCCAAGGAAGGCTTCGCCAATCTGGCCCAGGCGCTCACAGCGCCGGGCGATGTGATCATCTGTCCCAACCCGGCCTATCCGATCCACGCCTACGGCTTCATCATGGCGGGCGGCGTCATCCGTCATGTGCCGGCGCTTTCCTCGGAGGATTACCTCGCGGGGGTCAGCCGGGCCGTGCGCCACTCCGCCCCGCCGCCCAGCATCTTGGTGGTCAGCTACCCATCCAACCCGACGGCCCAATGGGTCGATCTCGACTTCTACAAAGAGGTAGTGGCGCTGGCTAAGCGGCACGACATGCTGATCCTCTCCGACGTCGCCTATTCGGAAATCTACTTCGACGACAACCCGCCGCCCTCGATCCTGCAGGTGGACGGCGCGCGCGAGCTGGCGGTGGAGGTGAACTCGCTGTCCAAGACTTACGCCATGGCTGGCTGGCGCGTGGGCATGGCGGTCGGCAGCGCGCGGATGTGCGCGGCGCTTGCCAGGGTGAAGTCCTATCTCGACTACGGCGCCTATACGCCGATCCAGGTCGCCGCGGCGGCGGCGCTGAACGGGCCGCAGGACTGCGTCGCCGACATCCGCGCCACCTACAAGTCACGCCGAGACGTGCTCATCGCGGCCATGGCCCGCGCGGGATGGCACATTCCCGCGCCGGCGGCTTCGATGTTCGCCTGGGCCCCCGTGCCCGAAGCTTTTCGTGAGGCTGGCTCGATGCGCTTTTCCAAGCTGCTGATCGAACAAGCCGGCGTGGCGGTCTCGCCGGGCGTGGCCTTCGGCGAGTACGGCGAGGGCTTTGTGCGCATCGGTCTGGTAGAGAACGAGCACCGCATCCGCCAGGCGGCGCGCAATGTGAGGCGGTTCCTCGAACAGTCCGGGCAGATCCTCAGCGCCGCGCGCGAGAAGGCGCAAGCGAACCAGGAGAGCTGGGCGTGAGCGGGCAGGGGGGGCGGGTTGGCGTCGCCGGCCTCGGCGCCGTCGGCTCGGGCTTGATCAACTTCCTGGCCGAGCGGCCGTTGTTTTCGCCTACCGGCCGGCCGGTGCGCGTGACCGGCGTTTGCGCCAGGCGGCGTGAGCGCCAGCGGCCCGCGGATATCTCCGACTTCGCCTGGTTCGACGATCCGGCCGCCCTGGCCGCCGCGCCCTCGACCGACATCTTCGTTGAATTGATCGGCGGGGCCGAGGGCGTGGCCAAGGCCTCGGTGGAGACGGCTCTGCGGCTCGGCAAGCCAGTGGTGACGGCCAACAAGGCCCTCATCGCCACCCATGGCGCGGCGCTGGCGGCGCTGGCCGAGGCAAACGGCGCGGCGCTGCTGTTCGAGGCGGCGGTCATGGGCGGCGCGCCGGCGGTCAAGATGTTGCGCGAGGCCATGGTCGGAGACGAAGTCGACCTCGTCGCCGGCATCCTGAACGGCACCTGCAACTTCATCCTGAGCGAAATGGACGCCTCGGGGCGCGAGTTCGGCGACGTGCTGGCCGAGGCCCAGCGCCTGGGCTACGCCGAATCCGATCCGACGATGGATATCGGCGGCATCGACGCCGGACACAAGATCAGCATCCTGGCCGCCCTGGCCTTCGGCTGCGCGCCGACCTTCGAGGCGGCCGAGGTCGAAGGCGTTGAGCGCATCGAGTTGCTCGATCTGCGCCTGGCCAAGGATCTCGGCTATCGGGTCAAGCTGGTGGCCTCGGCCGCGCGCTCGGGGGACAAGGTGTCCGTGCGCGTGCATCCGGCGCTGGTGCCGCTCGACCATCCGCTGGCTCGCACCGGCGGCGCGCTCAACGCCCTGTTCATCGAGGGCCGGCGGATCGGGCGCATCTTCGTCCAAGGACCGGGCGCCGGCGGCGGACCGACCGCGGCCGCCGTGGCCGCCGATATCGCCGATATTCTGACCGGCGCGGTGCGCCCGGTCTTTCAGGCGCCGGCGGCGAGCCTGAGGCCATTCACCCCGGTTGATACGACCCATGTGCTCGGCCACTATTATCTGCGTGTCTTGGTGCGCGACCAGCCAGGCGTCATCGCAGCCGTGTCCGAGACCCTGGCCGGGGCAGGCGTTTCGATCGACAGCTTTCTGCAAAAGCCGGTCGAGGGCGCGGGCGGCGTGCCGATCGTGTTAACCACGCATGCGGTGATCGAATCGGTGCTAAGCGAGGCCGTTCGGCGCATGACGGCGCTTCCGGCGCTGCTCGAGCCGCCGCGCCTGATCCGCATCGCGCGCATCTGAAAGACAAGCCGTCGGGGAGCCAAGGCGTGAGTTTCGCAATCCAGTGTCCAGGCGGCCGATGACCGCGCGTTTCCTCGATCGGGACCTCGGCATGCGCGCCGCGCGGGTTTGCGAGGCGGCCGCCATTGCCTCCTGGTCCCTGGCCGGTCGGGGTGACGAGAAGGCGGCCGATCAGGCGGCGGTGGATGCCATGCGTAAAGCGCTCAATGACCTGGACATCGACGGGGTGATCGTCATCGGCGAGGGCGAGCGAGACGAGGCGCCCATGCTCTACATCGGCGAGAAGGTCGGAACCGGCCAGGGCCCCCGGATCGACATTGCCCTCGACCCGCTGGAAGGCACCACCCTGACGGCCAAGAACATGGCCAATGCGCTGGCGGTGATGGCCTGGGCGCCGGCCGATTCGCTGCTCAATGCGCCAGACACCTACATGGACAAGATCGCTTGCGGCCCGGGCTATCCACAAGGCGTGCTCGATCTCGACCGCAGCGCCGCCGACAACGCCCGCGCGCTGGCCGAGGCCAAGGGCGCGCACATAGCCGACCTCTCGGTCTGCGTGCTCGACCGGCCGAGACACGCCGATATCATCGCCTCCCTGCGCGAGGCCGGCGCGCGCGTATGTCTGATCACTGACGGCGATGTCGCGGGCGTGATCAACACGGCCGATCCGGAAACCGGCGTCGACATGTACATGGGCCAGGGCGGCGCGCCCGAAGGGGTGCTGGCGTGCGCGGCGCTGAAGTGCGTCGGCGGCCAGTTCCAGGGCCGGCTCGTCTTCCGCAGCGCCGAGGAGAAGGCGCGGGCCAAACAGCACGGCATCGTCGACCTGGACAAGAAATACGACCTGCACGAGCTGGTGCGCGAGGACGCGCTCTTCGTCGCCACCGGCGTCACCGACGGCGCGCTCCTCGATGGGGTCAGGATCAAGGCGGGCCTGGTTCACACCCACACATTGGTGATGAATTCGCATACGCGCACGGTGCGCGAAGTGAGGATGAAACGTCCGATTTGACGCCGATCGCCGCGGCCGAGGCGGTCGCGTTTCTGGGCGTCGGCGCCTCGCTCACGGGCCGCGCTTGGCGCGAACGAGCGGCCGATCCGGCGCTCACCCGCGCACACCAGAATCGCCAGGGCCTGTCGGAGCCGGCCGCGCGGGCCCTGGCGGCGCGGGGCATAGGAATGGACGAGGCCGAGCAGTTTCTTCGTCCCACCCTCAAGGGTCTGTTCCCCGATCCGTCCAGCTTCGCCGGCATGGACCTGGCCGCCGCCTCGCTCGTCCAGGCGCTGATCGACGAACGCTCGGTGGTCGTCTTCGCCGACTATGACGTCGATGGCGCGACCAGCGCCGCGCAGCTCGTTCGCTGGTTCCGACACATGGGCCGCGAGACGCCCGTCTATGTCCCGGATCGGATGACCGAAGGTTACGGACCGAGCCCGGCCGCCTTCCGTCGCCTCAAGGCCGAGGGGGCCGATCTGGTCGTCGCCGTGGATTGTGGCGCGGGCGCCGAGCTGGCGCTGGCCGAGGCGGAGGAGATCGGCCTCGACGTGGTGGTCATCGACCATCATCTGATGCGCCAGGCGCCCCACGGCCGGGCGGTGATCGTCAATCCCAACCGGCCTGACTGCGCCTCCGGCCAGGGCATGCTGGCGGCGGCGGGCGTCACCTTCGTCCTGCTGGCGGCGCTGAACCGCGAGGCGCGCGGGCGCGGCCTGTTCGCCGAACGGCCCGAGCCCGATCTTCGGCGCTGGCTGGATCTGGCCGCGCTTGGGGCGATCTGCGACGTGACCCAGCTCGTTGGCTTCAACCGCGCGCTCGCGTCTCACGGCCTGCGCGTGATGAGCGCCTGGGCCAATCCCGGACTTGCGGCGCTGATGGACGCCGCCCAGAGCGCACGCGGCGCGGCCAGCGTATTTCACGCGGGCTTTGTTCTTGGGCCGCGCATCAACGCCGGGGGCCGCATCGGCCGATCCGATCTCGGCGCGCGTCTTCTGTCCACGGACGATCCGGCCGAGGCTGCCGCTTTGGCCACCGAGCTGGACGCACTCAACGCCGGCCGGCGCGAGGTGGAGCGCCAGATCACCGAGGCGGCCATCGGCGCCATTGAGCATGCCGCCAACTTTGATCGCGACGCGCCGGCGATGGTGGTCGCCGAGGACGGCTGGCACCCCGGCGTGATCGGCATCGTCGCCGGCCGGCTACGCGAGCGCTACCGCAAGCCGGTGGTGGTCATCGGAATCGATCGGGCCGCCAATATCGGACGCGGATCGGGCCGTTCCTCGCCTGGGGTCAATCTCGGCCGCGCGGTTCAGGCCGCCTTTGACGAAGGCCTGCTGCTCTCTGGCGGCGGCCACGCCATGGCGGCCGGGCTGGCGATCGCGCCAGCCTCGATCCCGGAATTTCGCGCCTTTCTGATCGAACGGCTGGCCGAGGAGCAGGCGGCCGCCGCCGCGGCCGACTTCCTCGAGGTCGACGCCCTGGTCAGCCCGGCGTCGGCGACGCGGGCGTTGCTCGAGGAATTCCAGCAGTTGGCGCCATTCGGGCCAGGCAATCCCGAACCGCAACTCGCCCTCGCCGACGTGCGCGCGGAGCGGTCAAACGTCCTCCGTGGTGGTCACGTGCGCTGCATGCTGGCGGACGATCGTGGACGAAGCCTGCGCGCTATCGCCTGGCGGGTCGAGGAAAACGATCTTGGACGGCGACTACTGGCGGGCGGCGCGCCTCTGCACGTGGTCGGCAAGCTCAAGGCCGACGACTGGAATGGCCGCCAGGGCGTCCAGTTCGAGATCGAAGACGGCGCCGACCCGCGCCGCCTGGGGTGAGCCTGAAATTGGCCCCGGCGGCAAGGGTTGCGCCGCTCAGGACCGCCCGATATATCCGCCACCTTCCGTGCCGACGCGGGCCCTTCGTCTATCGGTTAGGACATCAGATTTTCAATCTGGGAAGAGGGGTTCGATTCCCCTAGGGCCTGCCACGACGGTATTCGCGCGGCTTCTCACCCCAGATCAAGCGTTGCGGCAAATGATCGCGCCCCCCAGGAATGGGGGTTTCAAGAGTTGACGCTTAACGAATTAAGATGACATTCCGCTCAAAACCGCTGTTCCCGCGGATAACGGGGACAACCGGTCAGAGGGGCTTATGTCTGATTGCAATTCGGAGGCTCAGGAGCCGCATCAGGACTTGGTGCGCATTACTGGGCATGTAAAGTGGTTCGATGTCGGTAAGGGTTACGGTTTCATCGTTCCCGATGACTCAACTGTGACTGAACTTCGCGACGTACTGCTTCACGTGTCGTCCCTGCGCAGCGCGGGACGGGAGAGCGTCGCCGAAGGCGCGGCCATCGTCTGCGACGCCGTGCGACGGCCCAAGGGCTGGCAGGTGGTCGATGTCGTCAGCCTGGACGAGAGCGCCGTCCCGGCGAGGGACGAGCGCGCCCGCAGGGCGGCCAACGATGAAGCGCACCGCGGCCGGGCGCGCGCCGCGGAAGGCGCCAGCGCGCGGCGCGAGCGGGGATCGCCTTCGGAGGGCGCCGAAGAGCTCGGGCCCCTACAATGCGCCAAGGTCAAATGGTTCAATCGCACCAAGGGTTACGGCTTCGTCGTGCGCGACGACGAGCCTGGCGACATATTCGTCCATATCGAAACCTTGCGGCGGAGCGGCCTGGAGGATCTCCAGCCAGGCGAGGAGGTGATGGTGCGCTTCGCCGAGGGCCCCAAGGGACTGGTTGTCGCGGAGATCGAACTGGGCCAGGGTTGAGGTCCTTCGCAACGGACCCTGGAGTTCAAGCTTGATCGCTAAGCGCATCACCCGCCGCGCGTTGGCGCCTATCCTGTTCGCGGCCATCGCCGTCGCGGCCGGCGCGGCGAGCGCCCAGGCGCTCAAAGTCGAGCCGCTGGATATCGCCACGGCCAGCGGCGTGCACCATTTCAGGGTCGAGATCGCCGAAACCGCCGCTTCGCGCGAGCGCGGCCTAATGTTCCGCAAGAGCCTGTCGCCCGACCGCGGCATGCTGTTCGACTTCAAGACGCCGCAATATGTGTCGTTCTGGATGAAGAACACCCTCATTCCGCTCGACATGCTGTTCATCGGCGTGGATGGCCACATCGTCTCGATCGCCAGGAACGCCGTCCCGATGGATGAAGCGCCCATCCCCTCCGGAGGCCAGGTGCTGGCGG
>JBOHLC010000234.1:0-5568 GCA_050729395.1 Caulobacteraceae bacterium
AGGCCGAGGGGGGGAGCGCGCCAAATGGCGGGGGGGCCTGACCTTGGCCTTAACCCCGCCTTCACCTCAGGCGCGGATTTTGCGGGGTCTTTCGGCCGGAGGCCCCGCCATGGAACTCGACCGCATCATTGTCGGGGACTGCATCGCCGAGATGGCCGCCCTGCCGGAGAAGTCGGTCGATCTCGTGTTCGCCGACCCGCCCTACAACCTGCAGCTGGGCGGCGATCTGCTGCGGCCCGACAACTCCAAGGTCGACGCGGTCGACGACGACTGGGACCGCTTCGCCTCCTTCGCCGACTATGACGCCTTCACCGGGGCGTGGCTCACCGCCTGCCGCCGGGTGCTCAAGGACGACGGCGCCCTGTGGGTCATCGGCAGCTATCACAACATCTTCCGCGTCGGCCGCGTGCTGCAGGACCTGGGCTTCTGGATCCTCAACGACGTGGTCTGGCGCAAGACCAACCCGATGCCGAACTTCAAGGGCGCGCGCCTGGCCAACGCCCACGAAACGCTGATCTGGGCGGCCAAGTCGCGTGGCGCGCGGCGCTACACCTTCAACTACGACGCCCTGAAGATGGCCAACGACGAGCTGCAGATGCGCTCCGACTGGACCCTGCCGCTGGCCACCGGCGAGGAGCGAGTGCGCGATGCCTCTGGAACGAAGGTCCATCCGACGCAGAAGCCCGAGGCGTTGCTCCACCGCGTGATCCTGGCCTCGACCAGACCGGGCGATATCATCCTCGATCCGTTCTTCGGTGTCGGCACCACCGGGGCGGTCGCGCGGCGCCTCGGCCGCCGCTTCATCGGCATCGAACGCGAGGCAAACTACGCCGCCGCGGCCGAGGCGCGCATCGCCGCGGTGATTCCGGCGCCCGTCGATTCCATCGAGGTCACCGGTTCGAAGCGCTCCGAGCCGCGCGTGCCGTTCGGCCAGATCGTCGAGGCGGGGCTGGTGCGACCGGGCGATCTCATCTGGAGCCCCAAGGGCGAGCACGCGGCGCGGGTGCGCGCCGACGGCAGCCTCGTCGCCGGCGAGCTCACCGGCTCGATCCACAAGGTCGGGGCGATGATCCAGTCGCAGCCGGCGTGCAACGGCTGGACCTATTGGCACATCCGCACCGACAAGGGCCTGGCGCCGATCGACGTGCTGCGCGAGCAGATGCGCGCGGCGATGGCGGGCTGAGGGGTCAGAGACCCGACCGCAGAGCCTTGGCGAACACCGACGGCGTCGAGGCCAGGGCTTCCGTTAGCGGCATCCACCGAAAACCGGCCTCCGGCGCGTCCACGCGCGCCTCATAGACATCGAGCGTCAGCGAAAAGTGGGTGAACACATGCTCGATCTCGCCGGCGCCGCGCCAGTCGGCGGGAAGCGGCGCGGACGCCACGGCCTCGGCCCTTGTCCAGGGCGCGGCGCGCCAGGGCGTGGTCGGCAGACCCAGCATGCCGCCGAGCAGACCCCTGGGCGGTCGGCTCACCAGCCCAACGCTCCCGGCGTGGACGAGGCGATAGGCGACGCCGTGACGATGCGGCCGCTTCGGCTTGGCGGTTCGGCGCGGATAGGTCTCCGGCGCCCCGTCGGCCCTGGCCTGGCAATCGGCGGCCAGGGGACAGCGGTCGCACAGAGGCGCGCCGGGCCGGCAGATCGTCGCCCCAAGATCCATCATCGCCTGCGCCCAGTCGCCCGGCCGCTCGGCCGCGATGAGAGTGGCGGCCAGCCGAGCGAGCTCGCCCTTCGCCGTGGGGAGAGGCGTCTCGACGGCGAACAGCCGCGCGACCACGCGCTCGACATTGCCGTCGACGACATTGGCCGGTCGGTCGAAGGCGATCGCCGCGATCGCCGCCGCCGTATACGGACCGATCCCGGGAAGGCCGCCAAGGCCCTCCTCGGTGGCCGGAAAGACACCGCCCCTCTCACGCGCCACCACGCGCGCGCAGGCCAGGAGGTTACGGGCGCGGGCGTAGTAGCCGAGCCCGGCCCAGGCGGCCATGACCTCGGCCTCGTCGGCGGCGGCGAGATCCCCGACCGTCGGCCAGCGGCGCATGAAGTCCAGGAAATAGGGCGTGGCGTGCGCAACGGTAGTCTGCTGCAGCATGATCTCCGAGAGCCACACGCGGTAGGGATCGGCCCGCTCGCCGCCTCGAGCGCGCCATGGAAGCACACGGGCGCTGGCGTCGTACCAGGCGAGCAATCGCGCGCGGATTTTGGCGACGGAACGCATGCGAGGCTCTATTATCAGCATCAATGGAGCTCCCCACCCTTTCCCACGCGGCGCGCGTCTTCGCCGAACGGCGCACGAGACCCGTGCGCCGGCCGCCGCCGCTCGCCGCCAGGGCGCTGACCGCGACGCTGCGGGCGCTGGACGCCAAGTTCGGGAAGGGCGCGGACGGGCTCAAGGCGCGCTGGAGCGAGATCGTCGGCGAGACGCTCGCTCGCCGCACCGAGCCCGTCCGGCTCTCGCCCCGCCGCGCCGGCGGCGGCGCCACGCTCGAGGTCCGCGTCGAGGGTCCGGCGGCCACGCTCATCCAGCATCAGGCAGGCGAGATTCTGGCCAGGGTGAACCTGTTTCTCGGGGCCGGCGCGGCCGAGCGCTTGCGCATCGTCCAGGGGCCCCTGCGCCGCGCCCCGCGAACCGCGACGGCCAGGCGCCGGCCGAGGGGACCGCTCGACGCCGCCAAGGAACTTGCCTTGGCCGACAGCCTGGCCGACCTGCCCGACGGCGCGCTCAAGACCGCGCTCACGCGATTGGGCCGCGAAATCCTGCGGGACGAGCGGACTTGACCGGTGCGACGGGCGCGCTAATCGCGCCAAGGTTTCGAGCGGCGCGGAATCGCGCTCTATTTCGCCTCCCACTCAGGAAATCCTGATGCGCCTCTTCGCTGTTGTCGTCGCCGCCCTGGCCGCCGTCTCGCTCGCGGCCTGCCAGCAATCCTCGACGGCGGTGAGCGCCGACGACATGACGCTCGGCAATCCCAAGGCGCCGGTGACGGTCATCGAATACGCCTCGGTCGCCTGCCCGCACTGCGCGGCGTTCAACAACGATGTCTTCCCGGCGTTCAAGGCCAAATACATCGACACCGGCAAGGTGTTCTATGTGGCCCGTGAGGCCCTGACCGCCGATCCGCCGATCGCCGCGGCCGGATTCCTGACCGCGCGCTGCGCCGGCAAGAACAAGTATTTCCAGGTGGTCGACGCGATCTATCACGCCCAGGCTCAGATGGAGAACAGCGGCGATCCTCACGCGGTGCTGCTCGAGATCGCTCGCTCGGCGGGCCTGAGCGACGCCCAGTTCGAGGCCTGCATCCGCGATCAGGCGGCGCAGAAGGCGCTCAACGACCGATGGGAGCGCTACGTCACCGACGACAAGATCGAGGGCACGCCGACCTTCGTCATCAACGGCAAGACCTATCCGGCGGAGATGACCCTGGCTCAGCTCGACGTGGCCATCGCCAAGGCGGCCGGAGGCAAGCCCAAGGCGTGACCGTTCCGCGATTCAGCACCGGACTGTTCCTCGCCGGCGTTCTTAGTCTCGCCTTCGCCGTCCATGCCGCCGCGCCGGCCGACATGGCGCTGGGCAGTCCCAAGGCGCCGGTAACGGTGATCGAATATGCCTCCATCGGCTGTCCCCATTGCGGGACATGGGCCCGGGACGTGTTTCCTGAGTTCAAGCGCCGCTTCATCGACACCGGGCGCGTGCGCTTCGTCCTGCGCGAGATGCTCACCGGCGATGCGGACGTGGCGGCGGCCGGTTTCCTCACCGCTCGCTGCGCCGGACCAGAGAAATATTTCCAGGTGGTCGAGGGTCTGTTCGAGGCCCAGCCGAAGATGGCCGAGGACGGCGACGACCTGCCGTCCCTGCTCCAGGTCGCCGGCCAGGCCGGCCTTTCCAAGGTCCAGGTGTCGGACTGCCTCGCCGACCATGCCGCGCTCTCCGCCCTGGAAGCGCGCTCCGACGGCTATGCGCGCGACGATCACGTCGACGGCACGCCGACGTTCGACATCAACGGCACGCGGATGGTGGGCGAACAGAGCTTGGCCGCCCTGACCACGGCCATCGACGCCGCGGCCCATCGCCGGCGCTAGCCCCGTGGAATTCGTCCGCCTGCGCCTATCCGGCTTCAAGTCCTTCGTCGATCCGGCGGAATTCCGCATCGAGCCGGGCCTCACCGGCGTCGTCGGTCCGAACGGTTGCGGCAAGTCCAACCTCCTGGAAGCCATGCGCTGGGTGATGGGCGCGGCCTCGGCCAGGGCCATGCGCGGCGAAGGCATGGACGATGTCATCTTCGCCGGCTCGAGCGCGCGACCGGCGCGCAACCACGCCGAAGTCACCCTGACCATCGACAACGCCGATGGCGACGCGCCGGCCCCGTTCCGGGCCGACGCCCTGCTCGAGGTGTCGCGTCGCATCGATCGCGGCGAGGGATCGACCTTCCGGGTCAACGGCCGCGAGGTGCGCGCCAGGGACGTGCAGATCCTGTTCGCCGACGCTTCGACCGGGGCCAACTCGCCGGCCCTCGTGCGCCAGGGTCAGATTTCCGAACTGATCGCGGCCAAGCCGCAGAACCGGCGCCGCATCCTCGAGGAGGCGGCCGGCGTCACCGGCTTGTATGGACGCCGGCACGAGGCCGAACTGCGCGTGGCCGCCGCCGCCGCCAATCTCGAGCGCCTCGACGACCTCGCGCGGGAGCTGGAGTCGGGCCTGGCCAGGGTCAGGCGCGAGGCGCGACAGGCGGCGCGCTACAAGGCCCTGGCGGCGGAGATCCGGGCTCTCCACGCCTCTCTGCTGCAGGCAAGATGGCTCGAAGCGCGCCATGCCCTGGCCCGCCTCTCGGCCCAGGCGGACGGAGCGCATGCCGAACTCGCCGACGCCGTCCAGGTCGCCGGGGCCGCCGCCACCGCCGCGCTGGGCGCGGAGGCGGCGATCAAGCCGCTGCGCGAAGCGGAAATGACCGCCTCCGCCATTCTCGGCCGGCTGGCCATCGACAAGGACCGCCTTGACCGGGACCTCGAGCGGGCCCGTGAGGAGGCGGGGCGACTGGAAGCCGATCTCGAGCGTCTGGCCGCCGATGATGCGCGCGAGGCCGCGTGGCTGGACGACGCCGTCGCCGCCATGGCGCGGCTCGACGCCGATGCGGACGGGCTGAAGCGGCTGATCGCCGAGGCGCCGGGGCGTTTGCCGGCCCTGGAGGCCGAGGCCGGCGCGACCGAAGCCGCGCGCGCCCGGGCCGATGCCGCGGTCGAAGCCCTGGCGGCCGAACTGGCGGCGGCCGAGGCGGAGGCGCGCGCCGCCGAGGGCCGGCTCGGCGAGGCGACGTCCCATCTGGCCCGCATGCGAAGCGCGCTCGCCGAGGCCAGTTCCGAACTGGAAGCCTTGAAGTCCGTGCCGGACAAAGGATTGGAGGAGGCCGCGCGCGCGGCCGCGGAGGCGGCCGACCGGCTCGCAACGGCCCGCGCGGATCTGACGGCCAGCGAAGCCGCGCGCGGCGAGGCTCACGCCGCCGAGACCCTGGCCCGCATGAAGCGGCGGGCGGCGGAGGACGCCCTGGCCGGCGCGACGACCGAGGCGCGGG
>JBOHLC010000235.1:0-2046 GCA_050729395.1 Caulobacteraceae bacterium
TGCTCAACGTCCAGCGCCAGCCGGGCGCCAACGTCATCAGCACCGTCGATCAGATCAAGAAGTCGCTGCCCGATCTGATGACCGCCCTGCCGGCCGGGGTGAACGTCAGCGTGGTCACCGACCGCACCACCGGCATCCGCGCCTCGGTGCACGACGTCGAGTTCGAGCTGATGCTGTCCATCGTCCTGGTGGTGGCGGTGATCTTCCTGTTCCTGCGCAGCCTGGCGGCGACCTTCATCGCCAGCGTCGCGGTGCCGCTCTCGCTCGTGGGCACCTTCGCGATGATGTATTTCCTCGGCTTCTCGCTCAACAACCTGACCTTGATGTCGCTGACCATAGCCACCGGCTTCGTGGTCGACGACGCCATCGTCATGATCGAGAACATCTCGCGCTACATCGAGGCCGGCGAGAGCCCCATGCAGGCCGCGCTCAAGGGGGCCGAGCAGATCGGCTTCACCATCATCTCGCTCACCGTGTCGCTGATCGCGGTGCTGATCCCGCTGCTCTTCATGGGCGACGTGGTCGGCCGCCTGTTCCGCGAGTTCGCCATCACCCTGTCGGTGACCATCGTCATCTCGGCCATCGTCTCCCTGACTTTGACCCCGACCCTGTCGGCCAGGTGGCTGGGGCGCGACGAGCGGCTGGAGCACAGCGCCTTGGCGCGCCGCTCCAAGGCGGTGATCGACGACGTCATCGACCGCTACGACCGGGGCCTCACCTGGGTTCTCGACCGCCAGGGCGCCACCCTGGTCGTGGCCGCCGCCACCCTGGTGCTGACGGTGGTGCTGTTCCTGATCATCCCCAAGGGCCTGTTTCCGACCCAGGACACCGGCATCGTCCAGGGGGTCACCGAGGGCGCGCAGTCGATCTCCTACCAGGGCATGGCCACCCTGCAGCAGAAGGTGGCCGACAAGCTGCTGCAAGACCCCGATGTCGCCAGCCTGACCAGCTTCATCGGCGTCGACGGGACCAACACCACGCTCAACCACGGGCGCATGCTGATCAACCTGGCGCCATTCGGGCACCGCACCTCCTCGCCGCCGGCGATCCTCGACCGGCTGCGCAAGGAGGCGGCGCAGGCGCCGGGCGCGACGCTCTACGTCCAGCCGGTGCAGGACCTGACGATCGATTCCTCCTCCGGCGCGACGCAGTATCACTTCGCCCTGCAGGGCGCGGACACGGCCACGGTGACCGACTGGTCAAACAAGCTGGTCCAGCGGCTGAGCCATGAGCCGAAGGTGCGCAACGTCTCCTCCGACCTGCAGAACGAGGGCCTGTCGGCCTATGTCGACATCAACCGCGACACCGCCGCGCGCCTGGGCATCACGCCCTCGACGGTCGACAACACCCTCTACTACGCCTTCGGCCAGTCCATCATCTCGACCATCTTCACCCAGTCGAGCCAGGAGCGGGTGATCCTGCAGGCCGACACCAAGACCATCACCTCGCCGAACGATCTGTCGAGCATCTATCTGACGGCCGGCAACGGGGCGCCGACGCCTCTGTCGGCCATCGCCACCGTGCAGGAGAAGCTCTCGCCGCTGCAGATCAATCACGTGGCCCAGTTCCCGGCCGCCAACATCTCCTTCGACACCGCGCCTAACGTGTCGCTGGGCGCGGCCGTCTCGGCCATCTCCAGGGACGAAAAGGCCATCGGCGTCCCGGCCACCATCACCACCGCCTTCCTGGGCGCGGCCAACGCCTACAAGGCCTCGCTCGGCAACGAGCTGTGGCTGATCCTGGCGGCGATCGTCACCGTCTACATCGTCCTGGGCGTGCTCTATGAGAGCTACATCCACCCGATCACCATACTTTCGACCCTACCCTCGGCCGGCGTCGGCGCCCTGGTGGCCCTGATGATCGCCGGCCAGGACCTGGGGGTGATCGGCATCATCGGCATCATCCTTCTGATCGGCATCGTGAAGAAGAACGCGATCATGATGATCGACTTCGCCCTCGACGCCGAACGCATCGAGGGCAAGGCCCCCAGGGAAGCCATCCACCAGGCCGCCCTGCTGCGTTTCCGACCGATCATCATGACCACCC
>JBOHLC010000236.1:0-3412 GCA_050729395.1 Caulobacteraceae bacterium
CCTCCGCCCCCGCCGCCGCCGACCGATCCGACGGCGATCGCCGTGCTCGACACCCTGCAGAACGTGTGCATCCCGGCCGTCGAGGGCGGCGACCTCGCGAAACTGGCCAAGGCCAATGGCTACCGCAAGACGGACAACGGCTATGTGATGAAGCGCAAGGAATACCAGTTCACCATCCTGCTGCCCGGCTCCAACCCGACGCAGTGCCAGCTGGACATGGTCCACCCGGTCTATCCCGAGGCGCCGGCCGCGCCGATCGTCGTCGCCCTGCACAACTGGGCGGCGATCGAGCGCGGCTGGACGGTCTACCGCAACGACGTGAGCGTGGATGGCAATCAGCAGCTGACCACCAGGTCGTGGGAGCATGACGATCCGGACAAGCACGAGGCGATGTTCATCACCACCTACCGGCACGCCAACGGCACGCCGATGAAAGGCTCGTCCGACACCTCGACGATGGTCTACAGCGAAACCAAGAAGGGCTGATGCGCTTCCCCGACGCCGCCGGCATTGTCGGCGTCGTGCTGATGCTGGGGGCCTACATCGGCGCCCAGACCGGCCGGCTCGATCCGGCGCGCGCGCCCTCGCTGCTGCTCAATCTCATCGGCCCGGCGCTGGTGATCTTCTCGCTGATGTTCACCTTCAACCTGCCCGCCTTCCTGACCGAAGCCGCCTGGGCCACCGCCGCCACCTTCGGCCTCGTGAGACTGGCCCTCAAGCGACGTTAAAAATCACCTCTCCCTCCGGGAGAGGTCGAGACGGGCCCTTGAGGGCGCGTCCGGGTGAGGGGCCTAATCCCCCGCCAGCAGCGGCCGGAACGCTTCGACCACCTTGCGGTAGGTGGGCCGCTTGAAGTCCACCACGAGGTCAGGGGCCTCGTCGAGGTCGGCCCAGCGCCAGGCGTCGAACTCGATGTGATGATGGGCGGCGAGGTTGATCTCGCTGTCCTCGCCCAGGAACCTCGCCGCGAACCACATCTGCTTCTGGCCGATCCAGCCGCGCGCGGCCTTGGCCCCGGCGTGGCCGGGCGGAAACTCATAGGCCAGCCACTCGTTGGTCTGGCCGATGACGCGGGCGGAGGTGACGCCGGTCTCCTCGGCCAGCTCGCGCAGGGCCGCGGCCTCGGGCGTTTCGCCGGCGTCGACGCCACCTTGCGGGAACTGCCAGTTGGCTGGCCCCTGGGTGTCGGCCCGCCGGCCGAGCCACACCTTGCCGTCCGAGCGCGCCAGAACGACCCCGACGTTGGGGCGGTAGCGCGACAGGTCGGCCGGATCAGTTGTTCGGCTTGGCGGCCGGCGGCGGGGCGCCATGAACAGCCTTGAAGATGGCCGCCTCGGCCAGGGTCGGACCGGGCTTGGGCAGCTTGGGCGTGGCCTGGACCGAGCCGTACTTGAGCACGTCCAGCGCGCGGGTCAGCTGGAAGTCGCCCTTCTTCTCGTCGAACCCGGTGGGCGGCTCCTCGGCCGGCTCGTGCGCGCCCTCGCGCTTCTCGCCGCTGTCGGCCGAGAGCGCGTTGCTGAAGCTGGCCTCGCTGAACTGGAAGGCCTCGTTGGCCACCTGCTGGGCCTCCTCGCGCGTCTCGGCCACTTCCAGGTCCGGCTCGATGCCGGTCTTCTGGATCGAGCGGCCGGACGGTGTGTAATAACGCGCCGTGGTCAGCTTGACCGCGCCGTCGAGGCCGCCGCGCAGCGGGATCACGGTCTGCACCGAGCCCTTGCCGAAGCTGGTCAGGCCGACAATCGCCGCCCGGTGCCGGTCCTGCAGGGCGCCGGCGACGATCTCCGCGGCCGAGGCCGTGCCGGAGTTGATCAGCACCACCATCGGCAGGTTGCCGAGCTTGGCCCCGGGCTGGGCGTTATAACGCTCGATGTCGTGCGGGTCGCGCCCACGCTGGGAGACGATCTCGCCGCCGGAGAGGAACAGGTTGGACACGCCGACCGCCTGGTCCAAGAGGCCGCCCGGGTTGTTGCGCAGGTCGAGCACCAGGCCCTTGAGGTGCGGGTTCTGGGCGCGCAGCGCCTCGATGGCCGCCTTGGTCTCCTCGGTCGCCTTCTCGTTGAAGCCCGACAGGCGCACGTAGCCGTAGTCGCCGTCCTCCTTGAAGGTCACCGACTTGGGCTGGATGATCTCGCGCGTCAGCTTGACGTCGAAGGGATCGGTCTTCTCCCGCGCGATGGTCAGGGTCACGGTCTCGCCGACCTTGCCGCGCATCTGCTTGACCGCGTCATTGACCGAAAGGCCGAGCACCGTCTTGCCGTTGACGGCGGTGATGAAGTCGCCGGGCTTGATGCCGGCCTTGGCCGCCGGGGTGCCGTCGATCGGCGAGATCACCTTGACCAGGCCGTCCTCGCTGGTGATCTCCAGGCCCAGACCCCCGTACTCGCCGCGGGTGTCGTCCTGCATGTCGTTATAGGCCGTGGGCGTCATGTAATCGGAGTGCGGATCGAGCGAGGTCAGCATGCCGTTGAGCGCGGCCTGGATCAGCTTCTTGTCGTCGACCGGGGTGACGTACTCGCGCTCGACCGTGTCCAGGACGTTTCCGAACAACTCGAGCATATGGTACGTCTCGGCCTTGGGCTCGGGCGTCGCCCGCGCGGTCTGGCCGAGATAGGCCATGGAGCCGACGCCGAGCGCGAAAGCCGAGACGCCGATCAGAACGTAATTGCGCATGCCAACCGCCATGACTGCGGTCCACGCCCTAATTATGGCGCGAACCTTTGGACGCTGCACTTACCCGAGTATTTCAATTCCGCCCCAACACTTTTTGTTGCGACGCTTCTCAAAAATGCCGGCGGGGGTCAGTCGCGGTGGTAGGGCTGCCCGGCCATCAGGCTTGCGGCGCGGAAGAGTTGCTCGGCCAGCATGGCCCGGGCCAGGGCGTGCGGCCAGGTCTGCGGGCCGAACGCGAGGGTCCGCTCTGCCTTGGCCAGCACCGCCGCGTCGAGACCGTCCGCGCCGCCTATGAGGAAGGCGAGGCGCGCCACGCCGTCGTCGCGCAAGCGGCCCAATTGCCCCGCGAACGCGCGTGAGGTCGGCGCCTCGCCGTGCTCGTCGCAGGCGATGAGGAAGGCGCCCTCGGCCCGGCGCAGCAGCGTTTCGCCCTCGGCCGCCTGGCCGCCGCGCCGCGCCTCGACCTCGACGATCTCCACCGGCCCCAGGCCATGCGCCCGGCCGACCTGGCTGGCGCGCTTCGCCCAGTTCGCAGCCAGCGCCGCCTCCGGCGCGGCCCCCAGCTTGCCGATGCACAGGATGGAGATCTTCAAGCGCTCAGTGCGCGGCGACGTGCGCCGGCGGCTCGACCGACCAGATCTTCTCGAGGTTATAAAAGGCGCGCACCTCGGGCCGGAACAGGTGGACGATGAGGTCGCCGGCGTCGATCAGCACCCAGTCGCAGGCTGGCAGGCCCTCGACG
>JBOHLC010000237.1:0-4492 GCA_050729395.1 Caulobacteraceae bacterium
CTGGCCCCAGCCGGTCATGCGGCCGTAGACGAGCTTCGGGTTACGCGCGAGGGCGACCTCGGGCCCGAGACCGAGACGCTCCATTACCCCTGGCCGAAAGCCCTCGAACACCGCGTCGGCACATTCCATCAGCTTGAGGCAGGCCTCGACGGCCGCCGGCGACTTCAGGTCCATGGCCACCGAGCGTCGGCCGCGGGCGGTGACATCGGTCGGCCCTCCGCGTCCCGCGCCCTTGCGGTCGATGCGCACCACATCGGCTCCGAGATCGGAGAGCAGCATGCCGCAGAAAGGGCCCGGGCCGATGCCGGCGAATTCCAGCACCTTCAGATCGGAGAGCGGTCCTTGTCCCACGGGCGTTCCTCGAGCGGTCGGTCTGGAAGCGGTCAGTCTGGGGCCGAGACTTGAACCCCCTGCCCCTCCGTCACGCAAGCTTGCCTTTCGCGCCTGGCCTTCGAGCGTCTAAGATCGGCCGGCGAGCCAGAAGGGAGTCGCCCTCGAGATGGAACCTGGAATTCACGGCGGCGGCCAGCTTTACGGCGTCATCCTCACGCTGGTGGTCGTGCTGGGGGTAATGCTCATGCGCAATCGCCGCCCGCGCCGCCTGCGACTCGAGGCGATGTGGGTCCGGCCCCTGATCTTCATCGCGCTTATCGCCGCGACTTTCGCAACCGCGCCCGCGCCGCCAGACATCCTCGCTGTCGCCGTGCTGGTCGTGGCGCTCGTCCTGGGCGTTGGCGCGGGCTGGCTCCGGGGAAGCCTGATGCGCATAGACGTCCATCCCGAAACACACGATATCAGCGCCCAGGCCTCGCCGGTGGGCATGCTGTTCATTTTGGCGGTCCTGGGCGTTCGCATCTACCTGCGCAACGCCGCCGCGACGAGCGCGGTCGCCGGCCTGCCCGCGACCGCCATCGCCGACGCCCTGATCCTGCTGGCCGGAGCGATGATGATCACCCAAAGCCTGGAGATGTGGCTGCGCGCGCGCCGCCTGTTGGGGGAAGCCCAGGCGGCCAAGGCCGAGAAGACCTCTCCGGGCAACAAGCCAATCGTGAGCTAGGCGGCCCGCGCCAGTCGGGCGATGTCCTCCAGCACACGCTCGGCCGCCGCCAGGCGCGCCTTCGGGCTGGCCCACTCGCCCTTGACCGACAGCCTCTGATCCGGACGCAGGCGCCAAGCCTCCGGGTGCTTCTGGATGAACGCGACAAGGCCCGCCGGATTGGCGAAATGGTCGCCGCGGAAGCTGACCAGCGCCCCCTTGGGTCCGACGTCGATCTTGGCGACGTTGGCCTCGCGGCACAGGCCCTTGATGGCCACCACCTTGAGCAGCTGATCGGCCTCCGGCGGCAGAGGGCCGAAACGGTCGATCAGTTCCGCCGCCAGAGCCTCGCGATCATCCGCCCGTTCGGCCTCGGACAGCCGGCGGTAGAGCGCGAGGCGGACGTTGAGGTCCGGCACATAGGCTTCGGGGATGAGCACGGCGGCGCCGGTGTTGATCTGCGGCGACCAGCCTCGGTCCAGCGAGGCCGGAGCGCCGACGGCCTTCAGTTCGGTCACGGCGTCTTCCAGCATCTGCTGATAAAGCTCGACGCCGATCTCGCGGATGTGGCCGGACTGGGCCTCGCCCAGGAGATTGCCGCCGCCGCGGATGTCGAGATCGTGGCTAGCCAGCTGGAAGCCCGCGCCGAGGCTGTCGAGGGATTGCAGGACATGCAGCCGGCGTTCAGCGGCCGGCGTGATCGACCGCTCGAACGGGGTCACCAGATAGGCATAGGCGCGCGCCTTTGCCCGCCCGACGCGGCCGCGCAGCTGGTAGAGCTGGGCCAGGCCGAACATGTCGGCGCGGTGGACAATGAGGGTGTTGGCCGTCGGGATATCGAGGCCGGATTCGACGATGCTTGTCGAGAGCAGCACGTCGTACCTGCCTTCATAGAAGGCGGCCATGACGTCTTCCACGCGCGTCGGAGCCAGCTGGCCGTGGCCGACCACGAAGCGCACCTCGGGCACCTGTTCGGTGAGGAAGCGCTCAAGATCAGGCAGGTCGCGAATGCGCGGCGCGACATAGTAGGCCTGGCCGCCGCGGAATTTCTCGCGCAGCAGCGCCTCGCGGATCGAGACCGGGTCCTGCGGCGTGACGAAGGTGCGCACTGCCAGGCGGTCGACCGGCGGGGTGGCGATGATCGACATCTCGCGGATGCCGGAGAGGGCCATCTGCAAAGTGCGCGGGATCGGCGTCGCCGTCAGGGTGAGGACATGGACCTCGGCCCGCAACGCCTTGAGCGCTTCTTTGTGCTTGACCCCGAAGTGCTGCTCCTCGTCGACGATGACCAGGCCCAGGTCCTTGAACCGCACCTGCTTGGACAGCACCGCGTGCGTGCCGATGACGATCTCGGCCTCACCCTTTTCCAGCGCCTGCCGCGCGGCCTGGGCCTCGGCCGCCGGGACCAGGCGGGAGAGGCGCGCGATGCGCACCGGCCAGCCCTGGAAGCGCTCGCGGAAGGTTGCGAAGTGCTGCCGCGCCAGAAGCGTCGTTGGGCAGACGAGCGCCACCTGCCGGCCGCTCATGGCCATGACGAAGGCGGCGCGCAAGGCGACCTCGGTCTTGCCGAAGCCGACATCGCCGCAGATCAGCCGGTCCATCGGTCGGCCGGAGGCCAGATCCTCCAGCACATCGCCGATGGCGGTCAGCTGGTCTTCCGTCTCCTCGTAAGGAAACCGGGCGCAGAACTCATCGTAGAGGCCATGCGGCGGCTCCGTCGCCTCGGTCTCGCGCGTCGCCCGCGTGGCGGCGATGGCGATGAGGCCCTCGGCCATGTCGCGCAGCCGCTCCTTGGCCCTGGCCTTGCGCGCCTGCCAGGCCGCGCCGCCGAGCCGGTCGACGGCCACGCCCTCGCTGTCCGCGCCATAGCGAGTCAGGAGGTCGATGTTCTCCACCGGCAGGTAGAGCTTGGCCGCCTCGGCGTAGTGAAGCTCCAGGCAGTCGTGCGGCGCGCCCATCACGTCCAGGGTGCGCAGACCTTCGTAGCGGCCGATGCCGTGGTCGATATGGACGACCAGATCGCCTTGGGAGAGCGCCGTGGCCTCGGCCAGGAAATTCGACGCCCGCCGCCGGCGCCGGGGCCTGGCCAGCCGGTCGCCCAGGATATCGGTCTCGGAGATGACGGCCAGATCGTCGGTCTCGAAGCAGGCTTCGAGCGGCAGGGCGGCGCGCTGCAGTCTCTTCGGATCGGCCGCCTTGGCCGCCTGCCAATAGGGGGCGACGGGAATGTCGGTCAGGCCATGATCGGCCAGCATGGCCGCCAACCGCTCCGAAGAACCCTCCGTCCACGAGGCGAAGATCACCCGCTTGCCGGCGGCGACGAGGGCGCGGGCGTGGGCCGCGGCGGCCTCGAACAGGTTTACGCTGTCGCGCGCGCGTTCGGCGGCGAAGGCGCGGCCAAGCCTGGCCCCCATGTCGACAAGCCCCGGCGCTGGCTCCCGCTGGAGGGGGGTGAATTGACGGCTCGGATGCTCGCCAAGGCGTTGCGCCCATTCGAGGTTGTCGAGATAGAGCGCCGAGGGCGGCAGGGCGCGATAGTGGGCCCTTCGGTCGGCCTGAGCCCGCGCCTCATAGGCGTCGGCGATTGTCGCCAGCCGTTCGTCGCGCGCCTCCAGGGCCAAGTGGTCGACGCCGATCAGGGTCCCGGCGGGGATATAGTCGAATAGGGTCTCAAGCCGCTCGTAGAACAGCGGCAGCCAGTGCTCCATGCCCGCGCGGCGGCCTCCGGCGCTCACCGTCTCATAGAGCGGATCATCGCCCGGCGCGCCGAAGGCGGTCAGGTAGCCGGTGCGGAAACGGGCGATGGCGTCGGCGTCGAGCAAGGCCTCGCTCACCGGCAACAAGTCGATGCTCTTCAGTTGGCGGGTGGAGCGCTGCGTCTCGCGGTCGAAGGCGCGGATCGATTCCAGGGTATCGCCAAAGAGATCCAGCCGCGCCGGCTCGGCCGCGCTGGGCGGAAAGATGTCGATGACCCCACCGCGCACGGCGAACTCGCCGCGCTCGGACACGGTCGAGGCGCGCTGGTAGCCATTGACCGCGAAATGCCGTTCGAGTTCGGCCAGATCCACTGTCGCGCCCACCTGTGTCGACCAGGTCGCGCCGAGCACCGCGCTCCTCGGCGGCACGCGCTGCGTGAGGGCCGAGATGGTGGTGATCAGGAGCGCCGGTCGCCTGGCCTCGAGACCCCGCGCTAGCCTGGTCAGTATGGACATGCGCTCGGCGGCGCATCCGGCCGAGGGTCCCACCCGGTCGTAGGGAAGACAGTCCCAGCTCGGAAAATCGAGCACCTCGGTCTCCGGCGCGAAGAAAGCCATGGCTTCGGCGAAGGCCTGGGCGCGCGAGCCGTCGCGGGCCGCGAACAGTGAAAGGCCGCCGCGCGCGCGGCAGATATCGGCCATGACCAGGGCGTCGAATCCTTCCGGCGCGCCGGTCAGCTCGAGCGCGCCTGGCGCGCGC
>JBOHLC010000238.1:0-20548 GCA_050729395.1 Caulobacteraceae bacterium
TACATGGCGTCTAGCACCTCGCCGTAGACATCCAGTTGGACCTGCCCTGATGCGGCGTTGCCGATCCGCACCGGCGAAGAGTCCTCGTAGCCCGTGAGATGATCCAATTCGTATTCCGCCAGCCGCCGTTCGCCGGCGACGCCGTACATGATCTGAAGATCGTCGGGCGCGCCGGCCGCCGAACGGAGCAGCCACTGCCGCCATGCCCTGGCTTCCTCCATGAAGCCGGAGTTCATCAGCGCATAGAGCGTGAAGGTGGCGTCCCTCAGCCAGCAGTAGCGGTAGTCCCAGTTGCGAGGTCCGCCGATCTTCTCCGGAAGCGAGGTCGTGGCCGCCGCGATGATGCCGCCCGTCTTGTGGTGGGCCAGCCCTTTGAGGGTCAGCAACGACCGGAGCATGTCGTCCGCCCACTCGCCCTCGACCGTGAAGGTGGTCGCCCATTTCGTCCAGAAGGCCTCGGCTTCTTCCAGCGAGGCCTTGGCCTCTAGCGGCTCCGGGGCTGCATCGAACGAGGCTGTCCAACTGAGGCGAAATCCAATCTCATCGCCCGCGGAGACATCGAACACGCCGACCGTCTTCAAGTCGGCGCCAGTCAACTCCACCTTCGTGTCGAGCAGGAGGCGGTCTGGACCGGAGACGAATTGCAAGCGGCCATCGTCGCGCCGGGAAACCCAGGGCGGCAAACGACCATAGTCAAACCGCGCGATCAATTCCGTGCGCATCCGCACCGAGCCTCGAACCCCCCGAACCAGTCGGACCACATCCGCGACGCCATCCCTGCGAACCATGAAGTCGATCACCGCCGCCGACCCAGCGCCGGTCTCGAACAGTGTTTCGAGCACGAGTGTGTTGCCCCGGTAACGCCGGGTCGTTCGAGCCCCTTCCTGGTCAGCGCAGATCAGCCAGCGACCGTTGTCGGGGCTGCCAACCAGCGCCGCGAAGCAGGCCTGGCTGTCGAATCTGGGTAGGCAAAGCCAGTCGATCGACCCGTCCCGGCTGACCAGCGCCATGGTCTCCCCATCGCCGATAACCGCGTAATCCTCGATGCGGCTGGCCACTAGGCCGCCGCCGTTTGAGATTGGCGGTTCGACAATCGCGCCGCGACCAGGTCAGCGACTCGCAACGCGGCGCCTCCGACAGGAATGTTCTTGCCCAGATGGAGGCTGCGGTCGAGCAGCACCGGATAGCAGTCGGTGGCGCCCAGAACATGCTCCAGCTTCCTCTTCAGGCGATGGTGGGCCTCCATGTCGTCCTTGTGAATACGCTTGCCGGTGGCGGCCACCTTATGCGCCGCAGACGCCCCGCCCGGCTCGCCGCCGATGATCAAGACATCCCAGTGATCGTCCGGCACAGATGTCTCCTGGAACGTGGCCATCCGTTCGACTCCTACAATTACACTGTCACGGACGGCTACGGCCACACAGCGACGGCCACTGCTTCCATCACCATGACAGGGAACACCAATCAATGAAGCCGTTGTCGTCAGGATTGGCGGCGAGCGATCGCATTGCGTAATGCCTGCCTTTCAAAGCAAGGGTTCGCGGGGCCAGCGAAAGAAAGTTGCAAATTGCTCTTGACAAGGGAATTGCAACATGCAATAATATGCGTCATGTTCGACTCCGCCCCCACCCCGCAAGACCCACCCTTGAATGACGAGACACTCGAAGCTTCGGTCGCGCGCGCCGAGCGTCGGCTGCGCCTCTTGGAGGAACTTGCCGAGATCGGCATGGAGCTCGCCCGGGCGCTCAGGCCCGGCGCGGCCGTCGATGCGCCGGCGGATGACAAAACGCACGGCAAGGCCCGCGACCCGGCCGACGCCTTCGCGCCTCTTTCCCGCGCCATTCGCCTGACCCTGGCCCTAGAAGCCAGGACCGACGAGGCGCTGCGCGACCTGAAGGCCGGCGTCGTCGTCAAACGCGAGGCCGAGCGGGTTCAGGCCGACAAGCGCCTCGGGGAAGCCGCGCAGGCCCACGAGGAGCGTGTGCACGAACTCGTCATGACCGTCGCCGATGCCGAATGCGGCACCGTGGAGGAATACGAGAATCTCTACCAAGCCCTCAGCGAGCGCCTGGACGAGGACGAGGCCTATGTCGGCTACCGCGAGCGGCCCCTGCGCGAGACCATCGAACGTTTGTGCAAGGACCTCACCCTCACCCCCGACTGGAGCCGCTGGGACGGCGAGGGCTGGATCCAGGACAAGCCGCCCGCCCGCCCGCGCTACTCGCTGTTCAATGCGCCGAGCGCCAGGCCGCGCCGGCTCGAACGCGGCCGGATGCTCGACATCCCGGCCCCGCCGTGGCGCCTGCACTCAGACCGCGAACCGGCCAGCCACGATCTCGAATGAGGAACGCCGCAGCTTTGACCGTGCGGCAGGCAGCGCTCGCCGTCTCCTTGAACGCTCACGGGTTGCGGCGTAAGCTTCCCGCGGTCCTTGTTCGGGGGCGTGACAAGATGAAGACGATCCTTTCCGCGGCGGCCTTCCTGGCCCTCCTGAGCACAGGCGCGGTAGCCCAACCCGCGCCGGCTTCCGGCACGGGGGCCTCGGCGCAGTCCGACTACAGCGCCGACGACGTGGTCAAGAGCTTCGCGCAGAAGCCAGCCCCGGGCGCGGCCGCATGCAACCCGGACGCCGACGGCGTGTGCCAGCCATCGAAGGATAGCCGGGGTTTCAGCCTGGAGGATTCCTTCCCCGCGCCGGCCGTCGGGGCCAAGCCGCGGGCTGTCGCCTCGCCGAGGACGCGGGTCGCCTCCGTGCATCATCACCGCGCGCGCGAGCCGATGATGGCCGCCTCGCCGGTCAGCCGTCGTGACCTGTTGATCAATTTCCGCCTGGGTTCTTCCGAGCTGACCGACCGCAGCAAGGCCAATGCGCGCGTGTTCGTCAGCGCCATGAGCCGGCCCGAACTGGCCGGGGCCACTTTTGAGATTGGCGGCCACACCGACGCCAGCGGCTCGCCGGCGCGAAATCGAGTCCTCGCCCAGGAGCGGGCCGAGGCGGTCAGGCAGTATATGGTCGAGCAGGGCGCAGACCCCAGCCGGCTGAAGGCCGTGGGCTATGGCTCGGATCAGCCCGCGGACGCGAAACATCCCGACGCGGCGGTCAACCGGAGAGTGGAGGCGCGTCGTTTGAGCTAGCCCCTTGCTCGCCGGACGGGCGTAGGCGCGGCGGAGAAAGTCAGTTTCGGGGGGCGGATGAGGAAGTTCAGGCACGGACCGGGGCTGGCGATCACCCTCGCTGTCGGCGCGGCCGCCGCGCCCTGGTCGCTCGCGGCTCAGGCCCTGCCGCCCTCGGCCGCCCTGCCGACGCCGCAGCAGCTCAATCCCGCCGGACAGCCCCAGGCCCAGCCCCCGCGCAAGCGGCGTGAAGTGTGGGAGCCGCCGACCCCCGGCGCCTGCCCCCTGGCGACCTCGCCTCTGACCTTCCACCTGGCCAGCGTCGAGTTCGAAGGGATGAAGGCCCTCAGTCCGGCCGATCTCGCGCCCGCCTACGCCGAGTTCATCGGCAAGGACATCCGCATGGCCACCTTGTGCGAGATCAGGGACCGGGCGGCGGAGATCTTCTTCCACAGGGGCATATTGGCGCGGATCGACATCCCGCCGCAGCATATCGCCGACGGCCACTTCGTGCTGCGGGTGATCGAGGCGCGCATCGCCTCGGTGCGCGTGGTCGGCAACGTCGGGCCCGCGCAGTCCAAGGTCGAGGATTATATCGAGCACCTGCGCGGCCTCGCGCCGTTCGACCTGCGCACAGCTCAGCGTTATCTGCTGCTGGCCTCGGACATTCCCGGCATCCACGTCTCGGCTTCGCTTTCGCCCTCGCCCCAGGGTCCGGGCGCGGTGGACATGGTGGTCAACGTCACGCGCGAGGCGGTCGACGGGGTGGTCAACGTCACCAACTACAATTCCAAGGAACTGGGGCCGTGGGGCGCGCTGGCTCGCCTCGATCTCAACAGCTTCACGGCGTTCGGCGAGCGCACCAGCCTGGTCGCCTATTCGAGCCTGTTCGACGACAGACAGCAGGTGATCCAACTGGTTCAGGAAGCCAGGATCGGGTCCGATGGCCTGCTCGGCCGGTTCTCCATCGCTTACGGCCGGGACAATCCGGGCGCGGAACTGGCCCCGCTCGATCTCAAAGGGACCTCTTTCGTCGCCTCGGACCAGCTCGTCTATCCGATCGTCCGCGCCCGGAGGGAGAACCTCAACATCACCGGCGGCCTGGACGTCATCGATCAGAAAACTGTCCTGGGCGGCGTCGGCGGTGGCACGCTCAACAACGACAAGCTGCGCATCGTCTATGTGCGCCTGGACGGCGATGTGAGGGAGAACCTGGCCCTGGGCTCGGTGCTGGCCGGCGGCGTGGAGGTTCGTCAGGGTCTGGAGTGGCTGGGCGCGAGCCGGGTCGGCGAGACCGATCTCTCACGCATCGACGGCCATCCCGACGCGACGGTGCTGCGCGCCGACGGCCATTGGGCGACGCAGTGGACCAGCAAATTCTCCACGCTCGTCAGCGTCCAGGCTCAGTATGCGAACGAGACCGTGCTCTCCTACGAAGAGCTGCAGATCGGCAATCTGACGATCGGGCGCGGCTACGATCCATCCTCTGTTGCCGGCGATCGGGGTATCGCGGGCACGTTCGAGGCGAGGCTCGGGCCCTATCGCCTCACGCGGTGGGCCAGCATCCAGTTCTACGGATTCTACGACGCGGCCTATGCGAAAAGCCTGGTGGACTCGCCCGATTTCACCCGCACGGTCACCTCGGCCGGCGGCGGCATCAGGCTCGCCTTCACCCCCAGGCTCAGCCTGGACGTGATGTACGCCAATCCGTTCGATCGCATCAACGCGCTCGCCCTGGCCCCGCCGCCGGCCCGCGTGCTGGTCAGCCTCGTCGCCCGGTTCCCTTAGAAGTGAAGGCGCACTCAATGAGCCCGCTCCTTTTTGCCCGCCGTCGGCAGTTGTTGGTCAGGACCGCCCTCGGCGGCGTGGCCGCGGCGGCTCTCCTGGCCTGCGCGCTGGCGCGCGCTCAGGTTGGCGTGGCGGGACTGAAGTTGCCCGGAACCCCCACGCCCACGCTCAACACCTCGAACTTGATCAACCACTCGAGTTGCGGCGGCGCGTCCTCCTGCGATGGTCTGCTGTTTGTGAGCGCGGTCGGCACGGCCGCCCTTCCGGAGACCGACTTCCAAGTCAATACCGCGCGGGCGATCATCAACTGGTCGCAATTCGACATCGGCTACACCGGTCCCGCGGGCTTCGACACGGTCAAGTTCATCTTCGCCGCCCGCGACGACATCGTGGTCAATCTGGTGAATTCGCCGACCGCGAGCGCGACCCAGATCAACGGAATGCTCGATGGCATGCTTCCCATCGCGCTCAATGGCGATTACGCGGGCAACATCTGGATAATCAATTCGGCCGGCGTGGTGTTCGGCGCCAATTCGGTCGTGAACACCGGCGGTCTGCTGGCGACGACGGCTCAGCTCGCCAGCCAGGCCAATTTCCTCGCCGGGGGCGACGCCTCGACCGTCAGTTTCGTGGGCGCGCCCGCTGGAAGCGAAGTGCGGGTCGGCGGCGCGATCACGGGCTATGGTGGCACGCTGGCTTTCATCGCCCCCGTGGTCTCGACCACCGCGACCGCCAACATCACCGGCGCGACCCCAGGGGGACCCACGTGCTCCTTCGTCAACAGGCCCTGTGGCGCGGATGTTCTCTACGGTGCGACCACCGCTTATGACATCACCTTCACGCCGAACGCCAACAACGACCTCGACCTCTTCTCCTTCATCGTCCCGGCGGGGGGCGGTACGGCATCCAGCACGCCTCTCACACTGGCGGGGGCCACGACCGCCGGCAACGTCTACATCGCCTCGGTCAACGAGGCCGACGTGGTCGGCGCCGTGGTCGCGCCCGGCGCCATCACCGCGACCACGGCCGGGGGAAGCAACGGCGACATCGTCCTCTCCGCGGGCGGCGGTTTGCAAAACACGGGTGGCGTGGTCACGCCGGTGACGAATGCCGGCGTGGGAACGACGAGCGCCGAGTTCGACAGTCCGTTGTCGGCCGACGGCGGTATCAATCTGGCGACCAACGGTTCGCTCGCCATGACAAGCACCGCCACGGCCCAGACCGGCGACATCGATATAACGGCCGCCGGAGCGCTGACCGGTCCGGCCGCGAGCCTCGACGCGGTGGACGGGGCGGTCAACGTCACCGCGGCCAGCTTCGACATCGGGACCGTCACGGCGGGCGGCGACGTCACGCTGATCGGTACGGGAAGCGGCGCGAGCGGCGTCACCAACTCAGTCAATTCAATCGGCGGGAGTATCGGGATCACCACTGGCGGCCCGCTCGACGCGGGGGCGGCGACGCTCACGGCGGGCGATGGGGCCATCACCGTCAACGCGGCGAGTTTCGATGTGGGCGCGGCCATCGCGACGCTGAGCCTGACGCTCAACGGAACCGGCAGCGGAACCGACTCGATCGCCACCTTGGCGAGCGCGAACGACGACGATGTCACCATCACCGGCGGCGGCGCGCTTGACGCCGGCGCGGCGGCGATCAGCTCGTCGGCTGGATCGGTTACGGTCGATACGGCAAGTTTCGATATCGGCTCAGTCAGCGGCTACGGACCGGTCACTCTCACGGGAACCGGATCCGGCCCGAACGCGATCGCCATCTCGGCGACCTCGTCGACCGGCGATCTCGATATCACCGGCGGCGGCCCGCTCAGCGCTGACGGGGCGGCCCTCACCGCGCCGGACGGCAATATCAGCGTCGATGTCGCCAACTTCAGCATCGGCTCGGCGACGGCTGGCGGGACGCTCACGCTCACCGGAACCGGGAGCGGGACCGACTCGATCGCCACCTCGGCGAGCGCGGCGGGCGATGTCGCCATCACCGGCGGCGGCGCGCTCGACGCCGACGGCGCGGCGATCACCTCATTGGATGGATCGGTCACGGTCGACACGGCGAGTTTCGATATCGGCTCAGTCAGCGGCTACGGACCGGTCACCCTGACCGGGACAAGCACGGATCCGAACGTCATCGAGCAGACGGCAAGCAGCGGCGCGGGCAACCTCCAGATCACCGCCGGCGGAAGTTTGCAGGCGGGCGATGCGGCTCTGAGGGCGAAGGCTGGTGGCATAGACGTCAATGTCGCCAGCTTCGATATTGGCGTCGCGGACGGCTTGGATACGGTTTCGATCACCGGGACAGGCTCCGGCGCCAGCGCCATCGAACAATCGGCGCTCTCCAGGGCGGGGGACCTCGACGTCATCGCCGGTGGCCCCCTCAATGCGATCGACGCGACGTTCACTTCGCTGAACGGGAACGTCGTCGCCTCGGCCGGCCCCAATGGAACCGCCGACCCCGACTTCCCCCTCGCCATCGGCCAGGTGACGGCTGCGCAAACCCTGATCCTGCAGGGGGGAAGCGTGTCGCTCGCGGAGGCATCCAGCGCCGGGTCGTGGATCTATGTGCGCACGGGCGCCCTCAACCTCGATGGGGCGCTCACCAGCGACGCCTACATCACCATCGCCTCGACGGCCGGCAACCTCAACCTCGGCGACGACGTCTTCGATGCGCCGGTCGGCCTCGACATCGGCAATGCGACGTTCAACGCGCTCGTCGCGCCGCTCGGCTGGGTGGCGCTCTACGCCGGCGATCCGGGAAACTCCGTGCTTGGCCAAATGGGCGGCGCTCGCGGCGACCTCACGGTCGGCGCCCTGTCGGTGAACGCAGGCAATGCGCCGTCGCTCTATCTGTTCGCTGACGGCGGCCACACGGTGGCTTTCACTGGTCCGGTCACCAATTCCCTGGACTTCGGAAACATGCTGACCGTGGGCGGCGCACCGCCGCCCTCCATCGCGACGGCGACGACCGATTGGACGCCGGCACAGATCCTCATCGAGGCGCAGGGCGCCGCCAGCGGAGGACCGGACGGCTCAATCGGCACGCCTGACTCGCCCCTCGCCTCGGTCGCCTTCAACGCCGTGAATGATGTGATCATGGGCACGCCGGGCTTCATCGACGCGGTCGACGCGACTCCGGGCGCGGCCATCGATGTGCTTGGCGGTTCGCCGCCTGTCCCGGCGAGCGCGGCCGCGGCCAGCGGCGAGATTCTCCTCGCCAGCGATACGCTGACGCTCCTGGCCAACGGCAAGATCGTGCAGCAGAACACGTCCCAGGGAACTGGCTACAGCGGCCTCGTCGTCGAGGGTTCGGTCGAGTTCCCCGTTGCCCTCACTTTGGGTTGCGTGAGCTGCACCGCCGCCTCGCCGCCCACGGTGATCGACCTCTTCGGCACGATCGGCGACGGCCAGGGTAACACGGTGACCGGACGGGCCGTGGCCCTGTCGCCGGAGATCGAACTGCAACCGCCCCTGGCCATCGATCTCCAGTATCGGGCCAACGGCTGTGTCATCAAACTGCGGGGCGTGTGCGGCCCGATCAACATCGTCCCCATCATCCCCGTCATCAGCGAACTGCCGCCGACCAATACGATCGAAACCCTTCTGACGATATTCCCGGAGCCCCCGCTGCTGGATATCGCCGACTTCGAAGGTCAGGCCGATGTGACCATCATCGGCTCCGGTAACGAAGAGATCTGGCGAACCACGGATTCCGACAAATGTATCTCCAACCCCGCCTCGACAAGTTGTCCCCGTCGCTGAGCGCGCTCGCGGTCGCGTGCGCCTTCGGTCTCGTCGCCGGCGCCGCCCGCGCGGCCCTGCCCGACGTTTTCCCGCTTGGCGAGAGCGCCAAGACCGGCGCGGTGTGCCAGGCCGTGCGCGAATTCGACGACCCAGCGGTCCAGTTGCGCGGGGCGAGCGCGTGGGCCGTCCGCTGCCGGGGCTGGGGCGCCGATCTCGGCCACCTCTACCTCTACAGCCGCACGCGCGGCGCGGTGGCGGACGGCGGTCCGTGGCGCGCGAACCTCGCGGCCAGGGCCAAGTGCGACGCCTCGACCGCGCTGGCGCTCCCCGGGGTTCCGGGCGCGACCGAGGCGCGCTGCGTCACAGTGAAGGGCCAGACGGCCTACGTCGCCTATGCCAGTTCGGCTCGTGAAGCGGCCGCTGACGGATTCGCGCCGCTGGCCGACATCCTGCAGGCCGGGCTGCGCATCGTCACCGGCGCGCAAGCGCCGCCGAAATTGGCCACCGAGGCCCAGGCCGCGGCGGCCGGCGAGGCCGGCGGCTCCGGCGTCAGTCTCGCCGAGGCCTCCGACGCGGCCTACGGACCCGCCGACCGCGGCAAGGACTACGCCTATACCCAGAACCAGTCGTGGCGCTTTCCGAGCGCGGAGCAGAACTGGCGTCCGCTCGCCCTGGCCGCCGGTTCGGCCACCTCCGACGAGGCCGAGGCCTATCTGAACTGGGCCCTGGCCTACTCCAATCTTGGTCAGTTCGATCAGGCGGACAAGCTCTTCGCCCAGGCGGACGAACAGCTGAAGACGGTCGACGATCCGTTCCTGGCCACCCTGGCGCTCAACTATCGCGCGCTCGATGCGCGCAACCGGCGCGATTTCAACGCCGCCATCTCCCTGGCCCAGCAATCGATCGAAGCCCGGCGCCACCTGCGCGAGATCGTGGCAAGCCCGGAGACGATCTCCGCCTCCGCCGGGACCGAAGTGGTCATTGGCCGCCTGCTGGCCGACGCCCTCAACCATCGCGACGTTCGGAGCGACCTGACGCCGCGCGGCCTGACCGTCGATCAGCGACTGGAAATCCCCGACGCGCAGGCCGATCTGGTGATCGGCTCGGCCAAGGCCGAATTGGGCGACGACGCCGGCGCGCGTCAGGCCCTTGAGCAGGCGGAAAGCAAGCTCGTCGACCCGCGGGTGCTGAACTCGGTCGTCTGGCTGCGGGCTCAGGTCGAAGCCGAACTCGCCAGGCTCGATATCAAGGCCGGCCAGCCGGCCGCGGCCAAGGCCCGCCTGACGGCGGCGCTGGCGGCGCTGCACCAGGGCGCGGACGCGGCCTACCTCGCCGGCTCGCCGGTCGAGGCCTATCTGCTCTTTCAGCTTGGCCGGGCCGAGGCCGCGGCCGGCCAGACCGACGCGGCCCTGGCCGACTACGATCGCGGCTTCAGACTGTTCCGCCAGGCGCGCGGATCGCTGGGGGCGTCGGCTGACGCGGCCGGGGTCTATTTCGACCTGCTCCTGGCCAAGCGGGCGAGCGACGCGGCCAACGCGCGCGCCTACGACGAGCGCTTCTTCGAGGCCAGCCAGAGCGTGGTCAGCGAAGCGACCGCCAGCACCGTGGCGGAGCTGGCCAAGCGCATCGCGGCCGGCGGCGGGGCAGCGGCCGGAACGGCCCGGGCGCTGGAGGACACGCGCCATCAGATCGAGGTCAAGCGCTCGGCCCTGGCCGATCTGGCGACCCAGCCGGCGACGGCGCAGACGAGCGCCGCGCGCGTCACCGACGAGGGGGACATCAAGGCGCTCACCGACCAGGCGACGGCGCTGTCCGGCCAGCTCCTGACCGCCGACCCGCGCTATGGCCAGCTGGAGTTCACCACCGTCGACCTCGACCAGATGCAGAAGGCCCTGAGGCCCGGCGAGGCCTACCTCAAGATCGTCCTGCTGGGCGACAAGGGCTACGGGATTCTGGTCACGCCCGAGCAGGTGAAGCCCTACCCCATCGACCTTGGCCGCGCCGACGCGGCCGCCGATGTCAAGCTGCTGCGCAAGCCGTTCGACGGCGCGACGCTCAGCCGCTTCGATGTCGACGCGGCCCACCGGCTCTACGAGACGCTGCTGGGACCGGCCCAGGACGACCTCGCCGGCGTCACCCACCTGATCTACGACCCCGACGGCGCCCTGATCAGCCTGCCGATCGCCACCCTGGTGGCCGACCAGGCCAGCGTCGACTTGATGGCTCAGAGGCTGGCGACGATCAAGGCCAAGGGCCAGGGCTACCTTTCTTACGCCGACGTGAACTGGCTGGGCCGCAAGATGCGGACCTCGCTGGTGGTGTCGGCTCCAAGCTTCATGCAATCGCGCAACTTCACGCCCTCCGCGGCGCCCGGTCCATTCCTTGGCTTTGGCGATGCGATCATCGGCTCGCCCGACGATCCGCGCCTGTTCGCCGCGGTGGTCGGGTCCGAGCGGCGCGGCGGAAGCCTGGATTTCTGCCAGGATCAGCGGCGCGCCATGGCCGGCCTCCCGCGTCTGCCGGAGACCGCCGACGAGGTGCGCACCGTCGGCGACGCCTTGGGGGCGTCTCCGGCCGACGATGTCCTGGGCCCCGCGTTCACTGACACGGCGGTGGAGACCCGTCCGGATCTCGATCAGTACCGGGTGGTCTATTTCGCCACCCACGGCCTGTTGCCCCAGCCGGGTTGGTGCCTGCCCGAGCCGGCGCTGGTCACTTCGCTCGGCGCTTCCGATCGGAGCGACGCCCTGCTCGAGGCGAGTTCAATCCTGAACCTGAAACTCGACGCCGACTTGGTGGTCCTTTCGGCTTGCAACACCGGCGGCGGCGCGTTCGAGGGCGGAACTGGGCCGTTGGATGACGGCGAGGCGTTGGGCGGCCTTGTCCGCGCGTTCATCTATGCCGGCAGCCGCGGCCTCGTCGTCTCGCATTGGGAGGTGGATTCGGCGTCCACCCAGGCGCTGATGACCGGCATGTTCGACGCGGCCCAGCCGGGCGAGACGATCAGCGAGGCCGAGGCGCTACGCCGCTCGGAACTGAAGCTGATGGATTCGGCGGATCATTCGCACCCCTATTACTGGGCGGCTTTCACCGTCGTCGGCGATGGCGCGCGGCCGATGCCGGCCAGGGCCGGGGCGCGGATGTAAGGTTGGCGCTACCCGGTCTGGGCCGCGCGCAGGGCGTCGATCCGGTTGCGTTCCTTGACGAAGGCGGCGAGCTGGGCGCCGGTGAGCGGCTGAGCGGCTTCCATCTTGACGCCCATGGGGTCGACGAACTGGCCGTTGATCTTGAGCGCATAGTGGACGTGCGGACCAGTCGAGCGGCCGGTGGTGCCGATCTGGCCGATCTCCTGGCCCTGATGGACGCGCACGCCCGGCGCGATCCCGGGACCGAAGGCGCTCATGTGCAGATAGTAGGTGAGCCAGCCGTTGTCGTGCTGGATCTCGACGTAATTGCCGTTCAGCGCCTTCATCTCGGCATGGAGGATCACGCCATCGCCGGCGGCGTAGATCGGCGTGCCGATCGGGGCGGCGAAGTCGACGCCCTCATGCATCTTGGTGTAGCCGAGGATCGGGTGCTCGCGCATGCCGAAGGTCGAGGAGATGCGCGCCCCTTCCACCGGCGTGCGCAGCAGGGCCCGCACGGTGCTCGAGCCATTGCCGTCGAACCAGCCGCCCTGGCCGCCCGCCGGCTGGAACCAGTACAGGGCGCGCGACTTTGCCGGGGTCTCCATCGACACATAGAGCAGGCGCCCGGCGCCGACCGATTGACCCCGGGCGTTCTCACGGTCCTCGAACACCGCCTCGAACACGTCGCCGGCGTGGATCTCGCGCTGGAAATCGAAGTCGTAGGACAGCGCCTGGGCGAACGGCGAAATCAGGGTGTCCGTCAGATGCTGGGCGACGGCCGAGGAATAGAAGCTGTAGGCGTCCATCTCGCCGCGGACGACCTTGATCACCGTCTTCAGATCGGCGGCCGTGGGCGTGGCGGTCAGGGAGCCATCCTCGGCCGCCTTGACGACGACCCCCGCGCCGTTGTCGTGACGCGCATCGAGGCTGACCAGCCGGTAGCCGCCATTGGCTGGCGCGATCATCATCACCACGGTGAGATCGCCGGCGCCCGGCGCGATCTTCGCGCTGGCCGCTTGCGCGACTTGGGCCGCCTGGGCGGGAAGAACGCCGGCGCCGGTCAGCGCGCCGGTGAGCTCGCCGGGATCAGATACGGTCAGCGCCCGGCGTTCCTCGCCCGTGGGCGGCGGCGCCACCGGCGGCGGTTTGGCCAATGTGAACGTCACGCCGCCGTGGGCGAACAGCCAGACGCCTCCGCCGGCGAGAATGAGGAACAGCGCCGCGACCGCGCTTGCCACGAGGCCCGCGCGGGAGCGGCCCATCGGAACCGCCGGGGCCTTCGGCTGCAGGCCCCAGGCCCGGGGGTCGAACGAAGTCTTGTCTGGGGGCGGCTCGCCCGCCTTCGGCTTGGCATCGAGCCAAGTCCTGGGGTCCATGGATGGACCGTCCGGATCGGACATGCGCCGCTCGCCTCGACCGTCGAAGTCCGGAGCCGGACGCGCCCGATTCCACCCTGATCGGCCAATCTTTTGGATAGCACCGCTTCTAGAGCGATAGGAAGCGTGCTCAAATGCGGAGAGGCGGCCGAGGGGCATCTTCATGCAGGGTGAGAGTCGCGTAGCCTGGCGCGAGGGGCTTTTCCTCCGCCCGCAGCACTTTCAGCAACAGGATCGGCATACCGACGCGCTGATCCGCGCGCGCACGGAGCCGCTGCGGCCGTATCCTTGGGGCTTGGTCGAGCTGAAGCTCAACCAGGATCTGGCCGCGCTCGGCAAGTTCGCCATCGAGCGCTGCGTCGGCGTGCTCCCCGACGGCCAGCCCTTCGCCGCGCCAGACGACATTCCCGCCCCCGAGCCGCTCGACGTGCCGGCGGACGCCCGCGACGCGGTTATCTACCTGACGCTTCCGGCGAGGCAGGCCGGGGCCACCGAATTCCACCCGCGCGAGGCGGCCGGCGAGGCGACCAGGTTCGTTGTCGACGAAGAAGAGGCGATGGACGCCTTCTCCGAGGAGCGCACGCGCGAGCCGATCGAGACGGCCAGTCCCAATCTCCGCTTCGGCATTACCCGCGACCAGACCTACGGCCGCATCTGTCTGGGCCTGGCGCGCGTGCGCGAGGTGCACAATGGCCAGATCGCCTTCGACGATCGCTATATCCCATCGTGCCTCGATATCCGGGCCGGCGGCCGCCTTTCGGGCTTCCTGACCGACATCGTCGGACGCGCCGATCAGAGGGTCGAGGAACTGGCCGTGCGCGCGGTCGAGAACGTCGAGGGCGGCGCGGACACCATCGCCAGCTTCCTGCTGCTCCAGGCGCTCAACCGATGGACGCCGATGCTCATGCACCTGTCGGCCCTGCCGATGGTCCACCCGGAGCGCCTGTTCGAATCATTCGTCGGCATGGCGGGCGAGCTCTCCACGCTGGTGCGCGCCGACCGCAAGCCGCCGCCGTTCCCGCTGTACAAGCACGAGGACCTGCAGGCGACGTTCGAGCCGGTGTTCGACGCCCTTCAGGCGGCGCTGAGCGCGGTTTTCGACCGCGCGGCCGTGCAGTTGCCGCTGGAGGTCGCCGGGCCCGGCGCGTATCTCTCGCGCATCACCGACCATAATCTCTACAAGACCGGCTTCTTCTACCTGGCCGTGGCCGCCCAGGCGCCGTTGGACGACATCCGCGCCCGCTTCCCCGCGGTGGCCAAGATCGGCGCGGTGCAGAAGATGCGCCAGATCGTCGACGCCGCGCTGCCGGGCGTGCCGCTGCGCCATGTGCCCCAGCCGCCGCCGCAGATCCGCGTGCTGCCGGGCTACATCTATTTCGAGCTCGACCGCTCGGCCCCCGACTGGCGCGACTTCGCCACGGCGCCGTCATTAGGGCTGCATGTGGCCGGGGAGTGGCCCGAGCTTCGTCTCGAGCTGTGGTGCGTCAAACGAGCGGCGCGATGAGCGACGAGCACAATCCGAACCGGACCGTTTTTCGACCCTCGCCCCTGCAGGGACTCCGCTCCCCCGGTCCTGGCCAACCGCCGCCGCCGAAACCGGATCCTTTGGCCGGGACCGAGGCCGTCACGGCGCCGACGCTGCCCGACGATGACATCCCGCTTCCCCAGACGCCGGCCGCCACGCGCAATGTGATGATGGCCAAGGCCGCGCCGCTGCTGGCGCTGGCCGCGAGCGTACGCTCCGGCCGCGCGCGCATCGAGCCGCCCAAGCTTCACGCCCAGGCGGTCCAGGCGATCACCGCCTTTGACCAGGCGGTCGTGGCCGCCGGCTATCCCGACGAGCAGCGCCAGCGCGGCAAGTACGGCCTGTGCGCGACGATCGACGACATCGCCCAGAACCTGCCGGGCACGGACGGCGCCGAGTGGGCGCGCCATAGCCTGGTGGTGCAGTTCTTCCAGGAGGCGATCGGCGGCGACCGCTTCTGGCAACTGGTCGACGACATGCTGGCCCGGCCGGCGCAATACGCCGACCTGATCGAGCTCTATCACGCGTGCCTGGCGGCCGGGTTCGAGGGCCGCATGCGCGTAGCCCCCGACGGCAAGCGCCGGCTGCACGAGATCATGACCAGCCTCTACGCCGCGCTCGGCCATGTGCGGACGCTCTCGCCCACCGAACTCTCTCCGCACTGGCGGGGCGAGCCGACGCCTCCTCGGCGCGTCGGTTTCTGGTCGATCCTGGCCGTGGTCGGCGGCGCCGCGCTCGGCCTGCTGTTCGTGGTCTACATCGTCCTGCGCCTGATGCTGCTGGAAACCGGCCGTCCAGCTATGGACGCGTTGCGCGGGATCAATCCCGATGAGCCTCTGCGGCTCTCCCGCCTGGCCCCGCCGCCGCCGGCGCCCACATCCGGCCAGCTGCAGACGCTCGAGACCTTCCTGGCCCCGGAGATCGCCCAGCACCTGGTGGTGGTCGAGCAGGACGGCTCGACGGTGCGCGTGCGCACCACGGTCGGCCAGCTGTTCGCCTCCGGCTCGGATGAGCTCGAGGCTTCGGCCAAGCCGCTGTTCAACCGCATCGCCGCGGCCATCGAGACCCAGCCCGGCAACGTCAAGGTCGAGGGCTACACCGACTCCGATCGGGTCAAGACGCTGACCTTCCCGGACAACATCGCGCTTTCCAAGGCCCGCGCGGACGCCGTGGCCGCGATCATCAAGAGCAAGCTGTCGAACCCCGGACGGGTGAGCGCCGAGGGCTTTGGCGACGGCAGCCCCATCGCTCCCAACACGACGCCGCAAGGCAAATCGCTGAACCGGCGGGTCGAGGTCGTCGTGCCGCGGACAACTTGAGAGGGGCGTGGCGTGAAGCGGTTCCTGTTCAATTGGTGGACATTGAGCCTCGTCACGGCGGTGATCGTCGCCGCGTGCCTGGCGTTCGCCCTGCCGATCTTCGTCGCCTTCCTGCGGCCCTGGTGGGTCCGGCTGCTGATCGTGCTGGCCGTGTTCGCGGTCTGGGGCGCTTTCGCGCTGGCGCGGGTGCTGCGGGCGAGGAAGGCCTCCGACGCCATCGCCGAGGAGTTGACCAAGCCTTCGCCCGGCGACGAGGAGGTCCAGGCCATCGCCCGGCGCATGGCCGAGGCGCTCGCCGCCCTGCGCAAGGCCGCGGGCGGTCGCCGCGACTACCTCTACAGCCGGCCATGGTACGTGATCATCGGCCCGCCAGGCGCCGGCAAGACCACGGCCCTGCTCAATTCGGGCCTCCGATTTCCGTTCTCCGACACCGCCCTCAAGGGCGTGGGTGGGACGCGCAATCTCGATTTCTGGTTCGCCGACGAGGCCGCGCTGGTCGACACCGCCGGGCGCTACACCACCCAGGATTCCGACGCCGACACGGATTCCCAGGCGTGGCGCGCCTTCCTCGGCTTGTTGCGCAGGCATCGGCCGTTGCAGCCGATCAATGGCGTCATGGTGGCCATCAGCCTGGACGAGCTGGCGCGCGCCGACCGAGCCCAGATCGACGCTCACGCCTCGGCCGTGCGCCGGCGCCTGGCGGAGCTCAAGCGCACGCTCGAGATCACCGCGCCGGTCTATGTGCTGTTCACCAAGGCCGACCTGCTGGCCGGCTTCGTGGAGTTCTACGACGATCTCGACGTGGAAGGCCGGCGGGCGGTGGTCGGAGCCACCCTGCCGCGCCGACGGCCGCTGAACGCGGAGGTCCTGACCTCCGAGTTCGACCTCTTCGCCCAGAGCGTGGCCGACCGCGCCGCCAAGCGCCTGCAGGACGAGCCCGACGCGCGCCGGCGCGGCCTGATCCTCGGCTTCCCGGCTCAGGTCGGCATGCTGAGGGCGCGGGTTCTGCGCTTCCTCGACGGCGCCTTCCTGGCCGGCGGCGAGCCGGTGGGCGAGCTGCGCGGTTTCTACCTGACCAGCGGCGTGCAGGGCGGAGCGCCGCTCGATCGCCTGTTGAGCGGCGTCGCCTCGGTCTATGACCAGCCCCAGGCGGCGCGCGGCCAGGGCCGCGCCTATTTCCTCAATCGGCTGCTGAGCGATGTCGTGTTCGCCGAGTCCGGGCTCGTCCAGGACGATCCCAGGGCGCGCGCGCGGCGGCGGGCGCAGCTGACCGGCGGCCTGGCGGCCGTGGCCGCCGTCACCCTCATCACCCTCGTCCTGTGGGCGGTGAGCTTCGCGGCCAATCGGAGCCTTCAGGACAAGCTCCTGGCCGGCGCGCAGAACGCCCAGGGCGAAGTGCACAACGTCGGCGTCGACCTCATCGAAGTGAAGGCCAGCGATCCCGATCTGGAGCAGTCCCTGAGCATCCTTCGCGCCCTGCGCGAGCTGCCCGGCGGCTACGCCGATCAGCACAAGGGCGGCCGACCGCTGTTCTCGACCTTCGGCCTCTATCAGGGCGGCCACGCGGCTGAGGCCAGCGAAGCCTATTACGACGCCCTGCAGCGGATCATGCTGCCCCGCATCCTGCTGCGCCTCGAGGCCTATATGAACCAGCACAAGGCCGAGCCGCTGGCCATGTACGACGCGCTGAAGGTCTATCTGATGCTTGGCGGCCAGGGGCCGTTCGACGCTGGCGCGGTCAAGACCTGGGTCGAGGCGGACTGGGCGCAGGGCGCCTATGCGGGGGCCGACCGTCAGGAGCTGCGCAAGGAGCTCGGCCAGCATCTCGAGGCCCTGGTGGAAAACGGCGCGCCCGCCGACGTATGGCCTGACCGCCGCGCGCCGCTGGACGGCGGCCTGATCGCCAGCGCCCGCCAGACGGTCGAACAGATGTCGCTGGCCGACCGGGCCTACGCCATACTGCGCCAGAAGTCCGCCAGCCAGGGCGCGCCGTGGACCGCCAGCGAGGTTCTTTCCAGCGGCGATGGCAGGGCCTTCGCCAACGGCGACGCCGTCCTCCACCTCAGCGTATCCTATTTCTTCACCCGCGACGGTTACCGGAAGGCCTATCTCCTGGGCCTGCAGACCGTCGAAGAGGACCTCAAGAAGGATGCGTGGGTCCTGGGTTCGGACGTCTCCACGACGGCGGTGCAGAGCCAGCTGCGTGACGTGCGTTCCGGCGTCGCGTCCGACTATGCCCGCGACTACATCTCCGCCTGGGAAGGGGTGGTCAAAGCCCTGCAGCCCGGCGACTATTTCCATAACCCGGCGGCCTTCGGCGCCTTCACCCAGACGCCCTCGCCGCTCAAGCTGGTGCTGCTGGAGGTGCGCAAGAACACCACCTTCACCGGCGGCGGCGGCCAGGGCGGCGGCGTCCTCTCGCAGATGACTTCGCGCGTGCCCGGCGGGACCATGCTGGCCGGCGCCGCGGGCGCCCCGGGCGGCGGCAATATCGACGCCGGCAGCCAGATCGCGGCGAACTTCAAGACCCTCGACGACTATGTCGGCGACGGCAAGACGCCCGCCCCGATCGACGAATTCATCACAGGCATCAAGAACGCAGGTTCGGCCAATGCCGGCGCCCAGGTGGCCGGGGGCGGCCTTGGCGGCGCCGCCCTGCAGGGTCAGCTGGCGACGGCCGTGGGCAGCCTGGCGGCCCAGTCGGCGAGCGCGCCACCCCTGCTGCAGGGCTTTGTCTCGGCCGCGGTGCAGGGCGGCAAGACGGCGCAGGTCTCCTCGGCCAAGGGCGCGGTGGCCGATTCCTATCGCACCGATCTGCTGCCGGCCTGTCAGTCGGCGACGCAGGACCACTATCCGTTCACCGGCGCCTCGCGGAACGACGCCTCGGTCAGCGACATGCTGCGGCTGTTCGGCGCTGGCGGCGCGTTCGACGCCTTCGCCACGCAGAAACTGGGCGGCCTGCTCGACCGGGCCGGCCCGGTATGGCGCTGGAACGCCACCGACCCGGTGGCCGCGACGCTCGATCCGCTCTCGGCCGAGGCCTTTCACAAGGCCGACCAGATCCATGACCTCCTCACCGCCGGCTTGCCGCTGCAGGTGCAGGGCATCGGCTTCGGCGGCGCGGTGAACGCCGTGGAGTTCTCCTCCGGCGGCTCGACCTACCGCTTCGAGGCGAACTCGGTCGGCCAGAAGCCGGTGATGTGGTCGGTGTCGGGCTTGCCCGAGGCCCATGTGACCCTGTTCAACGGGACCAAGACGGTGAAGACCTTCAGCGCGCAGGGGCCCTGGGCGCTCTTCCGGCTGATGGACAAGGCCAAGCAGGAAAACGCCGGTCCGACGGCGTTCAAAGCCACCTTCGGCGAGGGCGCGGCCTTCGCCACCCTCAAGTTCGACCTCGGTTCGGACCGCGACCCCTTCCGGCGCGGCGGTCTGTGGTCGTTCCGCTGTCCGGCGACACTGTGAGCGGCGCGAGGGCCTTCATCTTCGGCAAGCTTCCCCGGCACGGGGATTTCGTGGCCCGCGGCCTGACGGCCGAAGCGAGGAACGCCTGGGACGCATGGCTCAGCGTCGCGCTCGAGCGCGCTCGTGGGGACTTCGGCGCCGAGTTCGAGACGGCGCACGAGGCCTCGCCGGCATGGCGCTTCGTTCTCGGGCCGGGGGCGCTCGGGCCGACGGCGCAGGCCGGCGCGCTGGCGCCCTCGATCGACGCCGCCGACCGGCGGTTCTTCATCGTCGTGGGCGGGCGCGACTTGGCGAGCGAGGCCGGAGAAGCGGTCGCCGCGCGCATGGAGGCCCTGATCCATCGCGCCTTCCAGGAAAATCTCGACGCCGAAGCCTTGAGTCGCGCGGCGCAGGAAGCGCTGGGCGAGGCGGCGGGCGAGAGCGCGCCCGCCGCTCCACAAGGTGATCGCTGGTGGCTGGGCGAGGCGTTGCGCGACAGCGCGCCCGCCCGCCTCATCATCTCGCCGGCGGAGGCGGAGGCGTGAGCGCCGGCCTTCGTCTCGTCGACGCGGCGCGGACCGATGTCGGCAAGGTGCGCAAGGAGAACGAGGATTCCTTCTTCGCCGATCCCGAACGGGGCCTCTACGCCGTGGCCGACGGCATGGGCGGCTTCGAGAATGGCCAATGGGCCTCCCAAACAGTCGTCGAATCCCTGGCGAAGACCTCTCTCACCGAGGATTTCGACGCCGATACCCTGAGCGTCGCGGGCGCGCTGCACGCGGCCAACGCCCAGATCCTCGAGGAGGCCGAGGCCAACGCGGCCCGCATGGGCGCGACGGCGGTGGCGCTGCTGATCCAGGACGCGCGCTTCGCGGTGCTCTGGGCCGGGGACTGCCGTGCGTATCTGTGGCGCGAGGGCGTGCTGCACCGGCTGACGCGCGACCATACCCAGGTGCAGGACATGGTCGATCGCGGGTTCCTGGCCCCCGAGGACGCCGCCCACCATCCGATGAGCCACATCGTCTCCCGCGCCGTTGGCGTCGAAGAGGCGCTCGAGGTTGACGCGGTCGCCGACGAGGCCCAGGCGGGCGATGTGTTCCTGCTGTGC
>JBOHLC010000239.1:0-14748 GCA_050729395.1 Caulobacteraceae bacterium
CTAATAACGCGCGTCCGCCGCTTCATAGCGCTCGACGAGCTTCAAGGCGAAGGGGAAGAGCGCCGCGTTCACCAGGAATTGCAAGACAACGCCGGTCAGGGCCGGGGCGTGGCCCGCGCGGAGGACCGTGAGCGCGAAGCCGACCAGCATCGCCGCGGCGCAGGCGGCGGCATAGGCGGCCCAAAGGGCGACAAACTCCTGGCCGGCCAGGATGCGGCGGGCGAAGAAGATGACCCCATAGGCGACCAGTAGCGACATCGCCCACAGTCCGGGCGGGTCGCCCCACAGGAGATCGAGCGCCAGGCCCAACACGAAGAGGGCCAGCGGCGCGAGAAGGGAGGGCCGGACGATCGCCCAGGCGAAGGCCGGCACGAAGGCGAAAACCGGCTCGGGCAGTTGCAGGCCGTCGACGCGCAGGGGAACCGCCAGCAGGAGGGACGCGGCGAAGGCGGCGACCATGGGGGCGAGCAGCCAGGCAGTGGGCGACAGCGGCCAGGCGCGGCGGACGGTCATGGTTTCACGGTCTTGCGCGCCGGCTGTCCAGGCGACAGCGGCGCGACCGGCGGCGGCGCCTCGGGCGCGTCCGTCGCCGTGCCTGGCAACTGGCTTGGCGCGAGCTCCGCCGGACCAGCCACCTGGGAGAAGTCCTTGAACAGGAGGATGCGCACGAAGGCGATCGGTTCGGCGTCGCTGTCCAGCACCACCCGCCAGGCGCCGTCGAGACCCTTCACCGCCGAGCCGACCGGGATGCCGCGCGGCACCACTCCGCCGTCGCCGGAGGTGAGCACGCGATCCCCCTCGACCAGCGCGTCATGGGTGCGGAGGTAGGCGAGCGCCGGCCTGGGACCGCCGTCACCGGTCAAGATAGCCCGCCCGTTGGTGCGCGCGATCATCACCGGCGTGCGGCTCTCGACATCCGTCAGAAGCATGATGCGGCTGACATGGGGCCCGACGCCGACGATCCGGCCCACAAGACCATGGGCGCTCAGCACCGGATTGCCCTCGCTCACCCCGTCCGCCGCGCCGACATCGGCCAGGCGGCTGTTGGAAAAAGGGCCGCGCGCGTCGAGCACCGTTTCGGCCGCGACCATGGGCACGGTCGGCTCGGTCCTGATCCCGAGGACCGCGCGCAGCCGGGCATTCTCCCGCCGAAGGGACAGCGCCTCGTCGCGCCAGGAAAGCGCGGCGGCAAGGTCGGAGCGCAACTCGCGGTTCTGCGAGCCGGCCATGACGTAGTCCCTTACGGCGCCAAGCCCGTTGCCGGCGGCGCGCACGGGCGCGGCCAGAAGCCCTCCGGCCGGCGCGGCGACGCTGTCGGCCGCCCCGCGCAAATCGCTTACCGGTCCGGAGCGCGATCCGCTGGCGATGTAGAGGCCCAGCGCGGCCAGCATGGCGACGACCAGGGCGCCGCCCGCCAGCCAGGCCAGCGGCGGCTTGATCTCACCCAGGGGACCGTCGCGCAGGGACACCTCGGCCGACTCCCAAGACCCCCCGTTCTATCCTCCTAGAACAAGGTGGATTCGAGGAGTCCTTTCATCCACTGCGGATGCTCGAGCACCTTGCCTACGCCGAGGGCGACGCAGGTCAAGGGATCATCGGCCACCGTGACCGGAAGGCCGGTGGCGTCGGCGATCTCGAGGTCCAGGCCGCGCAGCAACGCCCCGCCGCCGGTCAGCATGATGCCCTTGTCGGCGATATCGGCGGCCAGCTCCGGCGGAGTGGCCTCCAGAGCCACCTTGACCGCCTCGATGATCTGCGCCGCCGGCTCGGCCACGGCGTCCGCCGCCTGCTTCTCGCTGACCCTGACCTCGCGCGGGACGCCCTGCATCAGGTCGCGGCCCTTGACGTCGATGGAGAGCCCGAAGCCGTCCTCGGGCGGCCGGGCGGTGCCGATCTCCTTCTTGATCCGCTCGGCCGTCGTCTCGCCGACCAGCAGATTATGGTGACGGCGCATGTAGCTGATGATCGCCTCGTCCATCTTGTCGCCGCCGACGCGAACGCTCCTGGAATAGACGATGCCGGAGAGCGACAGCACGGCCACCTCGGTCGTGCCGCCGCCGATGTCCACGACCATCGAGCCGGTCGGCTCGTGGATCGGCAGGCCGGCGCCGATGGCCGCCGCCATGGGTTCGTACATCAGGCCGACGCGCCGGGCCGAGGCGTTGAGGCAGGAATCATTGATCGCCCGCCGCTCCACCGCCGTCGCGCCCGACGGCACGCAGACGATCACCTTGGGGTTCACGAAGCCCTTGCGGTTGTGCACCTTGCGGATGAAGTACTTGATCATCTCCTCGGCGACCTCGAAGTCGGCGATGACCCCGTCGCGCATCGGGCGGATGGCCTCCATGTGCCCCGGGGTGCGCCCCAGCATCATCTTGGCCTCGGCCCCCACGGCGTAGACGCTCTTGCGCCCGCCGGCCGTGCGCAGGGCAACGACCGAGGGCTCGTTCAGGACGATGCCGCGCCCCTTCATGTAGACGAGGGTGTTGGCGGTGCCGAGGTCGATGGCGATATCGCTGGAGATGGCGCCGAACAGAGACGAAAACATTCAGGACCCGGTCGAAGGCTGCAGGGGAGAGGCACGATGCGCGGGCCCGACAAGGAGGCGCGCCGATGGCCGCCCTCCCCCTCTGGCCCGATAGGTCAAGCGCTGTCCTGTGCCCCGCCCATTGGCTGAATTCAAGGCATTAATCGGCCGCCCGCCCGGACGCCCAGGGACGGCCCCTCGGTCCCATGTTGTCGGCGGCCTTTAGAACCCGCTGGCGGTCATCGGCGCCGGCGCGCTTTTCTCGCGCCGGGCCATCAGATTGTTGAGCGCGTTGACATAGGCCGTGGCGCTCGCCGTCAGGGTGTCGGTGTCGGCCGCCAGGCCCGTGGCGATGCGGCCCTCCTCCTCCAAGCGCACCGACACCTTCGCCTGGGCGTCGGTCCCCTCGGTCACCGCGTGAATCTGGAAGAGGCGCAACTCGGCCTCATGCGGCACGATCTGGCGGATGGCCTTGAACACCGCGTCCACCGGCCCGTCGCCGGTGCACTTGGCCGAGGCCTCCGTCCCGTCGATGACCAGGGTCAGATCGGCTTCCTGCGGCCCCTCGGTGCCGGCGATCACCCGCAGGGACTTGACCTGGATGCGGTCCGCGCCGCGCGAAAGGGCGTCATCGACCAGGGCGACGATATCGTCGTCGAACACGTGCTTCTTCTTGTCAGCCAAGTCCTTGAACCGGCCGAAGGCCTCGTTGAGCGCGTTCTGGCCCAGCTCGTAGCCCAGCGCCTTGAGTTTCTCGCGGAAGGCGTGGCGGCCGGAGTGCTTGCCCATGACGAGGTTCGAGCCACCCTGGCCGACGTCCTCGGGCCGCATGATCTCATAGGTCTCGGCGTTCTTCAGCATCCCGTCCTGGTGGATGCCGCTTTCGTGAGCGAAGGCGTTCTTGCCGACGATGGCCTTGTTGAACTGCACCGGAAAGCCGGTGATGGCCGAGACATAGCGGCTGGCCCGGGTGATGTGCTCGGCCCGCACGCGAGTGGCGTATGGCAGGCGGTCGCCGCGCACCTTCAGCGCCATGACGATCTCCTCGAGCGCCGCGTTGCCCGCGCGCTCGCCGATGCCGTTGATGGCCACCTCGACCTGGCGGGCGCCGGCCTGGACGCCGGCCAGGCTGTTGGCCACCGCCAGGCCCAGGTCGTTGTGGCAGTGGGTGGAGAGAATGACGCCGTCCGCGCCCGGCACGGCTTCGATAAGGTCGGCGAAGATGGCCGCGTATTCGCTGGGATAGCTGTAGCCGACGGTGTCCGGGATGTTGATCGTCGTGGCCCCGGCGCGAATGGCCGCCTCCACGCATCGCCGCAGAACGTCCCGCTCGGTGCGGGTGGCGTCCTGAGCCGACCATTCGACGTCGTCGATGAGGTTGCGGGCGTGGGTGACGCTGCTCGTCACCAGGTCGACCACCTCGTCAGGCCCGATCCGCAGGATGTGGTCGCGATGCTGGGGACTGGTCGACAGGAAGGTGTGGATGCGGCCTCGGCGGGCCGGCCTGATCGCCTCGGCGCAGCGGTCGATGTCCATCACCGCCGCGCGCGCCAGGCCGCAGACGGTGCTCTCCGCGACGATCTCGGAGATGCGCCGCACGGCGTCGAAATCGCCGTTCGAGGCGATGGGGAAGCCGGCCTCGATGACATCGACGCCCATGTCCTCGAGGATCTTGGCCAGCTCGAGCTTTTCCTCGATGGACATCGAGGCGCCCGGCGACTGTTCACCGTCGCGCATGGTGGTGTCGAAGACGACGACGTGCGCCGGTTCGGCGCGCTCTTCGGATACGGACATGGTTTGGATACTCTTCGCGGAATGTTGCGCCGGTGGGGTGAAACGGACCCCTGAACGCCCGGCCGCGAAGCTTACGCGAGCCCGGTCGGCGCCCAGGGGCGGCTAAGCCCGAGAAGGAGGAGTCGGAGGCTGGTCATGAGAAGGGGGCCTACAGGATTCCGCCATCTGGCGCAACGGCGTTGCCGGGGCACAGTCAATATGACGCGTCTGGGGGCAAATTATTGCCGCTTCGCGTCGTCAGCCGGTCGTGGCGGGAAAATTGCGCCGCCATACGGCCTCCAGCTCAGGGACGGCGTCGGCGCATTCGGCGATGGCGGCGAGGCGCGGGCTATGGGCCGCGAACCACGGCCGCCTCGGCCGCCAACGGGTCATGGCGGCGATATAGATGTCGAGGGCGGAGAACCGCCCGCCGAGGAACCACGGCGTCTGGCCGGCCTGCTCGACCATCCCCCACAGGCCCTGCTCGTAACGGTCGACGCTTTGGCGGAATGCTTTGCGCGCTGCCTCGCCGGCGACGAAGCGGCTCGGATCGTCGGCGAAGGTGAAGGTCGGATAGATGTTGGCCACCAGGAAGACGAGCCAACGCAGGAATTGCGGACGGCAGGCCTCGCCGGGGGCCGGCACGAGCACGTCGTTCCCCGCGACATCGGCCAGGTGCAGGGTGATCGCGGCGCTCTCGGTCATCACCTGCCCGTCCGGCAGGACGAGCGTCGGCACCTGCGCCACCGGATTGATCTCGCTTAGCCGCTCGCGCGCTTCGGCCGATCTGAAGAGATCGTCGACCTCCTCCAATTCGAACGGTAGGCCGTAGTAGGCGAGCTGGGCCTCGACCAACACCGAGCCCCAGCCAGCGCGCGCGAACAGCCTAAACATCCGCCTTCCCTCCTCGCCTCATCCAGCGCCGCGCGGCGAGACCCGCCAATCCCCAGGCGGCGAGCGCCAGGGCCAGCCAGACGAACGTCCACGCCCCGCCGGCCATGATCGAATGACCGGCGAAGGCGATCACCGCGATCTTCGGCAATATGCCTATGGCCGTGCCCAGGGTGAACGCGCCCCATGACATGGAAGTGACGCCGCCGGCGATGTTGATCAGGACGAACGGCGCGAACGGCACGAGGCGCACCGCCAGGCTGGCCATGAAGCCGTTGTGGCCGACGAGATCGGAGAAGCGCCGCGCCTGCGGCCAGCCTTCGATCAGGCGCGCTCCGAAACCCCGTCCAAGCGCGAAGCCGACCAACGCAGAAACCATAGTGCCGGTCCAGCTGTAGGCAAGGCCGGTCCAGGGACCGAAGGCCAGAACCGCGCCGGCGATCAGGGCCACCTGCGGCACACCCAGGAACGCCAGCACGGCGAAAGCGAGGATCACCGCCGGCAGGGCCCAAGGTCCCCGCGCCAGCGTCAGCCAATGCCGCGCCTCGGCCGGTCCGGAGACGCCCAGGATCGGCAGGCCGAACAGGAACAGGAGCCCAAGGCCGCCGAAGAGGACGAAGGCCAGGGCCCACCGCCGCCAGGACAGTTTCCGCGCGGGGTTTGAATCGGCAGCCATGAGGCGCTGCTTAGCAGGCCGCGCCGCTCATTGCGCGCGGGCGCCTTCGGTCCTACAGAGCGGCGCGCCGTTCCGCCGTCCCATGAGTCGAAATTCGATGTTCATCGAGTCCGCCAGCCTGCGCCGCGTCAAGCCCTCGGCCACTTCGGCCGCCAGCACCCGCGCGCGCGCCCTGCGCGCCGCCGGCCGCGACGTCATCTCGCTCGACGCCGGCGAGCCGGATCTGGACACCCCGGACAACATCAAGGAAGCGGCCATCCGCGCCATCCGCGAGGGCAAGACCAAGTACACCGACGTCGACGGCATCCCCGAGCTGAAGCAAGCCATCTGCGCCAAGTTCGCTCGCGAGAACGGGCTTTCCTACGCGCCGGCCCAGATCAATGTTTCGCCGGGTGGCAAGCCGGTGATCTTCAACGCCATGATGGCCAGCCTCGAGCCGGGCGACGAGGTGGTCATCCCCGCGCCCTATTGGGTCAGCTACCCCGACATGGTGCTGATCGCCGGCGGCACGCCGAAGTTCATCGCCACCACGGCCGCCGGAGGCTTCAAGATCCGGCCGGCCGACCTCGAGGCGGCGATCGGCGAGCGCACGCGCTGGCTGATCCTCAACTCGCCGTCGAACCCGTCCGGCGCGGCCTATACCGAGGCCGAACTCAAGGCCCTGGCCGAGGTGCTGCTGCGCCACCCGCGCGTGTGGGTGCTGACCGACGACATGTACGAGCACCTGGTCTTCGGCGACTTCGCCTTCCGCACGATCGCCCAGGTCGAGCCGGCGCTCTACGAGCGCACCCTGACCATGAACGGGGTGTCCAAGGCCTACGCCATGACCGGCTGGCGCATCGGCTACGCCGGCGGCCCGGCGCCGCTGATCGCGGCCATGCGCAAGGTGATGAGCCAGTCGACTTCCAACCCGGCGTCGATCTCGCAGTGGGCGGCGGTCGAAGCGCTGAACGGCTCGCAGGAATTCATCAAGCCCAACGCGGCCATGTTCGAAGCCCGCCGCGACCTCGTCGTCTCGATGCTCAACCAGGCGCGCGGCCTTTCCTGTCCGACGCCGGAGGGCGCCTTCTATGTCTTTCCCTCGTGCGCGGGCCTGATCGGCAAGACGGCGCCGTCGGGCAAGGTCATCGCCACCGATGGCGACTTCGCCGACGCCCTGCTGGAAGCCGAGGGCGTATCGGTGGTGTTCGGCGAGGCGTTCGGCCTCTCGCCGTTCTTCCGCATCAGCTACGCCACCTCGAACGCTCTGCTGGAGGAAGCCTGCCAGCGCATCCAGCGCTTCTGCGCCGAGGTGAGCTAAGGCCCATCCCCCCATTTCGTCATCCCGCACGCAGCAAAACGAAGTGGAGCGGAGCTGCGGGACCCAGGGCCGCCTTCACGGCCCCAGAAGCCGCGCGCCCGCGAGGCGCTCCGCTGATGCTTGACCCACTGGGTCCCGGCTCTCCGGCCTGCTACGCTGGCCTGCGGCCGGGATGACGGGAACGGGGGTAGATATGCCGATCAGGCGCTTTGCGATCGGGGTTCTCTGCGCGGCTCTCCTGGCCAGCCCGGCCAGCGCCGCCGATGTCGGCGGGGCGAGAAAGTTCGTCGCCTGGATTTATTCGCATTATCCGACGTCCGGGAGCGGGTTCGTCGCCCTGGGCGCGGCGGCCAAGACGGTGTTCCACCCGAGCCTGCTCGCCCTGATCGGCGAGGACCGGCGCCTGGCCGATGGCGAGGTCGGCGCGCTCGATGGCGATCCATTGTGCGACTGCCAGGACGACGGCGGCATGACCTTCCAGATCAAGTCGGTCCGCGACGATGGCGACGAGCGGGCCACGGCGGTCGTTGTTCGGCGTGAGGTCGAGGACCCGGCGGCCGTGGACATCACCCTCGATCTCGCCCTGTCGGACGGCCACTGGCGCGTCTACGACATCCACACCAAGGACACGCCCAGCCTGCGCACCTTGCTGATCAAGTCCAACCTGGCGGCGGCCAAATCTGAAGCGCCATGACGCGGCCGTCGGGCCAGAAGAAGCGCTCGATCAGCCTTGCCGGACACGCCACGTCCATCGCCCTGGAGTCGGCCTTCTGGAGCGTGCTGGAAGAGACGGCCCGCTCGCGCGGCATGAGCCTCGCGCGCCTCGTCCAGGAGATCGACGCCCGCCGGGGAAACCGGCCGCTGGCCTCGGCCTGCCGCCTCGCGGCGCTGGAATTCGCCCAGGCGCGGTAGACCGCGTGCTAGTCTTGCCGCCGAATCCACTTCCCCCGACTGCTCCGTGTCCGATCAACCGCGCATTTCCGACCTCGCCCGCGTCGCCCCCGCCCCCGGTGGCGGCGACTATTTCGCCGGCCTCAATCCCGAGCAGCGCGAGGCGGTGGAGGCGATTGAAGGCCCTGTGCTGGTCCTGGCCGGCGCCGGCACCGGCAAGACCCGCGTGCTCACCACCCGCCTGGCCCACATCCTGGCGACCGGCAAGGCCCGGCCGTGGCAGCTGCTGGCCGTCACCTTCACCAACAAGGCGGCGCGCGAGATGCGCGGGCGGATCGGCCAGATCATCGGCGGCGCGGCCGAGGACCTGCGCTGGCTGGGCACCTTCCACTCCATCGCCGCCCAGATCCTGCGCCGGCACGCCGAGCTCGTGGGGCTCAAGTCGAATTATACGATCATCGATCCGGACGATCAGGAGCGGCTGCTCCGCCAGCTCCTCGAGGCTGAGAACATCGACGCCAAGCGCTGGACGGCCCGCCATCTCGCCGGCCTGATCGATCAGTGGAAGAACCGCGGCTGGGGTCCGGACAAGCTGCCGCCGGCCGAAGGTTCGCACTTCGCCAATGGCCGCGGCCAGGCGCTCTATCGCCTCTATCAGGAGCGGCTGCGGGTGCTGAACGCCTGCGACTTCGGCGACCTGCTGCTGCACAACCTGACCATCTTCACAGGACAGCCGGAGGTGCTCGCCGACTTTCACGAGCGCTTCCGCTATCTGCTGGTCGACGAGTACCAGGACACCAACACCGCCCAATACCTGTGGCTGCGCCTGCTGGCCCAGAAGAGCCGCAACCTGTGCTGCGTCGGCGACGACGACCAGTCGATCTATGGCTGGCGCGGGGCCGAGGTGGACAACATCCTGCGCTTCGAGCGCGATTTTCCCGGCGCGCGGGTCATCCGCCTGGAGCGCAATTACCGCTCGTCCGAGCACATCCTGGCCGCCGCCTCGGGCCTCATCGCCGCCAACAAGGGGCGCCTCGGCAAGACCCTGTGGACCGACGCCGCCGGCGGCCAGAAGGTGCGCGTGCGCGGAGTGTGGGACGGCGAGGCGGAATCGCGCCTGATCGCCGAGGACATCGAGCGCTTCAAGCGCGGCCGGCGCTATGCCGAGATCGCCATCCTGGTGCGCGCCTCGTTTCAGATGCGCGCCTTCGAGGAACGCTTCGTCCTTCTGCAGATCCCCTACACAGTGGTCGGCGGGCCGCGCTTTTTCGAGCGGGCCGAGATCCGCGACGCTCACGCCTATCTGCGCCTGGTGCAGTCGGCCGACGACGACCTGGCCTTCGAGCGCATCGTCAATACGCCCAGGCGCGGCATCGGCGAGGCGACGGTCAGAACCCTGCTGCGCATCGCCCGCGACCGCGGCGTGTCGGCCTCCAGCGCGGCGGCTGACCTGGTGCGCACCGACGAGATCACCGGACGCTCGCGCACGGCGCTGGCCAACTTCCTGCGCGACGTAGAGCGCTGGCGCGGCCAGAAGGATGCGCTCGCCCACCCGCGCCTGGCCGAAACCATTCTCGAGGAGAGCGGCTATGTCGACGCCCTCCGCCTCGACAAGAGCCCGACCAGCCAGACACGCCTGGAGAACCTCAAGGAACTGGTCCAGTCGATGGGGGCCTTCGACACCCTGGAGGCCTATCTCGAGCACGTCGCCCTGGTCACCGATCTCGACCGCGAGGCGGGCGGCGACGCGGTGCAGATCATGACGCTCCATTCGGCCAAGGGGCTGGAGTTCCCGCTCGTCTTCCTGCCCGGCTGGGAGGAAGGCGTGTTCCCGAGCCAGAGGAGCCTGGACGAGAACGGCGAAAAGGGCCTCGAGGAGGAGCGGCGGCTGGCCTACGTCGGCCTGACCCGGGCGCGGGAGGAAGCGCGCATCTCCTTCGCCGCCAATCGCCAGGTCTACGGTCGCTGGACGAGCCAGCTTCCCAGCCGCTTCGTCGACGAGCTGCCGCTGGCCAGCGTCGAGGCTTCGTCCGAGACGGGCTATTATGGCGGGGGGGTGCGCGAGGGCGCCTCACGCTGGGACGAGACCAACTACGGCTCAGGCTACGACAGCCCCGGCTGGCGGCGGGCGCAGGCCAGGGGCTATGCCGGCGGACCGCCCGGCCGCACCCAGGTGATCGAGGGCGAGGGCCGCCTGATCGCCGTCTCCGACACGGCCGGCCCTGGCGCCTTCGCCGTGGGCGAGCGCGTGTTCCACCAGAAGTTCGGACCGGGATTGGTCACGGCCGTGGAGGGCAACAAGCTCACCGTGGCCTTCGACCACGCCGGCGAGAAGCGCGTCATCGACAGCTTCGTCGAGCGGGGGTGATCAGCCCTCCAGGTCCTCGGACAGGATGGCCATTTCGAACATGAACGATCCGGGTTCGTCCTCGTCCTCGTAGATCACGCCAATGAACTCGCCCTTGATCTCGACCTCGGCCGAATCCTTCTGTTTGGGCCGGGCGCGCACATCGATGTGCGGCGTGCCGAAGGTGCGCTTGAGGTGCGCCTGAACGCGCTCGATGTCTCTCTGGTCCATGTCCGCGAGCCTAGCCGCTTTCGCGGCGGCCGCAAACGTTCAGATGACGTAGTCGTAGGCGGCTTCGCCCAGCGTGTGGTCCATGGAGCGGGCCGGCTCGGAGCAGGTCGGGCAATTGACCAGCCGCGCGGGGACGCCCGCGGCCGTGCAGTGGGCCGGCACCGGCTTGAGCACCACCGAGCCTGAGGCGATCTTGGCGTGGTCGCCAACGGTGATGTTGCCCAGCACCTTGGCCCCGGCGCCCAGCAGCACGCCCGCGCCGATCTTGGGGTGACGATCGCCGCGCTCGGCCCCGGTGCCGCCCAGGGTGACGCCTTGCAGCATTGAGACATCGTCGCCGACTACGGCCGTCTCGCCGATGACGATGCCGGTGCCGTGGTCGAAGAAGGCGCCCTTGCCGATGCGCGCCGCCGGGTGAATGTCGACCTGGAAAAGCTCCGACGTCCGGCTCTGCAGATAGAGCGCCATGGCCTCGCGCCCGACCAGCCACAGCCAGTGGGCCACGCGATAGGTCTGCAGCGCCTGGAAGCCCTTGAAATAGAGGAACGGCTGGACATAGCCCTTGCACGCCGGGTCGCGCTCGAACACGGCGCGGAGGTCCGCCTCGGCCGCCACGATGATCGACGGATCGGCCGCGTAGGCCTCATCGGCCAGCTCGCGCAGGCTCATGCCGCCCAGGTCCTGGTCGCTGAGTTTGCGGGCCAACTGATAGGAGAGGGCGCTGGCCAGGCTCGCGTGGCGGATGACCACCGCGTTCAGGAGCGAAGCGAGCGTCGGCTCCTCGGCGGCCAGGTGCTGGGCTTCGTTGCGCAGCGAGGCCCACACCGGCGGCGGGGCGTCCGCCTCGATCGCTTCCAGACGTTTGGCCATCTCAAGCCTCTCCGTCATGACCGCCCCCGTCCGGGCGCCGCTTCCGCATATGGCGCCGCCGCTTGCGCTCCGCCAGAGGGCGGCTTACTTGCAAACGATTCTCAAGAAAGAGCCTTACCACCTTGACGAGCCCGACCCCGCCCGCCTTCGGCGACCCCCTGCCCGTCGAGGCCTCGCCGGAGACGCTCGCCTTCCTCGCGCGCCGCAGGTCCGCCTCGGCCCTGACCCTGACCGCGCCCGGGCCGAGCGAAGCGGAGCTCGCGCGACTGCTTGCGCTCGCCGCCCGCGTGCCCGACCACGGCAAGCTCTCGCCCTGGCGGTTCGTCGTCCTCCGGGACCAAGGCAAGGCGGACTTCGTGCGCGGCCTCGAGGCCCTCGCCGAGCGCCGCACCGACGGGGCCAAGGCCATGGCCAAGCTCGGCAAGATCCGCTTTCCGCCGGTAACCGTCGCCGTCGTCTCGCGCGCCAGCGAAGGCGAGATTCCCGAGTGGGAACAACGGCTTTCCTCCGGCGCGGTATGCGCCATGCTGATCATCGCCGCCCAGGCCATGGGCTACGGCGCCAATTGGATCACCGACTGGTACGCCTACGACGCCGACGCCCAGAGCCTGCTCGGCTTGGGCGAGGGAGAGCGTGTGGCCGGCTTCGTTCACCTCGGAACCGCTTCCGAGGCGCCGCTGGAGCGCGTGCGGCCCGAGGTGGCGGCGCTCACCAGCGTGTGGAAACCACCGTATCTACGGTGATCTACGGTCACAAAACTCTCGGCAATCACCGAACGCGACCGTAGATCACCGTAATTGGCGATCCTCTCACCGGAATTGTGCGCGTAGCCGAACATTCAATGGCATTATAGCTTGAACTTTGCGTTTTGTCAATCTAAGACGCTAAAAAAATCGCTCCGTCATCCCGCACGCAGCGCAACGAAGTGAAGCGGAGATGCGGGACCCAGAGTTGCGGTGCGCTCATGGCGAAGCCGCAAAGTCAGTGCATGAGGCTCTAGGTCCCGGGTCCGCACTCCGCTGCGCTCCGTTTCGCCCGGGATGACGCAATTTGGGAGAGGAGCTCAGTAAGGGAATCGAAAAAGCTATCGCCCCCGATAAGGCGCGACGCCCTGGTCGGGCAGCCACAGGCCTTCGGGCGCGGGGCCGGTCTGCCAGAAGACGTCGATGGGGATGCCGCCGCGCGGGAACCAGTAGCCGCCGATGCGCAGCCAAAGCGGCTTGGCGGCCAGGACGATGCGCTTACCGATGGCGAGCGTGCAGTCCTCGTGGAAGGCGCCGTGGTTGCGGAACGAGGCCAAGAACAGCTTCAACGATTTCGACTCCACCAGCCAGTTTTCCGGCGCGTAGTCTATGATCAGATGGGCGAAATCCGGCTGGCCGGTCACCGGGCACAGGGAGGTGAACTCCGGCGCTGTGAAGCGGGCGAGGAAGAGCGTTCCGGCCTGAGGGTTGGCCACGACTTCGAGCACCGCCGCCTCAGGACTGGCCGGAATGGCGGCGGCGTGGCCGAGTTGGGTGAGCCGGGTCTCGTTCATCGCGCGCGGCTTTACCGCTAAAGCGCTGGCGGGCAAAGACAAGCCGGCCGGCCGGCGCTATCACGCCCCGGGTCGGCGCGGAGGACAGCCATGGCGGGACGGGATTTCGAGGGCTGGACGGTGCTGGTCACGGGGGCGTCGACGGGCCTGGGGCGGGCGATCGCGGTTGAGTGCGCCGAGCGCGGCGCCGGGCTCGTGATCATCAACTATGCCTCGAGCGAGGCGGAAGCGGCCGAGACCCAGCGCCTGGTCGAGGCCCACGGCGGCAGGGGGGTGACGGTCAGGGGCGATGTATCGAGCGACGAAGATTGCCGCGCCATCGCCGCCCTTGCCGCTCCGACGGGCCGCATCGACGCCCTGTTCAACAACGCCGGGACGACCAAGTTCGCCCCCAACCATGCGGACCTGGACTCCGTTGCGGCCGAGGATTTCGCCCGGCTCTACGCGGTCAATGTCATCGGCGCGTACCAGATGACCCGGGCGGCGCGACCCCTGCTCGAGGCGGCGCCCCAGCCGGGCGCGGTGGTCAACACCGCCTCGGTGGCCGGCGTGCTCGGCATCGGCTCGTCGGTCCCCTACGCCGCGTCCAAGGGCGCGCTGATCACCATGACCCTGTCGCTCGCCCGCGCGCTGGCCCCCAAGATCCGGGTCAACGCCATCTGTCCGGGGTTCATCGACACGCCATGGTTCGGCAAGGCCATGCCGGCGGAAGCGTTGGAGCGCATGCGGGCGCGGGTCGCCGACTCCACGCCGCTCAAGGCCGCCTCGACGGCCGAGGACATCGCCGGCGCGGCCGTGTTCCTGGCCTCGCCCGCCGCGCGCCACATCACCGGCGAGACCCTGATGGTCGACGCCGGAACGCACCTCGGCTACGCCCCGCTCTCCATGCGCTGAGGCGCGATCGGCGCGACCGCCAATCGCCGACGCCTCAGCCAGACCGGCAGCCAGGCGAGGCTGGCGATGGCGACGGCGGCCAGGGTCCAAATCAGCAGGTCAGCCTCCGAGGCGGCGATCGCCGCGCAACAGAAGAGGGCGCCGCCGAGCGCGACGGCTCTGACGAGCATTCGCCGCTCCTTGGCGACCGCGCCGCTGAAACGCAGCAGCGCCACGCAACCCGCCAGATAGGCCAGCAGGCACAGCACGACCGCGATGTCGGCGATGATGGTGAACTGGCGGGCCAGGGTCGGGCTGGTCGAGGCGATCACCGTCGCGCTCATGATTGCGCCCATAAGGATCAGATTGAGCTTCGGCGGCTTATCGACCTGGCGCGGTGGCCGGCCTGGCATGATCTGACCGAGCACCGCGTCGCTCTCCGCCGTTTCGGCCACCACCAGGATCGATCCGCCCAACGTGCCGGCGGACTTGAGCATGGCGCACAGCGCCAGGACGCCGGCGATGGAGCCGCCCACGATCGGCGCGGCCGCGGCGGCGAAGGGCGCGCTCGATTTGGCCAGCACCGAGGCGGGCAGGATGCCCATGATGACGATACAGGCCGACAGGTAGACGGCAACGCCGATGGCCAGGCCGCCGAAGGTGGCGACGGGCACGTTGCGCGCCGGATTGCGCACCAGCGGAGCAATGACGATGGCGTTCTCGACGCCCAGGAAAGCCCAGAAGGCGATGACCACGGCCGTGGGCGCGGCCTTGAAGGGGCTCAGGCCGCTGACGTTCCAGGACGCGGCGAAGATCGAGGGATGGAAATAGA
>JBOHLC010000240.1:0-2003 GCA_050729395.1 Caulobacteraceae bacterium
GCTACTACGGAAAGCCAGGCCCCATCGTCATGCTCAGAGGCTGGCGCCAGTTCCAGGACATCAAATGCGGCTGGACCCTCGCCAACATCATGGCCGCCCTACAAGATGTGTGAATCTGCTAGCCCTCTGGGAGAGGTCGAGAGCGGCGCCAGCCGCTCCGGGTGAGGGTCTTGGGGCGCGGGCCGTGGCGCTTCGAGCAACTGGGCGCGCGCTGCGCGCGCATTTTCGTTCTTCGTGGCCTTCGTGAGCTTCGTGGTGAAAAAGGGCGCTCGAAGATCGGGCGCAAAGTCGCCGCCTTCCCCAGGCCCTCACCCGGACGCGCCCCACGGGCGCGTCTCGACCTCTCCCAGAGGGAGAGGGGGACATCGCCGCGCGGCAACACGCAAACCATCCTCTCCCTTGGGAGAGGAGGATTGAGCGTTATCGGCGTCCGTGCCAAGGGCTAAGGGTTAGAGGGAAAAGAGGAGAGACGCCATGACCACCTCCAGGGAAATCAGGCTCAAGAGCCGGCCGGTGGGGGAGCCGACGGCGGCGAATTTCGAGCTGGCCAGCGTCGACCTGGCCGATCCGGGGCCGGGCGAGGTGCAGGTGCGCAACAGCTGGATGACAGTCGATCCGTACATGCGCGGGCGGATGAACGATGTGCAGAGCTATGTCCCGCCGTTCCAGATCGGTCAGGCCATGCAGGGCGGCGCGGTCGGCGAGGTGACCGCCTCGAACGATCCGGCGTTCAAGCCCGGCGATCCGGTGCAGAGCTTCTTCGGCTGGCGCGAGGCGTTCAATGCCCCGGCGGCGGCCGTGCAGAAGCTGGAGACGCATGGCTTGCCTCCTCAGGCATTCCTGGGAGTCGCCGGCATGCCGGGCCTGACGGCCTATGTCGGCCTGTTGAAGATCGCGGCGCTGAAGGACGGCGATGTGGTGTTCGTCTCGGCCGCGGCCGGCGCGGTCGGCCAGATCGTGTGCCAGATCGCCAAGCTGAAGGGCCACACGGTGATCGGTTCGGCCGGGGGGCCCGAGAAGGTGGCCTATCTGAACGAATTGGGCGTCGACCAGGCGATCGACTACAAGGCCGAGCGCGATCTGACGGCGGCGCTGATGAGGGCCGCGCCGGAGGGGATCGACGTCTATTTCGACAATGTCGGCGGAACCCACCTGGAGGCCGCGCTGATGGCCGCGCGGCCGTTCGGCCGCTTCGCCCTGTGCGGGATGATCTCGCAATACAACGCCACCGATCTGGGGCCAGGCGTGCGCGGCCTGATCATGTGCGTGGGCAAGCAGCTGCGGCTCGAGGGCTTCATCGTTTCCAGCCATGGCGATAAGCAGGACGCTTTCGTGCGCGACATGTCGGGCTGGATCGCCGAGGGCAAGGTGAAGTGGCGCGAGACGGTGGAGCATGGCGTGGAGAACGCGCCCACCGCCTTCCTCAAGCTCTTCAAGGGCGAGAACCTGGGGAAGATGCTGGTGAAGCTCGATTGAGAAGAGAAGAGAAGAGAAGAGATCCACAGATGACGCAGATGGCCACAGATAAGGGGAAGTAAGGGCCGCTGCGCTAGTTCTTCCCCTCTCCCTCTGGGAGAGGTCGAGAGCGGTGTTCTTCCCCTCTCCCTCTGGGAGAGGTCGAGAGCGGCGATAGCCGCTCCGGGTGAGGGTCTTGGGACCGCGACTTTGTGCATGATCTTCGAGCGGTTTTTTCACCACTAAGGACACGAAGGACACGAAGAACACAAAGGCGCGCGGAGCGCGCGCTCATGAACTTCGGCCCACGCGCTCGCCGTGCAAGAAGGATCTCCTTCGTGAGCTTTGTGGTCAAAACTTGCGGCTTCGCCGCCTAGCGCCGCCGGCGGCAAGGGTCCCCTCACCCGGACACGCCTGTAGGCGCGTCTCGACCTCTCCCAGAGGGCTAGCAGATTCACACATCTTGTAGGGCGGCCATGATGTTGGCGAGGGTCCAGCCGCATTTGATGTCCTGGAACTGGCGCCAGCCTCTGAGCATGACGATGGGG
>JBOHLC010000241.1:0-1994 GCA_050729395.1 Caulobacteraceae bacterium
CTGTCCCAGTCGAACGTCCGGCGCGTGAAGGCCGGCGTCTCGATCGAGGAGCTGGCCGAGGACATCGCCCGGCGCACCCTCCTGCAGAGCCTCACCGTGCGCCCGATCCTGGATGCCGAGGGCGCCGAGACCGGAGTCTTCGAGATCCCCGCTGGCGGGCGCCGCTACCGGGCCCTGGAGTTGCTGGTCAGGCAGAAGCGCCTGGCGCGCACCGCGTCAGTCCCATGCGTGGTTCGCACGGACGGCCTCGCCGAAGAAGACAGCCTAGCCGAGAACGTCCAGCGCGCGCCCCTGCATCCGCTGGACCAGTTCCGCGCGTTCCTTAGCCTTCGCGAGAAGGGGCGTGGCGAGGAGGAGATCGCCGCCGCCTTCTTCGTCGGCGTCGGCGTCGTCAAGCAGCGCCTGCGCTTGGCCGCCGTCTCGCCGGCCTTGCTGGACGTCTACGCCGAGGATGGCATGAGCCTCGACCAGCTGATGGCCTTCTCGGTCAGCGCCGATCACGCGCGCCAGGAGCAGGTGTGGGAAGGGCTTCAGCGCTCCTACAACAAGGAGCCCTACCAGATCCGCCGTCTGCTCACGGAGGGATCGGTCCGCGCCAGCGACAAGCGAGCGCAATATGTCGGCGAGGCCTATGCCGCCGCCGGCGGCGAGATCATGCACGATCTCTTCCAGCACGACGACGGCGGCTGGCTGCAGGATGTCGGACTCCTCGACCGGCTGGTGGCCGAGAAGCTCGATCGAGACGCCGAGGCGGTCCGCGCCGAGGGTTGGAAGTGGGTCGAGGCGGCCGTCGATTTCCCCTACGGCCACGCCTACAGCCTTCGCCTCGTCTCAGGCGAAGCGGCGGCCCTTAGCGAGGACGAGACCGCCGCCATCGCGGCGTTGAAGGACGAAGCCGAGCGGCTGGAAGCGGCCTGGGCCGAGACCGAGGATCTCCCGGAGGAGGTCGATCGGCGTCTGGCCGAGATCGAGACGGCGCTTGCCGGGTTCGAGGGCCGGCCGGCGGTCTACGATGCGGCGGAGATCGCGCGGGGCGGCGCCTTTGTCAGCCTCGATCCTTCCGGCGCCTTGAGGATCGAACGCGGCTACGTGCGGCCCGAGGACGAACCGCCGGCGGCCGCGGCCGAGGATGCCGGTCAGGATGGCGAGGTCCACGCCTCCGACCGCACCGTGGAAGCCGGCGTCGCGGCCGGAAGCGAGCCGTCGGAAGCGGCCGAGGAGGATGAAAGCCTTCGTCCCATCCCCGACCGGCTGATGACCGAGCTCACCGCTTGGCGCACGCTGGCGCTACGCGAGGCGGTGGGCGCCGATCCGGCGGTCGCGTTCCTGGCGGCGCTGCATGGGCTCTGTCTTCGGCTCTTCTACCGTTACCCGTCGGACTCCTGCCTGGAGATCGAGGCCAAGAGCGTTGTCTTCGGCGCTCAGGCCCCGGGCCTTGCCGATACGGCTATCGCCGGACGCATCGACGCGCGCCACCGGGCCTGGGCCGAGCATCTGCCCACTGAACCGGGCGACCTGTGGGAGGCTCTGGCAGCCTTCGACACCGACAGCCGCGATTCCCTCTTCGCCCATTGCGTCTCGCTGACCGTGAACGCCGTGATCGAGGGCTGGAACCGGCGGCCCAAGGCCATCGCCCACGCCGATCGCCTGGCGCGGGTCCTCTCCCTCGACCTCGCCGCCGCCGGCTGGACGCCGACCGTGGCGGGCTTCCTCGGCCGGGTCACCAAGGCGCGCATCCTCGAGGCCGTGCGCGAGGCCAAGGGTGAGGCCGCCGCCACGCGGCTCGAGCCCCTGAAGAAGGGCGACATGGCCGCCGAGGCCGAGCGTCTCCTGGCCGGCTCGGCCTGGCTGCCAGAGCCACTGCGCACGCCCGGCGCACCGTCGGCCCAGGCTTCGGAGGAGAGGTCCGCGGAGGCCGAAGATCCGGCGATCGCGCAATCGGCGAGCGACGGCGGCGAACCGGCCGTAGACGCAGAGACCGACGAGACCGAGAC
>JBOHLC010000242.1:0-4984 GCA_050729395.1 Caulobacteraceae bacterium
GCGCGGATCTTGGGTCCGCGCCCTCGTCGCCATAGCCGCCGGCATCGCCGTCGGCGCGCTCATCGCGCCGGTCGTCGCCCCAGTGCTGAGCGGGCGGCCACGGGACGCGGTGAGCCAGGCGATCGGCGCCGCGTTCGCTCGCGCGCCGGCCAGCCCTGTCGGCAGGTTCTACTATGAGCGCGGCGAGCGGCCGCTTTGGATCACGGACGGCAAGCTGGCGCCGGCCGCGGCCGAACTCGTTTCGGTGCTGAAGGACGCGCGCGACGACGATCTCGAGCCGGCCGCCTACGGCATCCCGAGGCTCCAGGCGGAGATCAAGGCCGCGGGCGGCAAGGACGCGCCCGGCGCCATGGCGGCGGCGGACATCGACCTTTCGCGCGCCTACGCGAGCTATATCGGCGATCTTCACCGGCCCGACCCAGCCGCGCCTCTGCAATGGGTTGATCCCGCGGTGCGCCTGGCGCCCACCGACCCGCTGGCCATTCTCGAGGCCGCCGCCCGCGCGCCGAGCCTCACCGCCGCCCTGGCCGAGGCGCGGCTGATGAATCCGATCTACACCGGCCTGCGCGCCGCGCTGCTGGCCGAGCGGGAGAATGGCGATCAAGGCGGACGCGACGCCCTCCTGGCCGCCAATCTCGAACGCGCGCGCGCCCTGCCGCCCAGCCTCGGCGCGCGCTACATCCTGGTCAATCCTGCGGCCGAGAGTCTGTGGTTCGTGGATCACGGCGCGCCTCCCCAGACCATGCAGATCATCGTCGGCATGACCGACGATCAGACCCCGTCGATGATCGGCCTGATCCGCGACGCCCTGTTCAATCCCTACTGGAACGTGCCGCCCGCTCTCACCAGCCAGAAGATCGCGCCGGAGGTGCTTCGCCACGGAACAGCCTATCTGCGTCGCCAGCACTTCGAGGTGCTGGCCGACTGGCAGGCGGACGCGGAGCCGATCGACCCGGCGACAGTGGACTGGCGGACGATCGCTGCCGGCGGCAAGGGCGCGCGCGTGCGCCAGCTGCCGGGTCCGGACAACATGATGGGCGAGGTGAAGTTCATGCTGCCCAATCCGCTCGGCATCTATCTGCACGACACGCCGGAAAAGGGCCTGTTCGACGCCAGCGTGCGCACCGACAGCCACGGCTGCGTGCGGCTGAAGAACGCCTTGCGCCTCGCCCAATGGATCTTCGGCCATCCGATCCAGCCGGCAACGTCGGGGACGCCCGATCAGAAAGCAGATATCGACCCACCCATCCCGGTCTACATCCTCTATCTGACGGCTCAGCCGGGGCCGGGCGGGGTGACCTTCCTGCCTGACATCTACCACCGCGACCCGGCCCTGCTGGCGGCGCTGGTCCACTCTGGACATGCGGGCTTCAGCTAGGCGGCCGGCCTTCGTCGTTGTGGGCTGGATTCGGCGCGGCCTTCTTCTTTGCCGAAGGCTCGCGTCCCGGCGTGGGCCTGGATTGATGAGCCGGTCGCATCGCCGGCCCGGCCATCGGGTGGGCCGTGGGCGCACCGGCGCCCGGCCGAATGGCTTCGCTATGCATCGGTCCGCGCGACATCGCGGTCATCGGCGCCGGCGCGGCGGGACGGTTGGGCCGCGCCTCGCCTTGGAAGCGCGACGGCCTCCCGTTGCCCATGCGCTCCGGACCGGGCGTGATCGCCGGACTTGTCGCGCCGGGCCGGGCCGTCCGCGCCGTCCGGGGGGTTTCGTGGTTGGCGACCCCCGGCCGGGAAGTGGGCCGGACCATTTCGGTCGGGGCCCTGCCAGGCGACGGCCGATGCACGGCGGTGGGCGGGGTCGAGCGCGGAGTGACCGGCCGGCCGGGTCTGGCAGCATGTTCCGGACCGGTCCGATGGATCGCCGCCACTGCGCCGGCCGCGCGGCCGTGACTGACGCTGTCGGCGCGCAAAGTCGGATTGGTCCGGGCGATGTGCGCGCGCTGGGTCTGCGCGGCCGTCGCCCGCACATGCCGCGCGCGGGCGGCGGCGGCTTCGACTGCGCTCGGCCGGACAGCGAGGCCGCCGCGTCCGCCGCTATAGGCGATACGGCTGTGGGTTCTCACGCTCACCGGACGGGTGAAGGTGGTGGCGATGCGCGCGCCGGCGAAGTTGTTGGCCGCGCGGTTGTAATAGATGTGGCCGCCGCGCCACTCGGCCCCCTGATAGCCCAGGCCGCCGTAGCCGTGGCCATAGTCCACCCCGCCATAGAAGCCGACGCTCGGACCCCAATACCCGTCGATGAAGCTGAAGTCGCCGTTGCGCCAGGCCCAGTATCCCGGCGTCCACAAGAGCCCCGGCTCGGGCGGCAACACCCATTCTCCGGGAACCCAGTAGTAGCCATAGGTCGGATCCCAGGCCCAGTAGCCGGGCGTCCAAATATAGCCGTAGCCGGGGATGGCCGGCTGGGCGAAGATCGGAATGAGCGGGGGCGGGGCATTGACGCCGACGCCGATGGAAATCTGGGCCGAGGCCGCGCCGGGCGCCGCCAGGGCCATCGCGCCCAGTCCCAGCGCCACGACCGCCGCCGATGCCGAGAGGGCGTGTCGCAGGTTCACTTGAGCGCACTCCAATGGCGCGCCCGCTCAAGGGGCGCCGTTACCCCCGCGCGGAACGGAACGGTCAAGCCAAGGCGAGGTTGCAGCGGTGGGGCGGGTCATTGCCAAGCTAGCTGCGAAGCCTATGGTCGGCGGGGGACTGGAGTGCTTGCATATGAAGTTCTACGCGTTCGCCGCCACCACGGCCCTGGTGCTCGCCGCAGCGACCGCCGCCTGCGGCCAGATAGTCACGATTACCTACACTGGCTATGTGGAAGCCGGGTCAACGGACGACAGCCTGGACCTATTCGGGGGAGGAAGCCTGGTCGGAGACGCGTTCACGGCGGTCTACACGATCAACTCCCTTGAGGGGTCTTTACTCACCGACAATTCGACCTATTCGATCTTCACAAATGGCGGCTCGCCCTCCGGCATATCGGAAAGATTGACCATCAATGGCTTCAGCGTCGAGTTTGCCGGCGGCTCGAGTGGCCCAAACGAAACCTATCGCCTCGATGGCTTCAACAATCCGTCGCTGAACAGCGTGTTCGGTCTCGGTCCTGGACTTCTCTACGGATCGCTTTCATCCATCACCGAAAGCTCTCCTTACGTCTTTGGCAGCAACTACTTATTCAGCACCGATCCAATCACCAGCAGCTACGATTACGCCGCGCCGTGGCAACATCCGAGATTGTCTACAGACGCATCGGTCGGCGTTCTGGACGACGGACCAGAATCGATCGCCTTGTACGACACCTCCGTCCAGGTCACCGATCTCGTACCGGAATTATCCGCCTGGGCGTTGACGCTGCTCGGCTTCGGAGCCATCGGCGCCGCGCTGCGGATGGATTTGGGCCGGCGAACCGCGGCCTGAACGCTCCGCCGGACCCATTCCTACTAAAAGTTTAGTTGACCCGCCCCGTCCGGACGCGCAAGCCTTGCGCCTAAGGATTTAGGAGCCGCCATGCCGTCCGTCCGGGAAGTGCTTACCCCGCTCGAGCTGGAGATCATGCAGGCGCTGTGGGACGGCGGCCCGGCCACGGTGAGCGAGGCGCAGGCGAGGCTGGGCGGCAAGCTCGCCTACACCACGGTGCAGACCATGCTGGGCGTGCTCCTGAAAAAGAAGAAGGTGCGCCGCCAGCTGGTTGGCCGCGCCTTTGTCTACCGCCCGGCGCTGAGCCGCGAGGGCGCGGTCGCCGGCGCCCTGTCGGACCTCGTGGGGCGCATGTTCGGCGGCTCGGCCGAGGCCCTGCTGATGTCCCTGATCGACACCCGCCAGATCGGACCCGACGAGATCGCCCGCGCCGCGAAGCTGCTCGAGCGGGAAGGGGAGAGAGCGGAATGACCGACGTTCTTCTCGCCTATGTGGTCAACGCCGTCTGGCAGATCCCGCTGGTGGCCATCGGCGCGGCGGCGGCGAGCCGCGTCGGCGGCCTGGGCCCCCGTGGCCGGCATTTCCTATGGATCGGAGCGCTGGTCCTGGCCGTGCTGCTCCCGGCCCTGCCGGCGGCCGAGGCGCTCGTCGTCGCCATCCAGCCCGCGACCGGACCGGTCGCGGCGACCGCCGTCATGTCCGCGCCACCCATGGCCGCCGCGCCGCCCATCGGCCTGTCGACCATCGTAATCGACGCCGGCGTGGCGCGGATTATCGCCTGCGCCTTCGCCCTGGCCGTCCTTATCGGCGCGGCGCGACTCGTGGTCGCCTGGCGCGCGGCCACTGCCCTGGCGCGCGGCTCGGCCGAGGTCGCCCTTGCCACGGCCGTGGCAGAAGCGCTGGCCGCGACCGCCCGGTCTCACGGCGTCGCCCCGCCGCCCGTGCGTCTGTCCGAGGAGGTCCGGGGTCCGGTGGTCGTCGGCCATCGCGCGCCGGTGATCCTCGCGCCGCGCGCCTTCATCCGCCTGACCGAAGACGAACAGCGCGCCGCCCTGCTGCACGAACTGGCCCACGTCGTCAGGCGTGACTTCGCGGTGAACCTCCTGTGCGAGGCGATCGCCCTGCCGGGCTGCTGGCACCCCGTGCTCTATGAGATCAAGGCCGGCGCCCGGCGCAGCCGCGAGATCGCCTGCGACGCCCTGGCGGCCCAGGCGGTCGGTTCGCGCGACGCCTACGCCCGCCGTCTTATCGCCCTGGCCGACGCCCTTCGCCTTCGCGACGGCGGCGAGACATCCATGGCCATGGTGGCGCTGATTTCCCGCGGCGATCTGGAGGAAAGACTGATGCAATTGATCAAGGGACCGCGCCCGCCGACCCGGCTGCGCCTTCTCGCCGCCGCGGCGGTGGCCGGCGCGGTCATCGCCCCCGCCGCGCTTCTGCACGTGACACCCGCCGCGGCCGAGCCGGTCGTCGTGCCGGTGACGCAGGTCGCGACATCCGCTCCGGCCGCGCCGGTCGCCGCGATCGCTCCGCCGGCGGCGCCCGCGCCACCGACCCCGCCGAAACGCGCCAGGCG
>JBOHLC010000243.1:0-2241 GCA_050729395.1 Caulobacteraceae bacterium
AACCTGACCTGCCCCGTCTGTTTCGCCGCCTCCTCCGCGGCCAGTGATCGCCACCGTCCCATGGTCGAGATCGAGGCCATGCTCGATACGATCGTCGCGGCCGAGGGCGAACCGGACCTCGTGCAGATTTCCGGCGGCGAGCCGACTATCCACCCGCGTTTCTTCGACGTTCTGGCGGCGGCAAAACGGCGTCCGATACGCCATCTGATGGTCAACACAAACGGCTTGCGCATCGCACGCGAACCCGGCTTCGCCGAACGGCTGGCCGAATTCATGCCCGGTCTCGAGGTCTATCTGCAGTTCGACAGTCTGAAGCGCGACGCCCTGATGGAACTGCGCGGCGCCGATCTGTCGCGCGTGCGGGTCGAGGCGTTGGAGGCGCTCGAGCGCAACGACATCTCGACCACCCTGGTCGTGACGCTGAAAAAGGGTGTCAACGACGATGAGATCGCCGACATCGTCCGCTTCGCCCTCGATTGGCGCTGCGTGCGCGGCGTCACCGTCCAGCCGATCCAGGACGCCGGCCGCAACAACGGGTTTGACGCCAGATCGCACCGCATGGTGCTGACGGAGGTTAGGCGCGCCGTCGCCAAGGCCGGAGTCTTCGCCCTCGACGATCTCATCCCACTGCCGTGCAATCCCGACCAGATCTGCATCGGCTACGGCCTGCGCAACGGCAGGACGGTCGCTCCCGTAACCGCCTTGCTACCGCGCGAGATGTTCGTCGCCGCCGCGCCCAACACGGTGACCTTCGAGGCCTTCCCCGAGCTGCGGGCCAAGATGTTCGACCTGCTTTCGCTATCCACCGCCCAGGCCGATGCGTCGGCAAAGCTCGCGGCTTTGCTGTGCTGTCTGCCCGAAGCGGTGGTCCCGGAAAGCCTCGCCTACGAACACACCTTCCGGGTCGTGATCTCGCAGTTCCTCGACCGCTACAATTTCGATCTCGGGACAGTGAAGCGCTCCTGCGTCCACTTCGTCCAGCCGAACGGACGGATCATTCCCTTCGACACCTTCAACACCTTCTACCGCGAAGGCGCCGCCGGCGCGGGTGCGCTAGCAAAAGGGCAAGGCAGATGAGCGATCAGCTTCCCGAGGCCCCAGGTCGCGGCGCTCGTCTGGTCGGCATCCTGCTCATGGTCGCCGGCGCGCTGGTGGCCGTGTTGTGCGGCTTGTGTTCGCTTGCCGTGGTCGGCAGCGGCGGTGTGCGCGAAGGCTCCGGGGCGCTCAGCTGGGACCTCGTGGTGGCCATAGTTGGCGGTATCCCGACGCTTGCCGGGATCGTCACGTTCGCTATCGGCCTCATAATTTTCCGGCAGCGGACCTAAGGCTTCGCCGCCAGCTCCCGCGTCAGGAACTCCACGCTGGCCTCGTCGGCCTTGCGCCAGCTCGCCGCGCGCAGGAAGCCGTGGATCTCGTTGGGCAGCACCAGCTCCTCGTAATGCACGCCCTTCTCGTCCAGACGTCGCGCCAGGTCGACCGTCTGGTGGAAGGCGACATTGCGGTCATCGTCGCCCTGGATCAGCAGCACCGGCGAGGTCCAGGTCGAAACGTAGGCGTCGGGCGAGGATGCCCAGGCCGACTTCATCGCCTCCGCCCGATCGCCTTGCTCGTAACGCGCGTCCGGGTCGCCGAGAAAGCGCGTCAGATATCCCGACCAGTCGTGCACGCCGTGCATGTCGACGCCGGCCTTGAACACATCGGAGTTCCTGGCCAGGGCCATGGCGGTGAGGAAGCCGCCGTAGGAGCCGCCCCAGATGCCGATCCGCGCCGGATCGACCCCCGGCAGGCTCTGCAGATATTTCGCTCCGGAGAGCACGTCCTGATATTCCGAGGCGCCGGCGATGCCGGCGTGAGCCGGGTGCTGGTAGGCGCGGCCATAGCCGATGCCCAGGCGATAGTTGACGCTGAGCACGGTGAAGCCGTGCTTCGCCAGGTACTGGTTCACCGCATAGGCATTGGAATAATAGTCCATATAGGACCAGCCGAGCAGCATCTGCCGGGGCGGTCCGCCGTGGACGAAGATCACGCCGGGCTTCGCCGGCCCGCCTGGCCGCTGGAACAGCTGGCCGTGGACGATGAGCCCGTCGGGCGCGGTCCAGGTCACCGGCTTCGGCGCGATGAAATCGGCGGCGGGGAAGTCGGTCGCCTGACCGGCCAGTTCCCGCCGGCCGGCCCCGGCGAGCGAGACCATATCCACCGCCGCCGGCGCGCCGACGCCGGCGCCGATGAAGGCGATATGGC
>JBOHLC010000244.1:0-12486 GCA_050729395.1 Caulobacteraceae bacterium
GTTCGACGCCGACGGCCATCTGCTGGCCGATTCCTTCGTCGTCGCCGACCGGGTGGACAGCAGCCCCCTGCCGCCGGCGCTGCGGCCGGGTGAGCGTCCTCCGCTGGCCCGCGAGGCCGAGCGCGAGGCGCGGCTGGCCAGGGCCAGGGAAGCCCTGACGGCGGAGGTGCGCGAGGCCCTGCGTGGTGAGGTGGTGCGCAATGTGCGCGTCGGCGAGGATGGACGGCGGGTGGTGTCGGTGTCGATCCCCATCCGCCATGTGCGCGCCGTGCTCGGTGTGCTGACCCTGCAGGCGACCGGCGTGGAGCAGATCGTCGCCGCCCAGCGCCGGGCCCTGCTGCCCTTCATCCTCATCGCCGTCGGCGTGACCCTGCTGTCTTCGCTTCTGCTCACCCAATTGATTGCTGAGCCTGTCATGCGCCTGGCTCGCGCCGCCGATCGGGTGCGCCTGCAGCACACCAAGGCCATCGCCCTACCCGATCTCGCCCGCCGCGACGATGAGGTCGGCGACCTGACCCGCTCGCTCGAGGAGATGACCCGCGCCCTGGCTGACCGCATGCAGGCCATCGAACGCTTCGCCGCCGACGTGGCCCACGAGCTGCGCAACCCGATGACCTCGATTCGCTCGGCCGTGGAGACCCTGGACCTGGTCAAGACGGGAGAGGCGCGCGCGCGCCTGCTGCGCATACTGCAGCAGGACATCAGCCGGATGGACCGGCTGATCACCGACATCTCCAACGCCTCGCGCCTCGACGCCGAAATGGCCCGCGAATCGCCTTCACCCCTCGATCTGAGTGCGTTGCTCACGCACGTGTGCGAGTTCTATGACGCGACGCGCAAGCCGGACGATGTGCGCGTGCGCTTCCTCGCGCCGCCGCCGCCGGACGCGGTGCATGTGATCGGCCGCGAAGGCCCCTTGAGCCAGGTGCTGCGCAACCTGATCGACAATGCCCGCTCGTTCAGTCCCAAGGGCGGCGAGGTGCGTATCGGCCTCAGGCGCGCGCGCGGGGAGGCGGTGTTCACCGTCGATGACGACGGGCCGGGCATGCCGGCCGACAATCTCGAGACGGTGTTCCAGCGGTTCTATACCTCCAGGCCCAAGGGCGCGGCGTTCGGCGGCAATTCCGGCCTCGGCCTGGCCATCGCGCGCCAGATCGTCCAGGCGCATGGCGGCCGCATCTGGGCCGAAAACCGTCTGGCCGGCGGCTCGGTGACCGGCGCGCGCTTCAGCGTGGCCTTGCCGCTCGTCTGATGGCGCGTGTCCTCCATGCCGGGCTCATCGCCCGGCGGGTGCGCGGCTTTTGGCGCGGCGCGCTCATCGAAGGGCCCTCGGGCGCCGGCAAGAGCGATCTGGCGTTGCGCGCGCTGAGCGCCGGTTTCGCCCTCGTGGCCGACGACAGGGTCGCGGTGTTCGCCAGCGAGGGACGGCTCTATGGACGTGCGCCGGGCGCGCTCTCCGGGCTGATCGAGGCGCGCGGCGTTGGCGTCATTGCCCGCGAGATGCTGCCTCTCGCCCGTATCGTGCTTCGGGTCCGGCTGGTCGAGGAGGCCGTCGAGCGCATGCCCGAGCCGACCGACGCGTCGCTTCTCGGCGTCGCCGTGCCTAACGCGAGCCTGCGACCCTTCGAAGCATCGGCGCCGGCCAAGCTTGGCGCCATGATCGATTTTCTTGGAGGCCGGCCGCAAGAGCGGTATCAAGCCGGCTTCGCGCCACCCGGCGGGCGCTAGGGGGCTTGAAGGATTCGCCGTTGAGACATCGCGAATGATCGGGCTGGTGATCGTCACTCACGGCCGCCTGGCGGAAGAATTCGTCTACGCCATGGAGCACGTGGTCGGTCCTCAACCGGCCGTCGCCTCCATCTGCATCGGTCCGGACGACGACATGGACAAGCGCCGGCGCGACATCCTCAAGGCCTGCGAACAGGTCGATCAAGGCGACGGCGTCATCCTGCTCACCGACATGTTCGGCGGCACGCCGTCCAACCTCGCCATCTCGGTCATGGAGCAGACCAAGGCCGAGGTGATCGCCGGCCTCAATCTGCCAATGCTGATCAAGCTGGCCAGCGTGCGCACGCGCGAGCCGCTGTCGGTTTGCGTCGCCTACGCGCAGGAGGCCGGCCGGAAATACATCTCGGTGGCCTCCTACGTCCTGGCCGGCGAGAAGTGAGCGCTTCGGCCCGGGTCGATATAATCAACGAACGGGGCCTGCATGCGAGGGCTTCCGCGCGGTTCGTCAAGCTCGCCGGGGCCTTCGACGCCGAGGTGCGCGTGACCAAGGACGATCAGACGGTCGACGCCCAGTCGATAATGGGGCTGATGATGCTGGCCGCCGGTCCCGGCTCGACGATCGAGATCAGCGCCGACGGCCGTCAGGCCCGGGAGGCGCTCCAGGCGCTGACCCGGCTCGTCTCCAACCGCTTCGAGGAAGAGCGGTAGGGAGGGCAAGTCGCCGCTCACGAATATAAAGAATTCCTTATATCCCGTTGCCGGCCATCCTGACGCGCTCTATAGAGCCGGCGATCATTCATTCGAGGAGCCCGCCGTGGCCGACCGCATCGTCAAGGACCTCTCGCTCGCGCTCTGGGGCCGCAAGGAAATCGACATCGCCGAAACGGAGATGCCGGGCCTGATGGCGGTGCGCGCGGAGTTCGCCGCCGACCAGCCGCTGAATGGCGCGCGCATCGCCGGCTCCCTGCACATGACCATACAGACCGCCGTGCTGATCGAGACCCTGCAGGCCCTGGGCGCCCAGGTGCGCTGGGCCTCGTGCAACATCTTTTCCACCCAGGACAACGCCGCCGCCGCCATCGCCGTCACCGGCACGCCGGTGTTCGCGGTCAAGGGCGAAAGCCTCGACGAATACTGGGACTACGCCCACCGCATCTTCGAGTGGAGCGACGGCGGCTATCCCAACCTGATCCTCGACGACGGCGGGGACGCCACCCTGCTCACCGTGCTCGGCCCCAAGGCCGAGAAAGACCCCTCGATCCTCGACCATCCGCACAATGAGGAAGAAGAGGCGCTCTACCGGACGATGAAGCGTTACCTCAAGGAAAAGCCCGGCTTCTATTCGGCCATTCGCGCCTCGGTGAAGGGCGTGTCGGAAGAGACCACCACCGGCGTCCACCGCCTCTACCAGATGGCCGAGCGCGGCGAGCTGCCGTTCCCGGCGATCAACGTCAACGACAGCGTGACGAAATCGAAGTTCGACAATCTCTACGGCTGCCGCGAGAGCCTGGTCGACGCCATCCGAAGGGCCACCGACGTCATGCTGGCCGGCAAGGTCGCCGTGGTGTGCGGCTATGGCGATGTCGGCAAGGGCTCGGCCGCCTCCCTGCGCCAGGGCGGCGCGCGCGTCATCGTCACCGAGGTCGACCCGATCTGCGCGCTGCAGGCGGCCATGGAAGGCTATGAGGTGCGCACGGTCGAGGACACCCTGGGCTCGGGCGACATCTATGTCACCGCGACCGGCAACAAGGACGTGATCACCGTCGACCACATGCGCGGCATGAAGCACAACGCCATCGTGTGCAACATCGGCCACTTCGATTCCGAGATCCAGATCAGCGGCCTGCGCAACTTCAAGTGGGACGAAATCAAGCCACAGGTCCACCACGTCGAGTTCCCGGACGGCAAGAAGATTATCGTGCTGTCGGAGGGCCGCCTGGTGAATCTCGGCAACGCCACCGGACACCCAAGCTTCGTTATGAGCGCCAGTTTCACCAACCAGACCCTGGCCCAGATCGAGCTGTGGACCAACCCGAAGGCCTATCAGACCAAGGTCTACACCCTGCCCAAGCACCTCGACGAGAAGGTGGCCATGCTGCATCTCGGCAAGCTCGGCGTGAAGCTGACCGAGCTTTCCCCCGCCCAGGCCCAATACATCGGCGTCCCCCCGTCAGGCCCGTTCAAGCCGGATCATTATCGGTATTGAAGGAACCCAATCCTGAAGAGCGCAGAGTTCTTCAATCCTCCGCCAGCCTCGGATCGCCGGCGCCGGCGCGGCCTTCTTCCAGCCACTTGATCAGGGCGGGCGTCAGGGCGGCCTCCATCTTCTGGTGGTAGAGGGCCAGGTCGGCCGCCTCGACGACGCCTTGCCAGCGTCCATTGGCGCCGCTGTGCAGGAAGCTCCTGTGACCGCCCTTGAAGCCGCGTTCCATGCCGGCGAGGAGGCTGTCGCCGTCGCGCTTCATCGCGCCGAAGGTGGCGGCTTCGACCAGGGAGGGCCACACGGCTTCGTTCACCGGAATATCGAGGAAGGCCGATATGCGCCGCATCTCCCCGTCGAGGTCGGCGCTGAGGTCATTGAAATGCACCAGCAGCACATTCGTCTCGCGCCGATGGCGCCAATAGGTGTCCTCGAGCGTGAAGAACCAGTCGGCCATGTGCGCCTCGGGCGCGCGCACCCAGTGGTGGAAGAACTCGGCTGCCGTGGCCTGAGGCCGGGGCATCGGCCGGCCGATCGTCGGATCCTCCAGGCCGATGGCGTCGAAGCGCTCCCACGCCTCCTCGGTGTGGCTGTGCAGGTGATTGAAATAGGACATGGCGGCGTCGCGGCCGTCGCGCGCGGTGTGGATGTAGCGCACCTCCTCGTGCAGAGGGAAGGCGTCCATCGGCAGGTGCGTCTTGATGAACCGTCGGTGCGTCTGCGCTTCGAGCATGGGCAGGACAACTTCCAGCGGGGCCATGAACCGGCTGTCCAGCCATGGGGAAAGCATGCCCAGCGGTCGCGCCTGCGCCGACTGAAACACCAGCAGGTTGACGATCTGCTGCGTCCAGGTGGTGCCGACCTTGGCCGCCGTGCCGATGACAATGTCGCCGGCGCGCGGCGTGTAGGCGTCCCACCGGCTGCTGTCGGAATGCCAGTCGCGCACCTGGCGCGTCGGGGCGTGGCTCAGCATGGCAATTTCCCCCAGCCGTTGAAGCGCGCCAATTCGGACCTGGGACATGGTGGAGTCAAACGCCAAGGCCAGGCTTTCGCGTGGCGGCCAAGCAAGGCAAGCTGGGCCGGTGCCGACCGTGCTCATCATTTCCAGCCACGTGGCCGCCAGCCCCGTCGGCGGCGGCGCGCAGGCGGCGGCGCTGGCGCGAATGGGCGTGGAGACGGTGTTAATTCCCACCGTTCTATACGGTCGCCATCCGGGGCTCGGGCCACCGGGCGGCGGTCCCGTTCCACAGGAGCTGTTCGAGGGCGTGATCGCCGGCGTCGAATCTTCGGGGGCGCTGACCGGCCTGGACGCGGTCATCGCCGGCTATTTCGCCGCGCCGGAGCAGGTTCACGCGGCCACGCGCCTGATCGATCGAGCGCGCGCGGCGGCGCCGGCCGTGCGCGTCGTCGTCGATCCGGTGATGGGCGATGACGAGCGCGGGCTCTATGTGCGCGACGACGTGGCGGAAACCATCGCCCGCGAACTTGTTCCGCGCGCCGATCTGATCACGCCCAACGCCTGGGAACTGGCGCGGCTCTCCGGCCACGCGGTGAGCGACGGCGCTTCGACGCTGGCCGCCGCCCGCGCGATCAGCCGGGAGGCGCTCGTCTCCTCGGTTCCGTTGGGCGAGGATATAGGCGTCTTGCTCGCCGCGTCGGATCGGGCGTGGCTGGCCAGCCACAGGTGCGAGGCGTCCGCGCCAAAAGGAACTGGCGATCTCCTCACCGCGAGCTTTGTCGGCCATCTGGTGAACGGCGGCTCGCGACGCGCGGCGCTCGAAGTCTCGGTGACTGAGATCGCCGCCGGCGTGGCCGGCCACGCCGTTCCGATCCGCGTGGAAGCCGTCTGAGCAATGGACGTCCGTGGATTTTGTCCGCTGGCGTTCGAGGCGGTGCGGGCCGCGTTCGTGGCCAACTTCGAGGACGGCCTGGAGCTTGGCGCGCGCTTCGCCATGGCCATCGAGGGCGAGATCGTGGTCGATCTCATGGCCGGGTTCGCCGATCGCGCCGCGACGACGCCCTTCGGCGAAGACACCCTGACCCCGGTCTTCTCCACCACCAAGGCCATGGCCGCCATGATGATCGCCCGGCTGGTCGGCGAAGGCCGGCTCTCCTACGACCAGCGGCTTGCCGAACTCTGGCCGGAGTTCGCCGCCGCCGGCAAGGGCGCGGTCACCCTCGGCGAGGCCCTGTCGCACCAGGCCGGGCTGCCAGGCTTCGTCGAGCCCATGGCCGCCTCCGACTGGTTCGACACGGATCTGATCGCGCGCAAGCTCGCCGCCATGGCCCCGCTGTGGCCACCGGGCACGGCCAGCGGCTACCACCCGGTGACCTTCGGCTATCTGGCCGGCGAGGTGTTTCGCCGCGTCGATGGCCGCGAACTCGGCGCGGCCCTGGCCGAGGATCTCGCCCGGCCCTTCGGTCTGGATCTGTGGATCGGCCTGCCGGAAGCCGAGCATGGCCGCTGCGCCCAGACGCGCAAGCCGCCGGCCATGCCCGATCTCGGCCCGCTGACCGAGGTCAAGCGGGTCGCCTTCCTCACGCCCTGGGCCTCGCCCGGTGGGGTAAGTCTGGCGGAATGGCGGCGCGCCGCCATCCCCTCGGTCACCGGCCACTCCACCGCTCCGGCGCTGGCGCGGATGATGGCCATCCTGGCCTGCGACGGCCGCCTGGACGGCCAACCGTTCCTCACGCCCGATGCGGCGCGCGAGGCGGCGCGGGCGCGCGTCAGAGGCACGGACCTCGTCCTGCCGTTCGATCTCGCCTGGGGCGCCGGCTTCCTGCGCAACGAGGGCCTCGCGATCTACGGTCCGGGCCAACAGAGCGTCGGCCATTCCGGGTGGGGCGGCAGCTGCGCCTTCGCCGATCCCGAGCGCCAGCTCTCCGGCGCCTACGTCATGAACCGGCAATCGCCGGCCCTGATAGGCGATCCGCGCGCCGTGCGCCTGATAAACGCCGCCTATGAGGCCAGAGCGAGCTGACGGGCGGCGCGCCACGCGCCGAACATGAACACCGCGCAGCCGCACCAGATGAAGGCGAACGAGGCCACGCCCAGCGGATCGAGCCGCTCGCCGACCGCGAGGCCGATGAGGAAGCCGATCGTCGGAGAGATGAACTGCAGGAAGCCGAAGGCCGCGAAGGTCAGCCGCCGCGCGGTCCAGGCGAAGAGCGCCAGCGGAGCCACCGTGGCCGGGCCGGCGGTCATCATGAGCGCCGTCGCGCCGGGCGCGCGGGCGAAAATCCCGCCGCCTGCATGGTGCAGCCACAAGACGTAGGCCAGACCCGGCCCCATCATCAGCAGGCTCTCGACAAAGAGCCCGGTCTGGGCGTCCACGTCGATCTGCTTGCGGATCAGGCCGTAGAGCCAGAAGGTCGTGGCCAGGAAGAGCGAGATCGCGGGCAGATGGCCGAGCGCCGCGGCCTGCAGCGCCACGCCAATGGTCGCCAGAGCGATGGCCCCCAGGCCGAAGCGATCGATCCGTTCACGGAAGAAGACCGATCCGGCGGCCATGGTCGCCAGCGGGGCGATGTAATAGCCGAGGCTGGCCTCGATGTTTCGCCCGTTGTTGACGGCCCACACAAACACCGCCCAGCCGGAGGTGATGGCCGCCGCTGACAGCGCCAGCAGGCCGAGCCGGCGCGGACTGGTGAACACCGCCCGCACCTGAGCGCCTTGCCCGGCCAGCAGCACCAGAAGTCCTGCCCAGGGCGCCGACCACAGGGCGCGGTGGGCCAGGATTTCCCACGGGCTCGCGCCCGCGCGGCCCATGGCGATGAACAGGGCTGGGGTCAGACCCCAGAAGACATAGCAGAAAACGCCGATCAGGAGCGCCTGGCGGGTCTCACCGCCGGCCGCCTCCGCCCTCACGCCAGGGCCTTGAGCCCAATCAGGCCGCGCTCATGCAGCAGTTCGGCGATCTGCACCGCGTTCAGCGCCGCGCCCTTGCGCAGATTGTCGGCCACCACCCACAGCGAGAGGCCATGCTCGACGGTTGGATCGCGGCGGATGCGGGAGACATAGACCGGGAATTCACCCTGCGCCTCCTTGGGCGTCATGAAGCCCTTGCCGTCGCGCTTGTCGATGACGATCACGCCCGGCGCGTCGCGCAGCACCTCGCGCGCCTCGTCCTCATCGAGCGGCTCGTGGAATTCGATGGTCACCGCCTCCGAATGGCCGACCATCACCGGCACGCGCACACAGGTGACAGTGAGCGCGATGTCGGGATCCATGATCTTGTGGGTTTCGTCCCACATCTTGGCTTCTTCGCTGCTGTAGCCGTCCTCGCGCGCCGCGCCGATGAACGGGATGACATTGAAGGCGATCTGCTTGGGGAAGACGGCCGGCTCGGACGGCCCCAGAACGAAGACGCCCTTGGTCTGGTCCCATAGCTCGTCCATGCCCTTCTTGCCGGCCCCGGAAACCGACTGATAGGTCGCCACCACCACCCGCTTGATGCGCGCCGCGTCATGCAGCGGCTTCAGCGCCACGACCAGCTGGGCCGTCGAGCAGTTCGGATTGGCGACGATATTCTTGCGCCGCGCCAGATCGACCGCGTCCGGGTTCACCTCCGGCACGATCAGCGGCACGTCCGGGTCCATGCGCCAGGCCGAGGAGTTGTCGATCACGATCGGGCCGGCCGCGCCGATCTTCGGCGCCCACTCGCGCGAGAAATCGCCGCCGACGCTCATCAGCACGAGATCGACGGTAGAGAAGTCGAAGCGGGCGATATCCTCGCACTTCACCGTGCCGGCCTTCCAGCCGATGTCGACCCCCAGGGAATTGCGCGAGGCGATGGCGTGCATCCGGTCCACGGGGAAGTTCACTTCCTCGAGGATGTTCAGCATCTCGCGGCCCACGGCCCCCGTGGCGCCGACGACGGCGACGCGGTACCCCATGCTCACTCTCCGATTTCGCTGCGGGCCGCCCGATTACGCTCGCCCGCGCAAGCGCGCAAGGCGGCATAGCGAAGCGCGACTTTCGGACTTGACATTTTGCAAGTATGCTGGTATAATCCGGAAATGATCATCATCCGCTCCTTCCTCGAACATCGCTGCGATGCAGCATCTAACGAGGCGCGGGCGCGGCGCCGCCACCGTAAGTACGGTCGATTTACGGTCACAAGGAGAAAAATTTCATATTGCATATGCGTTGCTGATCCAGTTCACCCCCCTGTATCCTCTCAGCCATGACCGCCGACGCCTTCGCCGAACGCCTGGAGCGGGAAGGACTGATTGTCCTCGACGACGAGATCTTCGTCATGACACCCGAGGACTCAGAGCTTCTGCGGGCCGACCTCGGCGACGGCAAGGCCAAGAACATCAGCCTGGCGCAGGGCCAGGCCCTGCGCGGGACCGCGGCCGGGGAAGCCGACGCGGAGCGGCTGGCGGCCCTGATGGCGCGTTTCGCCGCCTGGGCGCGGGACCTGATCCTCGCTCGCGCGCCGGCTTACGCCGCCGGCCTGGAGATGGGCCGCACGAGCTTCCGGCCGCGCGCCGTCGACGATGCGCCGGTCAGCCCGCGCAAGGACGACCGACGCCTGCATGTGGACGCCTTCGCCTCCCAGCCAACCGGCGGCAAGCGCATCCTGCGCGTCTTTTCCAACATCAATCCGGCCGGCGAGGAGCGGCTGTGGCGGGTGGGCGAGCCGTTCGAGAACTACGCCAAGCGCTGGCAGAAGAAGGCGCGCGCCCCTCTGCCGGGCGAGGCGTGGTTGCTGGAGACGCTTGGCGTCACGCGCAGCCGGCGCACGCCCTACGACGCGCTAATGCTCAGCCTTCACGACAGGGCCAAGCTCGATCCGGATTACCAGCGCGACGCGCCCCGCCGTGAGGTGGCCTTCGCGCCGGGCGCGACCTGGATCGTCTATACCGACAGTACCGTCCACGCGGCGATCGCCGGCCGCTATGCCTTGGAGCAGACCTTCTATCTGCCGCTGTCGGCCATGGCGGCGCCCGAGGCCTCACCGGCGAGGATCCTGGAGCGTCTGACTGGTAGGGCGCTGTGTTAGTTCAGAGCTCAGCCAGCACGGCCTCCCCCATTTGAGAGCAGGTGAGGTCGCCACCGAGATCGGCCGTGCGCGCGCCGGCGGCCAGCGCGCGCTCCACCGCCGCTTCCAGCCGGTCCGCGACCGCGCCTTCACCCAGGGACCAGCGCAGGGCCATGCCGAGCGAGAGGATCGCCGCCAGGGGATTGGCGAGGTTCTTGCCGGCGATGTCCGGGGCCGAGCCGTGGATCGGCTCGTAGAGTCCCGGCCGGCCGGGATCGCCGATCGCCGCCGAGGGCAGCATACCGAGCGAACCGGTGAGCTGCGCCGCCTCGTCCGACAGCAGGTCGCCGAACAGGTTATCGGTGAGGATCACGTCGAATTGGCGCGGGGCCTTGACCAGCTGCATGGCCGCGGTGTCGGCCAGTATGTGTTCGAGCGTCACGTCGGCATATTCGCGCGCGTGCAGGTCGGCCACCGTTTCGCGCCACAAGAGCCCTGTCTCCATGACGTTGGACTTCTCGCAGCTGGTCACCTTGCCGCGCCGGCCGCGGGCCAGGGCGAAGGCCACGCGCGACACGCGCTCGATCTCGCCCGTCGTATAGACCTGAGTGTCGACGCCGCGCCTCTGGCCGTCGGCCATAACCTCGATCCCGCGCGGCTGGCCGAAATAGACCCCGCCAGTCAGCTCACGGACGATCATGATGTCGAGGCCCTCGACCACTTCGCGCTTGAGGCTCGAGGCGCCGGCGAGCGGGGCGAAGCACAAAGCCGGGCGGAGGTTGGCATAGACGTCCATGCCGGCGCGCAGGCCCAGCAGGCCTGCTTCGGGACGCAGGGCGCGCGGCGCGGACGCCCATTTCGGCCCGCCGACCGCGCCCATCAGCACGGCGTCGCTCGATCTGGCGAGCTCCAGTGTCGCGGCGCTCAACGGCTCGCCCTCGAGATCGTAGGCCGCGCCGCCGAACGGCCGCTCCTCGATCTTGAGGTGAGGGGCCAGACACTCGGCCACGCGCCGCGCCTCGCGCGTCACCTCCGGGCCGATGCCGTCGCCCGGCAGAAGCAGCAGGGCGCGCGGCATCAGGCGCCGGTGAGCCAGGGTTGGGCGAGCGCCTGCCGCTGCTCGAAGGCGTCGATGGCCGGGGCCTGGCTCATCGTCTCGCCGATGGCGTCCAGTCCTTTGAGCAGCTTCTCCTTGCGCGCCCGATCGATGGCGAATTCGTAGACCGAGCCGGAGGGGGCGGTGACGCTTTGGCTCTCCAGGTCGACGGCGAACACATGATTGCCGCCGCGCGCCTCGGCCATCAGCGCCTTCACCGCATCGGACGGCAAGGCGATCGGCAGCACGCCGTTCTGGAAGCAATTGTTTTGGAAGATGTCGGCGAAGCTCGGCGCGATCACGCACTTCAGTCCGTAGTCCAGCAGCGCCCAGGCGGCGTGTTCGCGGCTCGACCCGCAGCCGAAGTTCTCGCCGGCGATCAGGACGCCAGCGCCGGCGTAGCGCGGATCGTTGAGCACGAACTCCGGCCGGGCGCGGCCCTCGCCATCGAAGCGCAGATCATAGAGCAGGCCCTGGCCCAGTCCCTCGCGGCCGATGGTCTTGAGGAATTGCTTGGGAATGATCTGGTCGGTGTCGAGGTTGGCGATGTCCAACGGGACCGCCTTCGCCATCAGCTTGGTGAACGGTTGCATGGGCGCTGCGATGAAACCTCGCGCGCGGCGGGTCAAGTCCGCGCGAAGGCCGATGGCGCGGGCGCGCCCGCCGGGCTAGATACCAGTTCGAGCCGGCCTGCGCTCGTTGGGGGATGAGATGATCGTCTTTGAAGTCTTCGCCATCGCCGTCGTCGTGCTGGCGATCTTCCTTGCCTTGTCGGCGATCAAGATCGTGCCTCAGGGCTATGAATGGACCGTCGAGCGGTTCGGCCGCTACACGCGCACCCTCAAGCCCGGCATCACCATCCTGACCCCGTTCGTGGAGAGCATCGGCCGCCGCGTGAGCCTGATGGAGCAGGTGCTCGACGTGCCGAGCCAGGAGGTGATCACTCGCGACAACGTCATGGTCAAGGTCGACGCCATTGTCTTCATCCAGGTGATGGACGCCTCCGCCGCGGCCTATCGCGTGGCCAATCTCAACTTCGCCATCGGTCAGCTGACCATGACCAATCTGCGCACCGTGGTCGGCTCGATGGAACTCGACGAGGTGCTGTCAAAGCGCGACATGATCAACACCCGCCTGCTGACCGTGATCGACGAGGCGACCGGCCCGTGGGGCGTCAAGGTCGCCCGCATCGAGATCAAGGACCTGCAGCCGCCGCCGGACATCACCAACGCCATGACCCGCCAGATGAAGGCCGAACGGGAAAAGCGCGCGGTGATCACCGAGGCCGAGGGCGAGAAGCAAGCCGCCGTGACCCGCGCCGAGGGGGCCAAGCAGTCGACCATCCTGCAGGCCGAGGGCCGCAAGGAGGCCGCGTTCCGCGACGCCGAGGCGCGCGAGCGCCTGGCCGCGGCCGAGGGCGCGGCGACCAAAGCGTCTCCGACGCGGTCGAGGCCGGCAGCGTCAATGCCCTCAAC
>JBOHLC010000245.1:0-1253 GCA_050729395.1 Caulobacteraceae bacterium
GAGCAGGGGGGGGAACTCGCAGCGCGCCTGCTCAAGGACGAGATCGGTCCCAACCCGGCGCTCAGGCGCCGGCTCGTGGCGGCCTATCTGATAGAGACCGTGACCCGCGCGGACGATTTCTCTGGCCGCGCCGCCACTCCGGCCTGCCAGCGCCGCGACGAGGCCGGCTGCGTCGTCGCCTGGATCTCGGCCCGCGAGGGCGATTTTCCGCGAGTCATAAACATTCTCACCCGCAGCAAGGTGTGGAGCGTCGATGGCCAGCTGGTCAGTCTCGCCGGCAGGCCGCCGCTGTGCGTCAATCCGCTGCTAGGCGCGCAAAGCGACGCCCCCGCGCCAGAGAGGCTCAACCTCGGCGCGGCCAACGCCACGGGCCTGGAGTGGGGCGCGCGTCCGGGATTCATGGCGCGCCAGGTCGGCGCGCGGTGCGTGGGCGGCATACTACGCGTGAGCCGACCCAGAAGCAGTTCGCTCCTGCCGCATGGCGGATGGGTCGAGCGTCTGCGCGCGCCGCCATACAACCTGTTCTGGGCCGATCTCGAAGCCGACTCCCTGGCTCGGGCCGCCGCCTACAAGGCTAGCCGGCCTGGTTAAGGGCCGAGCCCGCGCGCCAATCAAACAAAGCCTGCAGCGTGGCCACCGCCCGACCGCGCGGAGATTCCAGGGCAGGATCGCGGCCTAGGATCAACCGGGCGTCATCGGCCGCGGCGCGGATAAGATCGCGATGCGCCACGGGATCGGCCAGGCGATAGGCGGGAAAGCCGCTCTGCGCCAGGCCCAGCGGATCGCCGCCCCCGCGCAACTCCAAATCCTTCTCGGCAATGACGAAGCCATCGTCTGTACGCCGAAGAATGTCGAGCCGGCGTGAGGCTATGTCCGACAACGGAGGATCATAGAGAAGGACGCAACTGCTTTCCTCTGCCCCACGCCCGACCCGGCCACGCAGCTGGTGCAGCTGGGCCAGACCGAAGCGCTCGGCCTGTTCAACGATCATGATCGTCGCCTTGGGCACATCGACGCCCACCTCAACCACCGTCGTGGCGACCAGCACCTTCAGGCGTCCCTCGACGAAATCGGCCATGACCCGGTCCTTCTCGGCGGCGGGCAGGCGACCGTGGACCATCCCGACGGCATCGCCGAATATGGACTTCAGCGCCTTCGCCCGGGCCTCGGCCGCGGCCAGATCCAGCGCTTCAGACTCCGACACCAGCGGGCAGATCCAGAAAGCCTGCGCGCCATCGGTCACCGCCTTGGCC
>JBOHLC010000246.1:0-10480 GCA_050729395.1 Caulobacteraceae bacterium
CGAAACCAGCGGCCAAGGCGACGCCGCAGTATTCGATCTGCGTGCTGCCTTTCACCAACATGAGCGGCGAGGCCGAGCAGGAGTACTTCAGCGACGGTATCAGCGAAGACATCATCACCGACCTGTCGAAGATCTCGGCCCTTTTCGTTATCGCGCGCAACACCGCCTTTACGTTCAAGGGCAAGAGCCTCGAAATTCCGCAGATCGCGGCCCAACTCAATGTCAGCCATGTGCTGGAGGGTAGCGTACGCAAGGCCGGAGGCCGCGTGCGCATCACCGCCCAGCTGATCGACGGGGCGACCGGCGGCCACGTGTGGGCCGAGCGGTACGACCGCGACCTCACCGACATCTTCGCCCTGCAGGACGAGATCAGCGAGGCCATCGTCAAGGCGCTCAAACTGAAGCTCCTTCCAGAGGAGAAGCAGGCCATCGAGCGCCGCGGCACCGACAGCGCCGAGGCCTATAACCTCTATCTGATGGCCCGGCAGTATCTGGTCGGCGGCAACTCCGGCGACTATCGCCGAGACGAGGCGATCGTTCGTCTCTGCCAGGCGGCGATCGCCATTGATCAGAACTATGCGCGCGCCTGGGCGCTCATGGCCCGCGCCCAACGGTCCCTGCGTTTCTCCCACTCACGCCCGGGCGACGACGGTTTCGCCGCCGCCGAGCGCGCGCTGTCGCTCGAGCCGGATCTGGCCGAGGCCCATGCGGTCAAGGCCAGGCACCTGGCGGAGCGAGGTCGGCACGACGAGGCAAACGCCGAGATCGAGATCGCGCTGCGCCTTGATCCCGACTCCTATGAAGCGAACGATACCGCGGGCGACTTGTCGTTCAGGCAGCAGCGGATAGAAGACGCCATCCGCTATTACGAGCGGGCGACATCGCTGATGGAAGTGGAGGTCGGCTGCGCGGGGATGCTGCTCACCTGCTACACGGCGATCGGCGATCGCGAAAACGCGCGGCGCGCGGCGAAGCTCGTTCTAGATCGGGCCGAGAGAGCCCTGTCGCAGGATCAGGGCAACGGATCGGCCATCGCCTACGGAGTCGGCGCGCTTGCCGTCCTTGGCGATGGCGAACGCGCGAAGGACTGGGCCCGTCGCGCACTGCTCCTCGACCCTGCCAACAACCTCATGCGCTACAACATTGCATGCGCCCTGAGCGCACAGCTCCAGGATACCGAGGCCGCCCTCGAGCTATTGGGACCGTTCTTGGCCAAAGCGCAGAGGACCTATGTCAATCACGCTAAGGTCGACCCCGACCTCGATCCCATCCGGAACGATCCGCGCTTCAAGACGATGATCGCCGACGCCGAGGCGCGCCTGGGCGCGCTGGACCCGGCCTAAAGCTCCAGCGGGGCGATCTGGGCTACCCGCTGCGGCTCGCGCCGCCAGACGTCGGAGCCGTCGACATAAAGCTCGACGCCATTGCCGTCCGGATCGGCGAAATAGAGCGACTTGGTCACCTCGTGATCGATCGGCGTTGGCGTGACCCCGGCCGCTTCGAGCGTGGCCCTGGCCTCGCGCAGCTCATCAAGGTCATCGCCGATCTTGAAGGCCACATGGTGCAGACCAACGGCGCTCTCGCTTTGGCTGCTCCCTTCGCCGCTGACTTCCATGACCGCGAAATCGTGATGATTGCCAAGGCTGAAGAAGGTCATCTTCATGCCATGCTCGGCGAAGCGGGCGCAGATCGGCAGGCCGAGCAGGTCGCCATAGAAGCGCTCGGCGCGCTCGGCATCCGTGACGCGCAACACCACGTGCCCTAACGATTTGATCTTCATCGATCCTCCTCCCTATGCGGCCGTCGCCTCCCGCGTCTCGTCCTTCCGGCGGCGAATTTCCAGGAGGGCCACGCACCAGATGGAAACCTCATAAAGCAGGGTGATGGGCACGGCGAGCGACATCATGCTGATCGGATCGGGCGGGGTAACGATGGCGGCGACGCCGAACACGCCGACGATGGCATAGCGCCTGACCGAGCGCAGCATCTTGGCCGTGACAATGCCGGCCAGGCCCAGCAGCGAGAGAACCACCGGCAGCTGGAAGCACAGGCCGAACGCCAGCAGCAGGGTGGTGACCAGCGAGAGATAGTCCGACACCTTGGGCAGGAGCTGGACCGAGACGTTGCCGGCGCCGACGATCTGCTGGTTGAGCGAGAACCACAGGACGAACGGCAGCATGACGAAATAGACCAGCGCGGCGCCCATCGCGAAGAGCACCGGCGAGGCGATCAGGAACGGGAGGAAGGCGTGGCGCTCCCGCCGATAGAGGCCCGGCGCGACGAAGCGATAGAGCTGCCAGGCAAGCACCGGAAAGGTGATGACCACCGCGCCGAAGCCGGCCAGCTTGATCTTGGTGAAGAAGAATTCCAGCGGCGCGGTGAAGACCAGCTTGAGCTGCGGCATGCCATGTGGCGGCGGCAGGGCGCCGGAGAGCGTCAGGAACAGGTCGAACGGGCCGTGATGGACCTTGGCCCCCTGGTTCGCCATCAGGGCGGCGGCGATCTCGAACGGGCGCAGCAGGGCGATGTAGATGTCGCGCGAGAAGTAGAAGCAGAGCGCGAATCCGACGACCAGCGCCGCGGCGCACACGATGAGCCGTTGGCGCAGCTCGATCAGATGGTCGAGCAGAGGCGCGCGCGAGGCCTCGATGTCCCCCTCTTCGTCGGCGAGGCTCAAGTCTCGGCCTTGACCGGCGGGACGGTCTCCTCGGGAAGCTTGGCGGGCTCGGAGGGCGCGCCGAACGGCAGATCCTGCTGGGTCTCGTCCAGATGCGCGCTGGTCTCGTTCAGGCCGGTGTGGATGTCCTGGAACACCTGCCGCGCTTCCGGCCCCGCGACGGCTCCGACCGCGCCCGGCAGACTGACGCCCGCGCGCATGGCCTCGACCTCGCGGCGCAGTTCATCGAGCTCCGACTGGCGGGCGATCTCATCGAAGCTGGCGCGGAATTCGGCCGCCATCGCCCGCATGCGGGCGAGGAAGGCGCCGACCTTGCGCATCAGGAGGGGCAGGTCCTTGGGACCGACGACGACCAGCGCCACCGCGCCGACGATCATGAATTCGACGATGCGGCCTTCAGGAAACATCAGGCCTCCGGCCAACCACCGATGCGGTTAGCGAACGATCGGGTCCTTGTCCGGCTCCTGGCGCGGCAGGGGCTGGACAGGCTGCGGGGGCGTTTCGTGCTCCTCGCCCTTGAGGCCCTCGCGGAAGGCGCGGATGCCCTTGGCGGCGTCGCCCATCAGGCCGGAAAGCTTGCCGCGGCCGCCGAACAGCAGCAGCACCACGGCGCCGATGATGATCCAATGTATCGGGCTAAGACCGCCCATCTAATCTTCTCCTCTGGCGGCGCTCGACGGGCGCCGATGAATACCCGCCCGCCGCGCCGCGCGCGGCTCGCAGGCAATATAAGAGCTTCGCGCCGCGAGCGCCAGAAAACGCGGACGCCGGCTCAGGTAAGACGAGTTGCGATCAGCAGGTGGCCGGGGCTGAGGCGTTGGAGCACCCTGGCGACCTTGGCCTGGCTGACGGCGAAGCAGCCCTCGCTGCGGCCCAGCATGCCCTCGGCGCGCACGATTTGCGGACTGGCGTACCAGGCCGGATGAATCACGATCGCCCTGGCCAGGGCGTTGGAGTTGGTCGGATCCTGGCCCACCAGCCGCAACGAGCGGCCGTGCTCGCCGACATAGTAGTCGCCGGTCAGATAGGCGCCCTCGGAGGTGCAGTCCGAGCCGGGCGCGTTGGAGAAGCGCCTGAGCCAGCCGGTGCGGGTCGGGTCCGATCCGCGGCCATGCGCGACCAGGAAGCTCTCGACCACGCCGCTCGTCATCTCGACGAGATGCAGCCGAGGCTCGCTCGAGGGGCGGGAGAAGTCGGCGACGGCGACGATATCGCGGTGGCGCACCCGCGCGCCGAGACGCTGGAGCCCCGCCCGCGCGACTGAAACCAGAGGGTTCGCAGGGGCATTTGAAGCGGAGGGGGTGGGGCTCGCGAGCGGCGCCCCGGGCGTCGGCAAAGCGCGGACCACGCTCTCGGGGCCGAGCGAGGTGCTCGCGGCGGCGGCGATTCCTGTTATTCCGAAAGCCGCCAGCAAACGGCGGCGGGAAAGGTTTGCCAACTCGGGCAATATGCGTCTCCGGCCAAGCTGATTCTACCCAGCCGTCTCAGAGCCGTGCCCGGACGAAGCAGGTAGGCGCCCCGCCAACCCATCGCCCGGCCCTATCACGAACTCGTCGCCGTGCCACATCACGAAGACGTGGACACCTCGGCGGCTTTGGCGCGTTGCGAATTGAGTGCCCTACTCACGTTTCACGCGTCGCCGATGCTTCGGCGCCGGCGCCTCCCTCCTCGTCGCGGCCTGCTCGTCCGCGCCGCCACCCGACCGGGTCGGCCAGTCGCTGGCCGACCCCGCGGCTCGCGGTCTTTACGCGTCTCGGGGTTGGAAGGCGGCCTGGAACCGGCAGTCGGCCCATTCGCTCTATCAGGCCGTCGCCGGGGCGCACGCCCACGGTCTCGACCCGAAGACGTTCCTCCCCCGGCGGACGCCGGGCGACGCCGCGCGCGACGACGAGGCTCTGACCCTGGCCGCGCTCGCCTACGCGCGCGCGCTTTCCGGGGGGCTGGTCGACCCGCGCCGGATCGAGACCATCTATACCCTGGCGCGCAACTGGCCTGACCTCGGCGCCGGCCTCGCCAAGGCCCTGGCGAGCCGGAACGTCGGCGGCTGGCTGAATTCGCTCGCCCCCGCCGATCGGGAATATGCCGCTCTTTCGGCCGCCTACCTCGCCGCTGTCGGTCAGACGCAACAGCAGGGATTGCCGGAACAGGGCCCGCCGCCGGCCGACCAGGCCCGGCAGCTCGCCGTCAACATGGAGCGTCGACGCTGGCTCAGCCGCGTCCCGCCCGCGCATCGCATCGACGTCAATACGGCGGCCGCCTTCATGACCTATCTGAAGCCCGGCGCGCCGCCGTGGTCCGCCCTGACGGTGGATGGCCGCGACGACCACCCCACGCCGTGCATCGAGGCCGATTTCCGCAAGATCATCGCCAACCCCCCCTGGATCGTGCCCAAGGACATCGCCGCGCGGGAGGTCCTGCCCAAGGGTCCGGGCTACCTGGCCCGCGAAGACATGCATTGGGTCGACGGCCACCTCGAGCAGCGCGCGGGCCCGAAGAGCGCGCTGGGACGGGTCAAATTCGATCTCGAAGACCCGTACGACATCTATCTGCACGACACCCCAAGCAAATCGCTGTTCGCCGCGCTCGACCGTCACGCCAGCCACGGTTGCGTGCGCGTCCAGAACGCCGTCGACCTGGCGCGCGCGATCGCCGCGGAAACCGGCGTCGCGGACAAGCTCGATGAGGCGCTGGCGACGACGCACACGAGAGAGATCGATCTCGGCCAATCGATCCCCGTGCGCATGCTCTACCACACCGCCTATCTCGACGCGTCCGGGCCGGTTCAGCTCGCGGCCGACGCCTACGGCGCCGACGAACGCCTCGCCGAGGCCCTCGGGCTCGGACCGGGACGCGTCGCGGCGCACAAAGAGCCCGAAGTCCTCTTCGGGCCCTGACGCTTCCTCCGTCCTCAGTCTTCGGAGTTCTCCTCCAGATAGTCGACGTGGAAGTCGGCGCCCTCCTCCACGGGATCCTCCTCCGCCTCGCCGGCCTCGGGCAGTTCGAACTCGAAGCCGGCGGGAAGATCGAGGCCCAGGAGGCCGGCGGACTTCATCTCGGCGATCCCCGGCAGATCGGCCAGGCTCGCCAGGCCATGCAGCTCCAGGAAGGCGTCGGTGGTGCCGAAGGTGATCGGCCGGCCGGGCGAGCGGCGCCGGCCGCGCATGCGCACCAGGCCCAGCTCGAGCAACAGATCGAGGGTCCCGCGATTGGCCTGGACCCCGCGCACGGCGTCGATCTCGGCCCGGGTCACCGGCTGATGATAGGCGACGATGGCCAGGGTCTCCTTGGCCGCGCGCGAGAGGCGCCTGGGCTCGGTGCGCTCGCGCGTCATCAGGAAGGCGAGGTCCTCCGCCGTCTGCAGCCGCCAGCGGTCGGCGACGCACACCAGCTCGACGCCCCGGCCGGCATAGCGCGCCTTCAATCCGGCGAGACCCTGGGCGATGTCGGCGCCGGCCGGCAGACGCTCGGCCAGATCGGCCGCGCTGAGCGGTTCGGCGGCGGCGAACAGCAACGCCTCGATCATCCGCTCGACCGCGAAGGCGCCGGTCACGCCGCCGCCTTGCGCCCGCGCAGATAGACCTCCTCGAAGGCGAGCAGCTGGCGCGCCTCGATCTCGCCCTCGCGCACCAGTTCCAGGCTGGCCGACAGAGTCGAGGCGAGGCAGGAGGCGCGGCTCGGACCGCCCTCGCCGCCCGCCGGGGCGACGCCGCTGAGCGCGGTCCACCGGCGCAGGGCGGGGACCAGGGCGCGGATGCGCTCGCGCGCCTCGTCCAGGCGATAGGTGTGGGCGGCCGGCGGGGTGTAGCGGCGCTCCTCGCCTCGCCGGCGCTGGCCGACGTAGGCGGCCATCAGGGCATAGAGATCGCCTTCGAGACGAGCGCTGGAGACGACGGTCGCGGCCGTAACATCGCCTCTGGCGAAGACGTCGCGGCCGAGGATCGGACCGGTCTCGAGCGCCTCGGCGGCGCGGCGCATGGCGTCGAGCTTGGCCAGGCGAAAGGCGAGCCGCGCGGCGGTCTCCTCCGGCGTCAGCTCGCCCTCGGCCGCCGGCGCGGGCTTGGGCAGCAGCAGGCGCGATTTCAGATAGGCCAGCCACGCGGCCATGACGAGGTAGTCGGCGGCCAGCGCGAAGCGGCGGCGGCGCGCCTCGCGCACGAAGGCCAGGTACTGATCGGCCAGCCTGGCCACCGACAGCTTCAAGAGATCGACCTTCTGCGCCCGGGCCAGCATCAGGAGGACGTCGAGCGGTCCCTCATAGCCTTCGAGATCGACGATGAGGGCCTCGCCGTCCGCCCCCGCGTCGGCGGCGGCGGTGAATTCGAGCGAGGACTGGAAGGCCAGGCTCATGCGGCGAAGCTCACGTCAAAGGCCGCGCCGAAGCGCCGGCGCGCCTCATCCAGATCGAGCGATTCGGCCCCTGCGGCCACCCGCTCCAGCGCCGCTCCGGCGCGCATCGCCGAAAGGCCGGCCAGGGGGCGCGCGGCCGAGGCGACCTCGGCCATCTCCGGCGGGTCGCCGTTGCAGTGCAGAACGACGTCGCAGCCGGCCTCGAGCGCGGCCCGCGTCCGCCCGGCGAACGAGCCGCCGAGGGCGCGCATGGAAAGATCGTCGGTCATCAGCAGGCCGGAAAAGCCGATGCGCCCGCGGATGGTGTCGCCGATGACCGTAGGCGAGATGGTGGCCGGACGGTCCGGATCGAGGGCGCGGTAGACGACGTGCGCGGTCATCGCCATGGGCGCGTCGGCCAGGGCCCGGAACGGCGCGAAATCGACCGCCTCCAGGTCGGCCAGATCGGCGTCGACGACCGGCAGTTCGAGATGGCTGTCGGCCAGGGCCCGCCCGTGGCCGGGGATGTGCTTGACCACCGGGGCGACGGCGCCGGCCATCAGGCCCTCGGCGGCCATCCGTCCGAGCAGCCCTACGAGTTCAGGCTGGGCGCCGTAGGCGCGGTCGCCGATGATGTCGTGCGCGCCGGCCGCCGGCACATCGAGCACCGGCGCGCAATCGACGTTTATCCCGATTTCGCCCAGATCGTGGGCGACGAGGCGCGCGCCGAGCCAGGCCATCTCGCAGGCCAGCGATGGATCGGTCGCCGCGAGATCGGCGATGGCCCGCGCCGGCGGATAGCGCGGCCAGCGCGGCGGCTTGAGACGGGCGACCCGGCCGCCTTCCTGATCGACGAGGATCGGCGCGTCGTCGCGGCCAACGGTCTCGCGCAGCGCGCTGGTCAGCGCGCGGACCTGAGCCGGGTCCTGGATGTTGCGCCCGAAGAGAATGAAGCCCCAGGGCTGGACGTCGCGGAAGAAGGCCGCCTCTTCAGCGGTGAGCGCCGGTCCGGCGCACCCGAAGATGGCCGCTATGCTCACCTGACGAAACAGTTCCTCCCGGCGGCGGTGAGCTTGGCGCACATGGCCTCGGCGGCCGCGTGGGTGTCGAAGCCGGTGACGGCGACGCGATAGAGCGTGGCCCCGCCCTTGGTCATGGCGGCGACGTGCTTGCCCTTGCCGGCCATCTCGCTTGGCGCGATGCCGGCGGCCGAGGACCAGCTTTTGTCGGCCAGGGCCTGGCTGGAGAAGGCCCCGATCTGAACCACGAAGCGCGATGCCTTGGCGCTCGTCGCGTCGGGTTTGGCCGCCGCGGCCGGCTTGACCGCCGGCGCGGGCGCCACGCTTGGCGCGGCCTTGTCGCCGGACGCGGCGTTGGCCGCCAGCAGGCTGTCGATGGAGGCGGTCTTGACCGGCTTGGCCGGCGTGGCCTTGGCGGACGCAACCGGTACGCCCCCGCTGATGGGCACGGCGGCGATGGGACCGGCGAGGGGGGCGACGGCCACTTCCTGTGCGGGCGCGCCGGGCCTTGGCGTCGGCTGCTCGGGCGGGGCGACGAAGGTCGGCGCCGGCGGCGTCGCGCCGGGCATGTCCTTGTAGATCGTCAGCCCCGAGGCCGGATCGGGCGTCTGCGGCTGCGGCGGCGCCGCGACGCGGATGTCACGGATCGGCACGCCGACCGGTTCCGGCGGTCCGCTCGGCGAGCGCACGCCGCCGCGGTAGAGATAGAAGACGCCGCCGCCCACGGCCGCGAGCACGATCAGGCTGACCATCAGGCTCACCGGCGCGGGCCCGCGACGCGGCGCGGCGGCCTCGCGGCCATCGAACGCCAATGGCCGCTCAGGCGGGTCCAGGTCCCGGCGGGAAGTCGACATGGGCGCTCCAGAAGAAACGGCGGGGACTCTGGGACTGCGTGGCAAACGAATCGTTAACGACAGTGTAGACAAGGCAATGATTCTGTCATCGTGATCGATCGTCCGCGACGCTTTGCCTCAGGCAAAGCTTCAGGCCCAGGCGTCGAGGGTGAAAAGGCGCCTGTGCTCGTCGATGGCGAAGCGGTCGGTCATGCCGGCGATGTAGTCGCAGATGACCCGCGCGCGGGCCGCCTCGTCGAGGTCTTTCAAACGCGCGTACCACTCCGCGGGAAGCACGTCCGGCTCGGCGAGAAAGAGCGCGAACATCTCGGCCAGGAGGCGGCGCGCCTGGCTGCGGCTGCGGTTGACCCGCCAGTGCCGGTACATGCGCTCGTGCAGGAAGGCGCGCAGGCGGGCGAGATCCTCGGTCATGGTCTCGCTGAAGGCGACGAGCGCGCGTCCGAGGCCGCGAACATCGTCGGGCGAGGCGACGCCGCCGCCCTCCACCCGCTTGGCGGTCTCGACCAGCACGTCGGCCACCATCTCGCCGATCATGCGCCGCACGGCCTCCAACCGCGTCAGGCGCGCATCGAGGGTGGGAAAGTCGGCGCGCACGCCGGCCAGCACCGGTCCGATCAGCGGCACGGCGGCCAGCTCGTCCAGATCGAACAGGCCCGCGTCCAGGCCGTCGTCGACGTCGTGGTTGTTGTAGGCGATGTCGTCGGCGATCGCCGCCGCCTGGGCCTCGGCCGATGGCCAGGACCCAAGCCGCAGGTCGTAGTCGCGGTCGTAGTCCATGACCTCGCGCCAGGCCGGGCGGTCGGCCATGGCCGTCACCGGCCCGTTGTGCTTGACGATGCCCTCCAGCGTCTCCCAGGTCAGGTTGAGGCCGTCGAAGCGCGGATAGCGGCGCTCCAGCCGCGTCAGCACGCTGAAGGTCTGCACGTTGTGGTCGAAGCCGCCGAAGCCGGCCATGGCCCGCTCCAGCTCGTCCTCGCCGGCATGACCGAACGGCGGATGGCCGAGATCGTGGCCGAGCGCGATGGCCTCGGCCAGGTCGCAGTCGAGGCCCATGGCCGTGGCCAGGGAGCGGGCGATCTGGGCCACTTCAAGGGAATGGGTAAGGCGCGTGCGGAAATAGTCGCCCTCGTGGGCGACGAACACCTGCGACTTCTCCTTCAGGCGGCGGAAGCCCGAGGTGTGGATGATCCGGTCGCGGTCGCGGGCGAAGGCCGAGCGGGTGGCGCTGGGCGCCTCGTCGAACCGCCGGCCGCGGCTCTTGGCGGGGTCCTCGGCCCAGGCGGCAAGGACGCCCGTTCGATCGGCCATGCGGCTTAACCCTTTGCGAACTGGCGTCGAGGGCATCATATAGAGCGTGGAATTGTAACGCCAAAGCGATGACCAGCCCGGGAATCACCCTCTCCGCCGCCGCCGCCAGCCGGCTCAAGGCCATCGCCGCGCGCGAAGGCCGGCCGGTGATGCTGCGCGTCGCGGTGGACGGGGGCGGCTGCTCCGGCTTCCAGTACCGCTTCGACCTGGTGGGCGCGCCCGAGGACGACGACCTGACCATCGAGCGCGACGGCGCCATCGCGGTGGTCGACGTGGTCTCGGTCGCCCTGCTCAGG
>JBOHLC010000247.1:0-2750 GCA_050729395.1 Caulobacteraceae bacterium
GCGCGATTGGTCCACGCCGTCCACACCGTGGGCAGATCGATGAAGGTCAGGGCGAAGTCACGGCGCAGCGCCGCCACCAGGCTTTCGATCTGCGATGGCGTCACCGCCTCGAGTGGGAGCAGGTCGCGCGGCGCGGCGAGCAGCCTGGCGCCGCTGCGGTGGAGCGCCAAGGCCGAGGCCAGCGGGGTCTCTTCCAGCGGGCCACCGCCCTCGAGAATGTCGGTGAGGGTCATGGCCTGGCTCATATCCAGGAACATGGCGCCGACGCCGAACTGCACGTCCATATCGGCGAAACATACGCCGCCCGACGCGGCGTCATGGCTGGCGATCATGGCGGCCAACTGGACGCCGATGGCCGTGGCGCCGACGCCCCCGCCGGCCTTGAGGATGCCGACCACGCGCCCCGCCGGCCCTCGCGAGGCCTTGAGCGATTCAGTGGAGCTTAGAACGCGCTCCAGACTCAGGGCGAGCGCCGCTTCGGTCACGGGGGCCACCAGGATATCCGCCGCGCCGGCCTGCATCAGGCGGCGAGTCACGCGGACATCCGAATCCTTGAGGGCGACGATGATCGGCGCGGCGGACCCTCGCGCGCCCAGCCTGCGGACGGCGGCTTCGACGTCCTCGGTCGACACCGGAACGATGAGGGCGGCCAGTCCGCCCAGCGGTCGGGACGGCCAGGTGGCGCCGACGCTGACGAATTGCACCTGCGGGAACAGGGCGGCGAGGGAGCCGATCCGTTCCGGACCGCCGATCGCGCCCTCGACGTAGCCGACGCGCGTCAGGCCAGTCCGCGCGCTGCGCGCATCATCCGCGGAAGCCATGTTGAGCGTCATGTTCATTTCGCTGTTTCTCGCCTTTCATCGTCTGGCGAGGAGCGCGATTTTGACGAATGCGGCGTCGGGAATGAATGCGGCAATTCGTCCGGCACTGTCAGGAACGGCGCGGCGCACATCCGCCACGCAGGTCCTTCCTTCATCGCCAAGCCATGGATCCAGGGGCCGGGTCACAATGTCATGGACCCCCGCCGCCACCACCGCCACTGCCGCCACCACCACCACCGCCACCACCGCCGCCGCCACCATTGATCGACAGCGTGGACTGGCTCAAGGGCTTGGTGACAGTGTCGGTCGTGTAACGCTTCTGGGCCAGGGCCGCGCGCTCGCCGCTCGAGGGCGGCGGCGGACCCTTGTAGGCGGCGTCCGGATCGGCGATCTGCGCCGCCATGTCTTCCTGAACGGCGCGGCCGAAGTCGCTGGAGTGCATGTCCTCGTTCAGTTGCTTCTCGTCGGCGCAGCCCGCCGCGATGACGCCGACGCCGGCCAGCGCCGCCAGCAGCAGTCCAGTCCTGAATGCCGGTTTCATCCCTCAGCCCCTTCTCGCACTAGTAAAGCACATGGCCGTATGGGCCTTCAACACCGCCCTTGGCCGGGTCCCGCGACATCAGGGCGCGATCGGCCGGACTGATCTGCGCGCCCTCGCCGGCCAGCATGCCGAAAAGGAAGAGCTCATAGTCCGAAGGCGGAGTAAAATGATCCGTGGGCAGGGCGACCGGTCCGCGGCGAGCCACCGCCAGGTGCGGGGTCACCACGATGACCAGTTCGGTCTGATCGCTCTGGAAGCTCGGCGAGCGGAACAGCGCGCCCAGAATCGGAATGTCGCCGAGTATCGGAAACGCGCTGATCTGGTTCGAGTAGCTGTCGCTGAGAAGGCCGGCGATGGTGAAGGACTCTCCATCGCGCAGCTCGACGGTCGTGCTCGCCCGCCGGACCTTGAAACCTGGAATGGTGATGCCGTTCTCGGTGATGCTATTGGCCGAGTCGATGCTCGACACCTCGGGCTTCACTACCAGGTCGATCATCCCATCCGCCAGGATCGTCGGCGTGAAGGCCAGCGAGATGCCGAACGGCTGATAGACGACGGTGATGACGTTGCTGGCCCCCGAGGCGCCGACCTGCGGCGAAGGCACCGGCACCTCGCCGCCGGCCAGGAAGCTGGCCGTCTCGCCGGACATGGCCACCAGGGTCGGTTCGGCCAGCGTCTTGACAACGCCCCTGGTTTCCAGGGCGTCGAGCGCCACGGTGAGGTCGCCGTCGGGCGTCAGGAAGCTGAGCGCCGCGGTGCCCGGCGTACCAACCAGGCCGCCGGCGGCGGCGCTCGAGAACCCGCCCGAGTTGAAATTGAACTGAGGGTTGCCGGAAATGCTGGTACGGTTGATGCTGACGCTCAGCGCCTTGGCGGCCGTGCGCTCCATCTCGACGAAGCGGACCTCGAGCTGGACCTCCTGGGCGCCCTCGACACCCAGCATGTTGACCACCTTGCCGGTATCGAAGGTATCGGCCAATTCGACGATCTGATGCAGGACCACGGGATTGCTCACCGTGCCGGAGAGGACGAGCGATCCGTTGACGGCCCGGATCGAGACGTCACGCTCGTCGGGGAGCATCTCGTGCAGGCGTCCTTGCAGGGTCTGGATGTCCGGTCCGACGACCACATTGACCTGCGCCATCAGGCGCTTGCCGCGTCCGTAGATGGAAAGGGAGGTCTCGCCGACGGTCTTGCCGACGACATAGACCGAGTGGGTCGTCAAAGGCACCACATCGGCGATCTTGGCGTCGCCGACCATCAGGTCGGTGTAGGTCCCGGGCGTTTGCAAAACCTGGGATTTGCCCGCCGCGACGTCCAGCTCATAGCCGCCGACGGTCTCGCCGGGCGCCGCCCGGGCGGATGCCGCCGACGCCATGACACAACAC
>JBOHLC010000248.1:0-1411 GCA_050729395.1 Caulobacteraceae bacterium
AGGACCAGGCGCGTATTGGCCACGCCCGTATGCGGCTGGATGCGCGTGCGCGGCCGCAATATCGAGTACATCGCCGCCGGCGAGCGGCCTGGAACGCGAGGCATGTCGATCAGGTCCAACGCCGCGACGGTGCGCGGACATAACTGGCAATTGGCCTCGACGCGCTCGCCGTAGAGCCAGAAGTGGAAGGCGCTCCAGTCGAGCGAATGATTGAGCTCCGACCACTGATCGACTGGCACGCCGGGAGGATATTGAATGTAGGGCGAGAGGCCGGCCGAACCGGGCGCCCAGACCAACAACAGCTCCGACCGCATCTCGCCGGTGAGCGCTTCGAGTTCCGCCAGGAATGGAAACTCGTCACGCTCATAGAACTCGATCGCCGGCAATCCGGGAAAGTTGAGCTTCACCGGTTCCTGGTTGAAGATTCGCCGCCGTCCCACCAGCGCCTCGACGAAGATATCCGCCCGTCGGCCCAGGGCGGTGTCCTTCAAGCCTTCGTCGAGCCCGGCCGCTGATTTGAGCGCGGCGGCGAGGTCGGCGGCGCGCGCCTGGTGAACGGCGTTGGCGTGGGCGAGGGCCCGCCCCGTGGACTCGCTCAGGGTTGCGGGAGGCGGGGCGAGCTTGACCGCGGCGCCATAGGCGACCGCCGCCGGTCTCGTCCGGCCCAGGGATTCGAGCAAGGAGCCCTTCATCAGCAGCGCGGGAAACAGCCTCGGGTCGACGGCGAGCGCGCGTTCGACGGCTACGAGCGAGGCTTCCTGCTCGCCGAGCGCGCGCAGCGACGCCGCCAGTCCCATCCACAGGTCGATGCGGTCGGGCGCCAGGCCGGTCGCCCGCTCGAACAGGACCCGGGCGAGGCGCGGATCGGCGCGGCTCAGGGCGCGATCGGCGTCGTTCTTCAGCGTCGTGACGAGAAGGGCCGGATCCTCGAGGCTCATGCCTGCCCTTAACCGCCCTCGCTTCACCGCGCCACCCCGCCAACGCGGCTTGGACAGGGATTGCCAGGGCATTGTAGGCTCCGCCACCAGAAGCCGCGCCTGGGCGAATGGGATTTATCTAAGTGAGCGAGATATCACCGAGCGAGGCCGCGCGGCTCAGCGATACCGCCGCTGCGGCCTTGCGGCGCAACGACCCGATCGCGGCGCGGCGACACTTTCAGCAGTTGGTCGGCGCGCGCCCGGCGGACGCGGATGCCTGGATCGGCCTGGCTTTGGCCAGTCGAGGCATGGGCGACGAGACCGGCGCCCGGGCGGCGATCGACAAGGCGTTGGCCGTGCAGCCCAACCATTTGCGCGGCCTGGTGATGAAAGCAGACAGCGTGGCCCTGGCCGGCGACGGTCGGGCGGCGCATGCCTTCTACAGCGCCGCCGTGGCGCGCGCCCCGGCGATCGAGAGCCTCTCGGCGGAGATG
>JBOHLC010000249.1:0-9036 GCA_050729395.1 Caulobacteraceae bacterium
ATGCACATCAATTATGTTGGACATTGTTTAGTCGCGGGGAAAAGACCGGGCCTCCCCGACATCACGCTTCCAGAGAGGGCCATGAAGAGGATTAAGCGGCGCGTCGCGCGTATAATATATATTCATCTGCTTCAACATCGTCGCGGACCAAAGGGTCACATGAGCGGCAAGAGAATCGGTCATGGATTTGTCGATTGGGATTTGGTTACGTGCGTCAGTGAACTGAGGAAGTATTTATACGGCGGCATTAGTGAGGCAGAACTCGGGGCATTTTTGGAGGGGACCGCGCGACTACCGTACGTCAGGGGATTAATGGGTTTCTTGCCGCTTATTACGAAAATAGACCAGCTAAAGGAACTTGATGGATGGATGGTTTCGGTGTTGAGGCGCGCGCAAAGAGAGCGAGTGCGGGTCGCGAAAAGTCACGGGCTTACTGTTCAGCGATTGCCTGAGGCCATGCTCATTTCGGGTTCTTGGTATTCCCACCCAGAGCTGGCCATTGAGACGCAGCTGCCGAGTTTCGTTAGAGCTTGGCGGGGCTCGAAAAAGTTCTATCGAAAGTATGGGTTATCTGGCGTGAATTCTCGGATTTATTACACAGCCGTTTCGCCGTGAGGTTGCCGAGGCAGGTGGCCACGACTGGCACCCACGCCTAGACACTCGGCTCCATGGCCATCGCTCCGCGCGCCGCGTTTCGAGCGAGAATGTCCTCGGCGATCTTCACAAACCCGTCCCACACCTCCGGCCGCGCTAATGCTTCGAGCGGAACGCCCGGCCAGCCCTTGGTCTTGTCGGTCGTGATCGCGACGCCGGGCAGAGCTCTGAATTTCTCGAGCAGGCCCAGTCTCACGTCCTCGTCGGCGAAAGCCGGATTGTAGCTCAGATAATCGAGCGCGACGTGAATCTTGCCCGTCGCGCGCGCGATAAAGAATGTCCAGGTCGGTTTGCCGTCGGGCCTGAGGAGCGCCGCGTGGATGTTCTCCTGGGTCTTGGTCATCTCAATCCGCAGCCCTTCTCCGCGGAACCAGGCCAGCGCCTTCTCCGCCATCTGCACTGCTATGGCGCCGTGGCGTGTCCCTAGGTCCTCGAGCCACGCCTCCTCGGAGATCGGCGGCATGGCGGACTGGACACCCTTGGCGCTCTTCGCCCGCTCGGTGACGCCAAGGAGTCGAGGAGTCAGCACACGCATGCCGGTGGCCGTGGTGAACTGTTCGACTTCGATGGCCAGGACCTCGGCCGGACTCATCTGCTCATTGAGAAACTCGACGATCCGGCGCAGCTCACCGGGAATCCGATCGGCGACGAAGACCATGCGGATTCGGCCGGCGCGCAGGTTGAGATCGACCTGTCTCCAGAACTCCTCCGCGTCGGCGCCTTCGAGGAAGGCGTCAAGTTTCGTGTCAGCGTGCGCCTCTTCGCTGACGCTGCTCCTGAAAGCCGCGACCAAGTCGCTCACCGGCCAATAGGCGACGCCGTTGGCGGCGTAATCGAGCATCTGCGCGACCACCTCGCGCCTGGCTCGGGTGTCGGAGGCCCGCTTGACCTCCACCAGGACAGGCACGCTTTGCCGGTCTATGAACAGATGATCGAGCGACCATCGGCCGCCGCCGTCCGCGGAATCCGCGACGGGCGCCTCGCGACGGATAAGCAACAAGCGGCCCTCGTCGCCGGCAACCTGACTCAGCAAGGCCGGATGATCAGCAAGCAGCTTTTGAAACAAGTCTTCGGAGACATAATCCGTTCGGGTGAGCGGGGTCAGCTGATTCTTGTCATCGATGATGAAGACCGTGGCGCTCACAAGATGCCCCCTCGCCGTCTCTTCCTCAGTCCTCCGCGAACCCCGTCCCATCCGGCCGGAACTTCAGGCTCTTGGCGTTGTCACGCACCACGCTCACATCGTCGTCCGCAAAACCACCTTTGCATTCAGCCTGGATGTCCAGTGTGATGGTGACCTTCGCGCCGGGCGCGCGCTGCAGTTGGATGACGACCGCGTCCAAAATGGCCTCGAACGCCTTGATCGGCCGGATCATGTCGAGTTCGACGGCGCCATAGAACCGGCGCGGCTTTCGGGGTCCGGTTCTGGATTGAGAAGTAGGTTCGCCGGCGACCGTCGTGGCTGGACGCCCTGTCAAATCGGGGATCGGGTGGACTGCCACGCCGTCGGCGGCTTTCAACTGCGCGAGCGCAGCCTCGGCGCCGACCAGAACCGCAGAGTCTGGCATGCGAATCGGCGGCTCGCCCGCCCAGACGAGGCCAACGTATTCGCCGCTCGCTTCGTCGAGCCGGTCGGCATAGCCGAACGCGGGATCGAGTTTTCGCACCGCGTCGCGGATCGCCGTGTCCAGCACCACCCGGTCGCGCAACTTGGGCAGGTAGACGTAAGAGGCGAACCATTCCGCCACTTCACGGACTGGCAAGTAGGGTCGATCCTGCCAGAGCGGCGCCAAATGGAGAACGAGCGCGTCCGGTCCCAGGCGCTCTTTGGTGATTCCGTCGGCCAAAGCCTTGTCATAGACGGCTTGCGGAATCGCCGCCCTGTCCCTGCCGGTGATCGCGAGATGCTCGAGTTCGAACGGCGTCCCGGTCGCCGTGGCGTCCGTCTTCACCGGGAAAAGTACGTGGCCCCACGCGTTGCGTAAGGCCACGATCGCACCATCACGCGCGGGTTTGGCCTTGTCCTTTACCTCCTGTGCCTGAAGGCCTGTAAGCGAGGCCTGCACGCGGTTGTCGGTGGCTACCGATGCCCAGCCCATCGACCGCCGCATGGCCTCGCGCGCTATGGACAAGTTTGCCTCGTCCGCAGCCACGAAGAGTAAGGTGTTGCGATATCGCCGCTGGCCGGCGCGACAGCGCGTCAGTGTGTCGGTCACGGCTTGGGTGGCCGCGCTGGCTGTCACGCCCTTGCCCGTGTGGGGCTTCTCTGGTCCCAGGATCACGAGCGACAGTGATAGCGCCTCGTCGATCGCCGATGGGTCGTCCGGCGCCGCGAAGACGCGATGAAACCGGTCCTTCAGTTTGCCGTCGTCGATAAGCGCTTTGACGATTTCCTGGTCGACCTCGTGAGAGGGAAACGCGCGGGCTCGTTCGTCAGCCAGGCGGTTCAGGGTTGGCTGGGTGGAAAACCAGTACCGGCCGGCTTCTTCGTGCAGGTAGGCCGCGCGGCTGCTCGATTTTCGGGTGGACGACATCCCCGCCGCCAAGGCGCGTCTGCTGGCCGCCGGCTGCCGCTGGTGGAGGAGAGATCTCCCGCGCTGCTACCTGGCCGATCCCTTCGGCCTCGTCTTCAATCTCGGCCAGCGCGAGGGGGCTTAAGGCGCGCCATTGCGAGCCGATTTCGTTCTCTATATGTTCCCGTTATGCGACGGCGCGCGACGCATTTTCGATCCAGGCAATTGGGCGCTTGACGGCGAATGTCCCGAGCCGAGAAACGCTTGGCTGCGATGCGCCGCAATCGCGGGGCCGATTGGCGGATCGAGGATGTGGCGGCGGTCTGTCGGGCGGCCGGCATCGAATGCATCCCGCCAAGTCGCGGATCCCGCTACCGCATCGCGCATCCATCGCTCGCCGCGATCTTGACCATACCGGCGCGCCTTGACGACATAGTCATATCTGACTACATTCCGTCGTGAGAGGCACCCGGCCGATTTCCTGGGTCCGGGCTGCGCGCAAGGATTTCCTGGATTTCTCGGTCGACGTGCAATTGGCGGCGGCGCGGGCGCTGACCGTCATCGCGGAGGGCGAGAGGCCGGACGTGGCCAAGCCGCTGACCGGCCTCGGCTCGGGCGTCTGGGAATTGGCCTTGCGCCATCGCGGCGACGCCTTCCGCGTGGTGTATGCGCTTCAGTTCGCGGAGGAGATCTGGGTGATTCACGCCTTCCAGAAGAAGTCGAAGAGCGGGATCGCCACGCCCAAGGCCGAAATCAACTTGGTGCGTGAACGTCTCAAGCGTCTGAGGGAGCGGTCATGATCGCCGACGACGACATGGAGCTGGCTCCGGGCTCCGGCAACGTGTTCCGCGACCTTGGTCTGCCGAACCCCGAACTCGAACAGCTTCGCGCCCTCCTGGCCGCCCAGATCATCCATGTGCTGGAGGAAGAGGGGCTGAGCGTGCGCGCGGCCCACGAGCGCACGGGTACGGCGGCGGCGGATTTTTCCCGCATCCGGCAAATGAGGCTCGACCGCTTCACGGTCGACCGCCTGATGTCCATCCTGGCCAGGCTGGGACGCGAGGTCGATGTCTCCGTGGAAGTCCGCCCCGCCACGCCGCCGACAGCGCTGCGGCGCCCCGTGCCCGCCTGAGGGTCCCCGCGCCCCGACGCGAGCGCGTTAGCGCCTGAAGCTCGATCCGACCCGGGCTTTCAAGCTGACGGTGGTGGAGTGTCATGCGGCGGCCGCGGGCGACCCCGCCGCTCATCGCCCGGGACCGGCCGGATATACCCGCTCGAGAATGGCGCCCAGATGACTGTCGCGCACCCTCTGGCGCAGCATCGCGGTATCATCGCCCGTCATGCCCTTGGAGCGCGGACCCGGTCGGCCGTGAAACACGTCCGGCCTCTCGATGGCGATGCGCGGCAATTTGGCCATCCCTTCTGATGGCACGGCTTTGGCGGTTTCATATTTGTAGAACGCCGTAGGCCCGCCGCCGAAGACGCGCCCGGCCTCGCGCTGCGAAACGCCGTCCCTGGCCGCGCGCACCATCAACGGCGAGATTGGCGAGCCCTTGGCCCGCGCCATCACCAGAGCGGCGTCGTGATACTCGTTGTCGGCGCCCTCCAGAATGCCGTCATCGCACGCGTCGCAGTGCCATCCCGGCTGTTCATAGGTCAGGGATTCGCCCCTGAAACTCACCGTTTCCGGCCGAGCGCCTCGCCGCATGACGCCACCGCGGCACGGGCATGGCCTGGTGCTTTTCTCCGAATTCATCGCGAGCGAAACACAGATTGTTGCGCGCGCAATTTCAATCGCAGCTCCAGGTTCGACAGCTCGGGCCGACCTCCAAGCCTCCTCGCCGAAGTCGGTCAGGACGCTTTCCTGCCGACCGTCGATGAGCCTTCACCGCTTCGTATGTTCCTGGTATGTTCCAGATATGGAGGGCCGCCCACCGCTTGCAATCACTACGGCAATGCCGTAGTTATGAGGGATGAAGATTTCGAGTGGGACGACGCCAAGGCGGTCGCCAACCGCAATCGACATGGAGTCCTGTTCGACATCGCGCGCGGAGTATTCGCCGATCCCTTCGCCGTCGAGTGGTTCGATGACAGGGAAGACTATGGCGAGGCTCGCGTGGTCATCGTCGGCATGGTCGAGGGTCGGTTGTTGTGTGTGATCTACACGATGAGGGAAGAGCGCACTCGAATCATTTCGGCCCGGGTCGCCACCGTCCGGGAGCGGAGGCGGTATCATGAAGAAAACGCCTGAGAGTTCGCCGAGCATCTGGGCTCGCGTCGACGCCATGACGGAGGCGGAGCGTTATGCGGCAGCTCTGAGCGATCCGGACGCAAGGCCGCTGACAGCGGAAGACATGGATCGCATGCGTCGCACGCCGCGGGTGAAGATCATCCGTCGGGCGCTGTCTCTTTCGCAGGAGGAATTCTCGGCGCGCTTTCACATTCCGCTCGGGACCCTGCGCGACTGGGAGCAGGGGCGGAAGGCGCCCGACGCGGCGGCCCGCGCCTATCTGCGCGTCATCGGCCGCAATCCCTCGGCCGTGGCCGCCGCTCTCGAGGCGACTTCGTGAGGTCGAAGGGATCGCCATGACCGGCTGCGACAGGCGGAAGAGCAGCGAAGACGCGGTGGGCGGACTAAACGCGAAAGGGAAGTATTGACGAGATGGTGCTGACCCGGGCTTTCAAGCTGACGGTGGTGGAGCGAATGGAGCGCGAGCCGGCCTTCAGGCGCGCGCTTTTGGCCGAAGCGATCAATGTGCTGATGGAAGGCGACATCGAAACCGGCAAGTCGGTGCTGCGCGACTATATCAACGCCACCGTGGGCTTCGAGGCCCTCTCGGCGGCCACGGGCACGCCGGCCAAGAGCCTGATGCGGATGTTCGGCCCGCGCGGCAACCCGACGGCGCGCAATCTGTTCGCCGTCATCGCCCATCTCCAGCGCGATCTCGGCGTCACCCTGGAGGTCGCCGCGGCGTGAACGACGACAGACCCCGCCGATCGATTGAGCTCACGTCGATCTTGTTAAGCCGCCTGCAAATCCCCGTCGAGGTGATTGCCCACGCCAGCACGCGGTGCGCATTCCCGAGCGGCAGCTACACCTCCCAACTCGTCATCCCGGGCGAAACGGAGCGGATCTATTAAACTCCGTCATCCCGGGCGAAACGGAGCGAAGCGAAGTGCAGACCCGGGACCTAGGGTTGCCGTCCGCTAACCTCGAAGCAGAGTGATCGAAGCGGCCAGGTCGGTTCTCGCCGCCCTGGGTCCCGGCTCTCCGCGCTTTCAGCGCTTCGGCCGGGATGACGCATTAGAAGGGTTTCAGCCCCCGGTCGCCGCGCGGGCGCCGCTGGTCGGTCGGAAGGGAGCGTGGGGTCGGGTAGTCCCGACGGATCCCGCGTCCCTCCGCCCTGCCGCAGCGGCAGGCGACGCGGAATAAAGGAGGCTGGGCCAGCTTGTCAGCGCCACCTCAACGCATATATTATGCAATTGCATTCACGAGGACTTTCTCCATGCCCCGCGCCACGCATCACGCCAAGGCGGAAAGCTTCAATCTCCGTGTCGATCCGCAACTCAAGGCGGATTTCCAGGCCGCGACAGAGGCGGCCGACAGGCCCGCGGCTCAGGTCCTGCGCGACTTCATGCGCCACTATGTCGAACGCCGGCGCCAGCGGGACTTCGCCGTCGAGGCCAGGCGCCAGTCACGGATCATCGCCGAAGCGGCCGCCTGGCCGGAGAGCGATGAAGCCGCCGTCATGGCATGGGCGGAAGATGTCGCCGACACCGAAGGCTGGAGCGCGTGACGCGCGGCGAGCTGGTCACGGTCGTCGTCTCCGGCGACTATGGCAAGCCGCGGCCGGCGCTGATTGTCCAGGCCGATGAGTTCGCCGACCTGCCCTCGGTCACGGTCCTGCCCATGACGAGCGACCTGCGCGATGCGCCGCTGCTGCGCGTGACGATCGAGGCGGCGGCGGTGGGCGGGCTAGCCAGGCGCTCTCAGGTCATGATCGACAAGGCCATGACCGTGCCGCTCGCCAAGGTCGGCTCGCGGATCGGCGCCCTGGATCCTGGCGCCATGGCGGCTGTCACCCGCGCGCTCGCCGCCTTTCTGGGGATGCCATGACGCCCGCAATTTCATGCGACCAGCCCGACGACGTGGCCAGGGCCCGGCGATCTTGTTAAGTCGGTTGCAAAGGCCGAAAAGGTCGCCATGACCGGGATCATTGTCGTCAAGGCCAACTTCGATGCCGAGGCCGGCGTCTGGTACACCGAGTCCAGCGACGTCCATGGACTGCGGATCGAGGCCCCAACGCTGGATGCACTGGTCGAGCGCATTCCCGGCGCGGTCCAGGACCTGCTGGAGGACGAGACAGACGCCGCGTTCCACGAAATCCCCATCGAGGTGATCGCCCACGCCAGCACGCGGGTGCGCATTCCCGAGCGGGCGTGAGCAGCTATACGCCGCGCGTGAAAGAGGCCTTGCTCGCCGCTGGTTGCAGGCTCGTGCGCCAAGGCCGCGGCGACCACGAGGTGTGGGAGAGCCCGATCAACGGGAAGCGCTTCACAGTCGATGGCAAGATCCTGTCGAAGCATACAGCCAACGGCACGCTGAAGGACGCCGGTCTGCCGAAGCAGTTCTAATCCGCCACCCACACCGCCCCGTCATCCCGGACGCAACGGAGCGCATTCAATAAGTTGCGTCATCCCGGACGAAGCGCCGAAGGCGCGCAGATCCGGGACCCAGAGCGGCCAACGCCGCCTTGCCAATTTCCATCTCGCCGCACCGGGGAAGGGGTCAGCAACCTCTGGGTCCCGCATCTCCGCTCCACATGCGTTCCGCTGCGTTCGGGATGACGCAATGGGTGGGTTAGGCGCGCCCACCTACCCCCTGAACCGCCGGTTGAGTTTGCGCATGCCGCCGATCCAGCGGTTGTAGTTGTCGGTCTTGCGCCGCATGTAGTCGAGCACCTCGGGGTGCGGGAGGATGAGGAAATCCTCCGCCGCGATGGCCTTCACGCACGCCTGCGCCACCTCCTCCGGCTCGATCATGCCGTCGATGCTGGCCACGCCATCCGGGTCGCCGGCGGTCATCGCCGTGCGCACCGCCTGCGGGCAGAGCACGGAGACCTTGATGCCGTCGTCGCCGTGGGTGATGGCCAGCCATTCGGCCAGGGCCACGGCGGCGTGCTTGGTCACCGCGTAAGGCGCCGAGCCGATCTGGCTTAAGAGGCCGGCGGCCGAGGCGGTGCTCATCAGATAGCCGCCGCCGCGCGCGATCATCAGCGGTGTGAGGTGGCGGGCGGCCCACACGTGGGCCATGACGTTGATCCGCCAGATCCGCTCCCAGGCCTCGTCGGGCGCCTCGGCTCCGCCGAAGACGGCGATGCCGGCGTTGGAGCAGAAGAGGTCGATCGGCCCCACGTCGCGCTCCACCCCCTCGATCAGGGCGACGATGTCCGCCTCGCGCGAGACGTCGGTGGTGAAGGCGATGCCGCCACAGGCTTCCGCCGTCGCCTTGGCCCCGGCCCCGTAGCGGTCGGCGCACACCACCTTGGCCGCCCCGTCGTCGGCGAACCGCAAGCACAGCGCCCGCCCAATCCCGCTCGCCGCCCCCGTGACCACAATGATCTTCCCGCCGATATCCATGAAGGCCTCCGATCGCAGCGAAGAAAGAGATCCGCAGATGACGCAGATTTACACAGATGAAGCAAAGCACCGCCGCTCCGCACCTCCTCAATTACGTCATCCCGCACGCAGCGCAACGAAGTGGAGCGGAGATGCGGGACCAAGGGTTGCCGCGCAACAATGATGAAGCTGCGTGGGGGCGGCGGACAGGCTGGCGCGCGAGGCCCTGGGTCCCGGGTCTACACTCCGC
>JBOHLC010000250.1:0-3118 GCA_050729395.1 Caulobacteraceae bacterium
GCGATGGTCTTGTCGATCCAGTCCCTGAACGGGGCCACGCTGGTGTAGACGCCTGGGCCCACGTTGCAGCCGGCCGCCCAGCCGACCACGCCGACGAGCACTGGATTATTGTGCGCGTCCAGGCCCACCAGAGGCCCGCCGCTGTCGCCCTGGCAGGTCGCGCTGGTCTCGGCCCCGGCGCAGAACAGCGTTTGTGGCAAGGGAAGGATCCGCGCCGCCGGATCGACCTTGCGAATGTCCTCATCGCAGCGCTCGGGCGAGACGACCTCCAGGCGCGTCTCCTGCAGCCGGGGGTCCATGTCCTGCACGCCGTCGTTCGCCTCGAGCGTCAGCTGCCTGGCGAAGGTGACGGTCTGATAGGCGCCCCAGCCGGTGACGGTGAGAAAGCCCTTGGGATCGCCCGTGGCCCGATTGACGACCTCGACGCGCAAGGGATTCAGGCTCGCGGCCTGTTTGAGATGCACGAGCGCGAGATCGTTTCGCGGCGGGGCGTTATTGGTGGAGGGCACATAATCCGAATGCACGACGATCCGGTCGATCTCGAACACCTCGAAATTGCCATCGAGGTCCGCCGAGCCGGCCCGGACCTGTAGCTGGCTGCTGTCTCCCAGCGCGGCGACGCAGTGCGCGGCGGTCAGTACCCAGCTCGGCGCGACGAGCGAGCCGCCGCAGTGCTGATAATCGGCCACGGTCTTGGGCCGGTCGGGATGGTTGGCTGTGAGCCAGTGGGGCTGCTGGTACCCGGCCCAGATCAACTCTACCTGCCAGGGTACGTCCGCGATCGGGATTGGTTGGCCATTGACGATGCCCATGGACCGCAATTCCCGTCCACCGTGCAGCCTGACCCGCGCGCGCCCGCCGTTGCTGGAGATGAAGAAGCCCTCAGTGCTCGGGTCCCGTTCCAGAGTCCGTTTGCCATCGGGCGACGAAAGCGGCTTGAACGGGCGCTCCCCGCCAGCCGCGACACGATCTTTCAGCGGCGTCTCGGCGCCGGTTTTCAGGTCGAGTAGCTTGACGTCATTGTCCACGGCGTCACGGCAGCCATGGCAGATCTCAGGATAGGGCCCCCCAACCGGGTACATTGTGCTTAACTCGGCGTGGCGCCCGTCCGCCAGGACCTTGATCTCGCCCACGCGGAAGAACGGCAGGTCGTACTTGGCGACCTGAGCGCCGGTCCTGGCGTCCCACAGGAAAAGGTTGCTTGAACCGGCGGTGATCAGCCGCCTGCCGTCCGGCAACCACGCGGCGGCCGTGACCTGGGTGACGGCAAAGGAAACTTGCAGAGGAGGAATATTGCCCGGGGGCGACGTAGCGCATGCGGCGAGGCTCGCCGCGGCGGCGATCGCCAATGCCCCAAGGCTCGCCTTCAACTGCCCGCCCCAGCCATCTCGGCAAATGTAGCCCGGCTCAGTATTGAGCGGCAAGCCACGGACTGGACGTGCGCCCTTTGCAAGCCGAAACAGGCGGCATGAAACCGGTGGCCAACGTCGTCCTCATCCTTCTCGACAGCCTCAACCGGCATATGCTCGGCTGTTATGGCGGGACGGAGTTCGCCACGCCCAACATCGACCGTCTGGCCGCGCGCTCGGTGCGCTTCGACAGCCACTACGTCGGCTCGCTGCCGTGCATGCCGGCGCGGCACGATATCCTGTGCGGGGCGCTCGATTTCCTGTGGAAGCCATGGGGCTCGGTGGAGATCTGGGAAGACGCCATCACCGCGCGCCTCTCGGCCGCCGGCGTGACCTCCCAGCTCATCAGCGACCATCCGCATCTCTTCGAGCGCGGCGGTGAGAACTACCATGTCGACTTCACCGCCTGGGACTATCAGCGCGGCCACGAGGGCGACGCCTGGAAGACGAAGCCCGATCCCTCCTGGGCCGGCGCGCCGTCGTTCGGCCGGCAGCGCATGCCGTATGACAATTCGCGCGGCTGGTTTCGCGGTGAGGCCGATTTCCCCGGTCCGCGCACGCTTTCCGCCGGCGCGCGCTGGCTGGAAGAGAACGCCGGCCAGCAAGAGCGCTTCTTCCTGATGATCGACGAGTTCGATCCGCACGAGCCGTTCGACACCCCCGAGCCCTACGCCAGCCTGTACGATCCGGAGTGGACCGGGCCGCACCTCATCTGGCCGCCCTATGCCGTGGGCGGAATCGCCAGGGGCGTGCTGACCGAACGAGAGGGCGCGCAGGTGCGCGCCGCCTACGGCGGCAAGCTGACCATGATCGACAAGTGGCTGGGCCGAATGCTCGACGCTCTCGACGCCCGTGATCTGTGGCGCGACACCCTGGTCATCCTGACCACCGACCACGGCCACTATCTCGGTGAGAAGGATATCTGGGGAAAGCCCGGCGCCCCGCTCTATCAGACCATCGCCCACATCCCGCTGATGATGGCCGCTCCGGGGCTGGACCCGGGCGCCTGCTCCGCGCTGACCACCAGCGTCGATCTCTTCGCCACCCTGGAGGACATCTTCGCCCTGCCGCCGGCGCGCCAGGCGACACATGGCGTGTCGTTGACGCCGCTGCTTAACGGCGAGAAGGCCGAGGTGCGCGAATTCGTGCTGGCCGGCGTGTGGGGCCGCGAGGTCCATCTCATCGAACCCGGCTTGAAATACGCGCGTGCGCCGGCGGCCGCCAATGCCCCGCTGGCCATGTACTCGAACCGCTGGTCGACCATGCCGACCCACGTCCTGCCGCTCAGCCGCGAGCTACCGCTGCCCGACGACCGCGCGGTGCTCGATCGCATGCCGGGGAGCGCGGTGCCGGTGCTGCGCCAGATCTGGGAGGCCGGCGACGCGGTCCCCTACTGGGCGGCGACCCGCTTTTCCGGCTCGAAGCTGTTCGATCTGACGAGCGATCCGAACGAGGCGACCAACCTCGCCGGCGGCGCGCGTGAAGCCGAGGCCGCCGCGCGCCTCGCCGCCGCCTTGCGCGACCTCCAGGCGCCAGAGGCACAGTTCCAGCGCCTGGGTCTTTAGACCCGCCTCTCCCTGGTCATCAGCATGAAGCGCACGGAAAGCGCCGCGGCAGCCGCGGCCAGGCCGGCAGCAAGGCCGATCCACACCCCCAGTCCCCGCATGTGGAAGGTGAAGGCCAGGACCAGGCAGGTCGGCGCGCCGACG
>JBOHLC010000251.1:0-1292 GCA_050729395.1 Caulobacteraceae bacterium
CCCGCAGGTTGCCGTCGGCGATCGAGTCGGCATCGTCGACTCGCATAGCATCGGCCATGGTCATGCCGGCCTTGGCGAAGGGGCTGGCGCCATCGATCACCCGCGCGCCGACTCCGCCGAGGATCAAATGGCCGATGAGCTCCGGCTGCCTCAGCGCCAGGCCCAGCGCGAGGTGAGCGCCCATGGAATAGCCCATCAGATTGACCCAGCTCACGCCCAGGTGGTCCATCAGAGCGACGAGATCGCCGGCCATGTCGGCCCGGGCGTAGGCCGAAGCCTCGTGCGGCTTTTCGCTTTCGCCGTGGCCGCGCAGGTCCGGCGCGATCACCCGCCAGCCCTTGCGCTCGAAGGCCGCGTACCAGCCGAGCCGTCGCCAGCTCTCGGTCCGGCTGGTAGCGAAACCATGCACCAGCATGATGACGCCGGCTTCCTCGCCGGCGGGACGGATGTCGTCATAGGCGAGGCTCAGCCCGCCGGAGTTGAACCTGGCCATCGTCTTCCAAGGTTAGCCGCGCGTCGCCTCTCGAGCAAAGCGGGCTCTTGAGCAAGGGCCTCGGGGCGCCTTAATCGAAGGGCCAATGAAGGAAGAAGTGTTCATCGGCGGCTGGACGCGCGGCAAGCTGCGCGAGCGCAGCCAGAACGAGCGGCACGCGGTGTGGAAACGGGCCAAGGCCCTGCACTCGGCGGAGGGCAACCACCTGGCGCGGGCGATCGAGTTGCTCGGTCTGCCCTACGCCGAGCCGGAGCCCTTGACAGCCGACGATCCGCTGGCCAGCCGCCTAGCCGAGATCATGTCATCGCCCGAGGCGCGTTCGGCCGCGCTCGAAGCCACGCTTGACGGCCTGCCGGCCCTGGCCGGCATCGACTCCCTGCTGCACGAGACACTAGGCGAGGCCTATCGGCAGAACCCGGCCGCCGTGCCGACGGCCGAGGCCCTGACCGCCACCCTGATGGGCCACCTCGGCTACGTCGACGCCGGACGCAAGGCGCTGCCCGCGCGCTGCGTGGCCCGTTCCGGCGTCTTCTGGAAGCGCGGCTGAGGCCGTCCCCGATCAGGCGTCGGCCTCGGCCGGCTCCTTCTTGGTCAGATCCTCGCCGGTGACCTGGTCGACGACCTTCATCGAAAGGCGGGTCTTGCCTCGGTCGTCGAAGCCGACGAGCTTGACCTTGACCATCTGACCTTCGGTGAGCACGTCGGACACCTTGTTCACCCGCTCGTTGGCGATCTGGCTGACGTGCACCAGGCCGTCCTTGGCGCCGAAGAAGTTCACGAAGGCGCCGAAGTCGACGAT
>JBOHLC010000252.1:0-13115 GCA_050729395.1 Caulobacteraceae bacterium
GAGAAGACCATCTGCCTACGGAACATATATGTTAGGCTAATTCCTTGAGCTAAAACGAGTTTTCGAGATGTGTGAATCTGCTAGCCCCCTGGGAGAGGTCGAGACGCGCCCTGCGGGCGCGTCCGGGTGAGGGCCTTACGCACCCGCCGGATCAAGCTCCGCCAAGATGGTATCCGCCACGCCGTCGAGACTCTCGATCACGTCGCCATTCCAGAATCGAATAACCTTCCAGCCGCAAGCCTCGAGCGCCTCAGTCCGCCTCGCGTCATACGCCTCCTGGTCGGCGTGCTGGCCGCCATCCAGCTCCACGACCAGCTTGGCCTCCACACACGCGAAGTCGGCGAAGTAGCGGTCGATGGGAACCTGGCGGCGGAACTTCACCCCGCCCAGCCGCCGGCCGCGCGGGATCGACCATAGCCTGCGCTCCACCTCGATGGCCTCGGCGCGCAGCTCGCGCGCCCGCTTGGTCATGTCCTTGCGATCCATGCCGGTACTCTAGCTCGTCGGCGCAAGATGCTCAAACATTGAGTGAAATCGGCGGTGGCTTAGACCCTCACCCGGACGCGCCCGCAGGGCGCGTCTCGACCTCTCCCAGAGGGAGAGGGGAAGAAGCCGCGAAGCGGCCAGATGTTCTTATCTGTGTCCATCTGCGTCATCTGCGGATCTCTTCTTGCCCGGAGCGGCCTTCGCCGCGGACTTGGATTCGGCCTTGGCCGCGGTCTTGGCCTTGGGCTTGGCGGTTGCCTTGGGCTTGGCTTCGGCCTCCGCTTTCGCCCTCGCTTTCGCGGGCTTTTTCTTCGGGGGCTCGGCTATGCCTTCGGGGAGGTCGTCTTCCTCTAGGAGTTTTTCCTTGCTGACTTCCTCCTCGCTCACCTTCGCCTTGCCGAGGATCAGCTCGACGACCTTCTCCTCATAGAGCGGGGCGCGGATGCCGGCCTGGGCCTGCGGGTTCTCGCGCAGGAAATCGAACATCCGCTGAGCCATGTCGCCATAGCGCCGCGCCTCGGCCCGCATGGCCTCGTTCAGCTCCTGGTCGGTGATCGCCACGCTCTCCCGCCGGCCGATCTCGGCCAGCACCAAACCCAGCCGCACCCGCCGCTCGGAGATGCGCCGGTATTCGGCCCGCAGCGTCTCCTCCGACTTGCCCTCGTCCTCCGGATCGCGCCCGCTCTTCTCCTCGTCGGCCTTCACCTGCTTCCAGATGGCGTCGAACTCGGCCTCCACCATCCGCGCCGGCAGCGGAATGTCGTGGCGCGCGTCCAGCGCGTCCAGCAGCGCGCGCTTCAGCTTGAAGCGCGAGGCCCCCTGGTATTCGTTCTCTAGATTGGCCCGCACCGCCTCGCGCAGCGCCGTCAGGTCCGATAGGCCGAGATTCACGGCCAGGGCGTCGTCCACCTTGGCCTCGCCCGGCGCGCGCACCTCCTTGACCTTGACCTCGAAGGCCGCGTCCCTGCCCTTCAGGCTGTCCACCTGATAGGTCGCCGGAAAGGTGACGTTGACGGTCAGTTCATCGCCCGGCGCGGCGCCCACCAGCTGCGCCTCGAAGCCCGGGATGAACCGTCCGGCCCCCAGCACCAGCTCGGCGTCCTCGGCCGCGCCGCCCTCGAACGGCTCGCCGTCGATCCGGCCGACGAAATCGATCACCAGCTGGTCGCCGTCGGCCGCCTTCACCGCCTTGCCCTTCCTGGGCGCATAGGCGCGGTTCTGCGCCGCCAGCTCGGCCAGGGCCTCGTCGATCTCCGCCTCGCTCGGCCGATAGATCAGCCGCGTCAGGGTGAGCGCGCCGATGTCGGTCGGCTCGAACTCCGGCATCACCTCCACCTCGAGGGCGTAGGTCAGGTCCTGCCGGCCGGCCAGCACCTCGTCCATGTCGGACGAGGGTTTCAGGTCCGGCTGGGCGGCGATGCGCAGCTTGTTGTCGTCCAGCACCTTCTGCGAGGTCTCGTTGATCGTCTTCTCGACCACCTCGCCCATCAGCGCCTTGCCATAGATGCGGCGCACGTGCCCGGCCGGCACCTTGCCGGGGCGGAAGCCCTTGAGGCGCAGCGTCGGGCTGATCTCGGCGATGCGCTCCTCGAGCCTGGCCCCCAGCTCCGCCGCCGGCACGACCACTGAATAGCCGCGGCTCAGGCTCTCGTTGAGGGTCTCGGTGACTTGCATCGACGTTGGGTCCTGCGCCAAACAAATACGCCGCCGGCTAGGGCGGCGCGAAGCGAAGGCGCGTTATGTCATGCTGGGCGCTGGGCGTTCAAGTGGCACAGTTACGGGGACACAATACTTAATTCCCGTGGTGTTGACCTCGGGCGCGATCGCAGCGAGCGGAATTAAGTATTGTGTCCCCGTAACTTAGTCCCGTAACCTATCCAATGAGCGCGTGCAGCTTGGCCCGAATTTCCGCGAGTTCGCTGGCCGTCGCCTGGCCCTTGCCTCGAGCCTTGCGCGCTCGCCAATCGAAACTCTTGACCTGATCGGCCAGGACGACGCTGGCGGGCCGGCCGGACAGCTTCACCTCGAAGGGATAGCCCTTGATCCTGGTGGTGGTCGGACAACAGATGAGCAGACCGGCGCGGTCGTTATAGCTGGCGGGGCTGAGCACGACGGCTGGCCGATGCCTCGCCTGCTCGTGGCCCGCTTGCGGGTCGAAATCGATCCACACGATATCGCCGGCGTCCGGTACGTAAGGCGCCGGCACTAGAAATTCTCTTTGCCGACCGGGCGTCCAAAGTCGATTTCGCCATGGCGGTTTTCATCCGTGATGCCCGCGACCAAGGCCGCGAGATCGAACGTCGGCGCGCGCACGGGCTCGATGATGATGCGCCCACGCTCCTCCCTGACGTCCACCTGCTGGTCCAGCCGAACGCGGGCCGCTTCCATGACGGGAGCCGGGATACGGACAGAGGCGCTGTTGCCCCATTTCCTGACGGTGACGCGCATCGGTTCCTCAGTATCGACATTGTCGATACTAGGTGTTCGGGCTGGTCATTGCAAGACCGGTAGTTGGGCAAGGGGTAGTTAGAGCAAAATGGCGGATCGTCGCGGGCGCGGCGGAACAATGTGGATGCTCGAGGGTTCTCTTCGCGCTCCGGGAAACGCGCCGGCTTGTCGCGTGGCGGGGCGCGTATGATTCACAAGCCCCGCGAGGCCCGCCGTGATGATCGCTTCAAGCTCGATCGGCCGGGCCGCCAGCTTCTTCTATCTTCAGAGGTTCAAGGGGTTTTCGCCGCCGGACGCGCCGCATTTCGATCCGGCTTCCACCGCCCTCTTCAAGTCGCTGCTGACCCGCGCGCGGCGCTATCTGGAGTTCGGCGCCGGCGGGTCGACCGTCATGGCCGCGGAACTGGGTGTGGGGACTCTTTCGGTCGAGAGCGACCCCTTCTACGCGCGCGCCGTAAGGCGGCGCCTGCCCACAACGGCGCCGGTGAAATTCGTTGTCGTCGACATCGGCCTCACCAAGGCGTGGGGAACACCGGTCTTCCAGACACCGACGCCGGGCCGGCTCGCCAGGTGGAAACGCTATGTGGACCTGCCGTTCGAGAGGCTCGGCGCGCTCGGCGGCCCGTTCCCCGACTTGATCCTGGTCGACGGCCGGTTTCGCCGGGCGTGCGCCCTGGAGAGCGCCCGCCAGGCCGCCTTGGCCAACCAGACCACCACCCTTTTCTTCGACGACTATCTGGACCGCCCGCACTATCACGACATCGAGCGCCATCTGGGGCCCCCTCGCATGGCCGGGCGGGCCGCGGTCTTCGAGCTCGGCCGGCGCGGCGGCGGGCCGCCGAGACACCTCGTCGAAGAGGTCGCGACGGATTTTCGCTGAGAGCAAACCCCGTCCGGACGGAATCGGCTGAAGAGGGCAGAGCCTGATCCGTCGCCTGCACCAGTTCCATGCACCCGCGCCGGGCTCCCAACGCGTTAGCCCTCAAGGCGCTACATCCCGGGGGCTCTTGCGCAAACGCGCGCGAGCGGGAAAGCTGGCCGTTCACTGCAGCGAAACGGCCGAATCTTGCGAGCTCATCACAACAATATCGGCCCGTTGCGCCTGTTGTTCGCCTCCCTGGTCATTTTCGGCCACGCGCCCGAACTCATCGACGGCGACCGCTCGCGCGAACCCCTGACAGTGCTCTTCCACACCCTCTCCCTGGGCGACCTGGCGGTCGACGCCTTCTTTCTGTTGAGCGGCTACCTAATCACCAAGAGCTATATGCGGAATGGCAATCTCGTCGTCTATCTCGAGCGGCGGGTTCTGCGCATCTACCCGGCTTTCCTGGTCGCCTCGGTCGTCTCGATCTTTCTCCTTGGCGCGCTATTGGGCGCCGCCCCCTGGCTATCGCTTGGAAAGACCGTGGCGAGGATGGCGTTGCTCTACGATCCGACAATCTACGTCGACGTTCATACTGGCCATCCCCTGCGCTCGTTCAATGGTTCGATGTGGACGATCATCTATGAATTCCGATGCTACCTGCTCATCGCCCTGCTTGGCCAGATCGGCTGTCTGAAGCGTCGTTGGCTCATTGCCGCCCTTACCCTCGCTGGCCTGGCCGCGAACATCGCCCTTACTTACCCGGCGATGCGCGCCTGGTCGGATCACTTGGCCGCCAACAAGGCCCTGTTCTTCACCCTCGGCGATCCGTTTCAGACCGTAAGGCTCACCGCCGGCTTCTTGGTCGGGGCCAACGCCTGGCTCTTCCGCGATGAGCTCGCGCCCCTGTTGCGGGCCAGGATTACGGTCCCCGCCCTGGCCATGTGCGCTGCCCTGATGTTTGAGCCGCACCTTGCCGAAGTCGCCCTCCTGCTCCTGGGTGGCCTGTTCCTGTTCTGGCTGGCGCTGGCGGCCGACTTCGGGCCCCTTCGCCACCTCAATGATCGCTGGGACATCAGCTACGGCGTCTACCTCTATGGTTGGCCGGCCGCGCTCTTCGTCCTTTGGCTTTTGCCTGCGGTCGGACCGATAGCGCTGGCGTTCGCCAGCCTGGCCCTCGCCGTCCTCGCCGGCGCCGCGAGCTGGTGGGGAGTAGAGAAGTGGAGCAAGGGGCGTCAGATACTGCCGCGAGGCGTGGTCCGGATGTTCCAGACCGTGCCCATGCCCGAGGAAGGGCGCAGCCCGGCCTGAGCCTGGTGCGGATGAGAGGACTCGAACCTCCACGCCTTTTGGGCGCTGGAACCTAAATCCAGTGCGTCTGCCAGTTCCGCCACATCCGCGCGGGATCGCTCATAGCGGAGCCGCTGGAAAGCGCAAAGGGCGGAGAGCAGGCGTGGGAGGGTGCTCAGTACTCGGCTGCGGGCGCCCATTTGGCGTGCCCGACGGGCTCGCGAACCGCGCGCATGATGAATTGCTTGGCGAGGCGGTCGCGGATCAACCCAAGCGTCGCCCTATCGATCAAGCGTGACTTCGGTCCTTGCATCCCCGCATAGAGCGCGGCCTCGACATTGAGGCCGCACGACTCGGCCAGCTCGATGGCGGTCCGTTGGACGAAGAAACGAAGGTGGGTGCGATCGAGAATCCCGGCGTCGGCGTAGGTCCACCGCCCGGAGACGGCCAACGGCAGCGCGACGCTGAGATGGGCAACGTTCGGCAGTGAGATGATCACCGACCCGCCGACCGCCAGGCGTGAGACAAAGCGCGAAAGTACGGTTTCCGGGTCGACCAGGTGCTCGAGCACATCCAGGAAAAGGATGAGATCCGGCTGTCCCATATCCGGCGGTTCGTCGTTGAGATCGTGAATGTAAGATTCGTCGACGTTCTCGCTCAGCGCCGCCCTGAGGTCTCCGTTGCCCTCGATGCCGATGACATGGGCCGAGGGATAGATTTCCTTCAGCCACTTGGCGGTGCCCCCGATGCCGCAGCCGACATCGACGATCCGGCTGGCGGCAGCCGGCAGCAGCGGACGAATCTCGCGGCGGACCAGATCGAAATAGCAACTCATCGTAACTTACACCGCCCGCAATGCTTCAGCGCGTGCCGAGCCGATCAGGCTGGCGCGGTCGGCGGATTTCATGGCCCGGACGAGGGCGCCGGCGAAGCCCTCCATGGTCGCGGTGGCGCCGGCGGTGTCCGGCGTATCGATGGAAAACCGCGCCAGCACGCCGTCGCCCACCTCGCCGTTCAGCGCCGTTCGCAACCGGTCGATCTGCTGCTCGCGCCGGCTTTGCGGCAGGAACTCCCCGAGCCGGGTCCAGTAAAGCACCACCTCCTGGCCGCCCGAGGCCTTGGCCACGAGGACGCGCGAGGGAATGCTCACGCCGGCGGCGACGGGGGTCAGCAGCGCCTGGCTCGAGGCGATGGCGAAGCCGAAGGCCGGATAGCAGATCTCCGGCCGGTGCAGCTGCAGGGCGTCGCTCTGGGTGTCGCCGTGGGCGATGAGCATCGCGAGCTGCGCTCCGGTCGACGCCTGGCGATAGATGCGGCCGATGGTCGACTGATAGAGGGTGGCGGCGAGGCTGCCCGGCTCGTTCGGGGCCACCAGATCGGTGGTGTCGGCCGAGGTCCACTCGCCGAAGGCGCGCGGAACGATGTCGCCCAGGTCGCGCGCGCCCAGCAGCGAGACGTGCCGCCGCGGAACCATGGCCCACGCCGCCCCCGCCGTCAGCACGCACCCCGCCCCGATCAGCATGTCGCGCCGGGCGATCATGGCGCGGCCTCAGTTACGGGGACACAAGAAGTTAAGGAAGTTAAGGGGACACAATACTTAATTCCCGAGAAATGCATGTGCGCCGGCGAGCTTGACGCTATGGGAATTAAGTATTGTGTCCCCTTAACCACCCCCGTAACTGATCCGATCATGTCACCTCTCCCTCTGGGAGAGGTCGAGACGCGCCCCGCGGGCGCGTCCGGGTGAGGGTATCGCAAGTCACGCCGCCCTCTTGCGAAACAGCGGATGGAGCAGGCTGTCCAGCGCGAAGACGATGACCAGGGCGACCGCGAACAGGGCCATGCCGGCGGTGAAGTGCAGGAAGCCCTGGGCCACGTCGTTGCCGGCGTAATAGGTCAGCAGGATCAGGGTCATGATGCGCAGGATGTTGGTCAGCACGGCGATCGGGATGACCAGGGCGACCAGCACCAGGGAATAGGCCAGCGAGGCGCCGCGCATCAGATAGATGTAGAGCAGGCCCACGGCGATCAGGCCGACGATCGAATTCATGCCCGAGCACGCGTCCTCGACCAGCAGCTGGTACTGGGCGATGTAGATCGTCACCCCCTGCCGCACCACCGGCAGCCCCACATGCGACAGCAACCCGGTGGCCACATAGGAGACGAACTCCTTGAGCGGCGCGGTGACGTCGGCCAGGATCGAACTGGGTATGGGGATGACGAAGGCCAGATAGAGCAGAGGGAACCAGCAGCGCAGCATGGCCCGCGCGCCGACCTTCGAATTGAGCATGGCCAGGCCCACGCCATAGACGCCGGCCGTCTCCAGGGTGAGGAAGTCGAACGCGCGGCCGAAGACGTACAGGACGAACGACAAGCCCAGCACCGGCCAGGTAAGCCAGGCGCTGCCCCTCGCCGTCCCCGCCCGAAGTTCGTGCGTTTCCCGCCACAGGAGCCATGCCCCCGTGGCCAGGACGATCGGCCCATAGGCGCCGAAATCGCGCGACCAATCCTGCCGCGCCAGGTCGACCATGGTCGGAATGGCCAGCAGGGCGAAGGGCGCCGCCAGCCACCAGCCGTCCGCCAGGCGAAGACTTCGAAACCGGCGGCTGGCCGCGATCTCCATTCCGCTCAGGCCTGGTTGAACACCGTGCCGATGACCTTGACGTCGTCGGCCTCGAGCTGGCCGACCAGGGTCTTCACGTCGTCGACGAAGGTCCTGTCCTTGCGGGCCACGATCAGGCTGTAGCGCACCACCTTGCTGACCAGCCGCGCGTCGGCGCAGCTGTTGGCCGGAGGGGTGTCGATCAGGGTGACGTCGAAATTGCGCAGGCAGAAATCGACCAGGGTCTCGAACCGGTATTTGGCCAGCAGCGCCTGGGCGTCGGCCACCGTCTCGCCCGCGTACATCAGCGACAGGTCCGGCATGACGTCGGAATTGATGCAGTCGAGCCAGACGTCGTCCGACTTGTCGAGGCACTGGGCGAGCCCGGGCCCCGGCCGGCCGGGCTTGACGAAGGCGTTCACCCCCGGTTGGCGCAGATTGGCGTCGACCAGCAGGGTCTTCAGCCCGATCTGCGACAGGGCGATGGCCAGGTTGGCGGCCGTGAAGGTGCAGCCGACGCCGGCGCTGGGCGCGCAGATGGCCAGCGCCCGACGTCCGTAGTCGATGTGCTGGGCGACGATGTGCGTGCGCAGGGCGCGGATGGACTCGGCCGTGGCCCCGGTGGGGGCCGACAGCATGGCCAGGGACGGCGAGAACTCATAGCTGATGTCGCTGGCAAAGGTCCGCGCCAGGGGGATGGCCGGACGTTCGGCGGGAAGAGTGTCGGTCACGCGTGCGCCGCCTTTCGTCTGCCTGGCAGGGCCAGTTTCGGGCCGCCGATCCGACCGCGCCGGCGCGCCTTGGGCGGCGCGGCGATCAGGCCGAGCACCGGCACATCGAGCGAGCCGGCCAGATCCTCGACGCCGCGCACGCGCCTCGCCAGCAGTTCCATCAGCAGGGCGGTCAGGGCGCCCAGGGCCAGGCCGAGGGCGAAGGCGCCGGGGAAGATCAGCAACAGGTTGGGAAAAGCGGGATCCTTGGGGACGGAGGCGCTGGCCAGGGGCGTGAGCCCCGACTCGACCGTCAGCGCCTCTTCCTGCTGCTGGGCGGCGAGCGACGAGGTCTTGTTGAACACGTCCCGGCGCAGGTCGACCGTGGCCTGGAGCTGGTTCAGCTTGCCGATCTTGTCGCTTTCCGCGACCACCCTCGCCTTCTGCGCCGCGAGCTGACTGTTGAGCGCCTCGGAATTGGACGCCGCGATGCCCGCGAGCTGCTTCTGGGTCTGGGCTTCCCGGGCCACCGTGGCCTCGAGATTCCTCTTCTGCGACTGGAGCTGCACGATCAGCGGGTTGTTCGGACCGAGCTGTTTCGACTGGGCCGCGATCTGGGCGTTGACCGAGGCCAGTTCGATCGCCGCCTGGGAGGACGCCAGCATGGTCGGAGGCGACACCGTCGGTTGCGCGCCAGCAGCGGACATGGCCTGCAGACGGGCCGTGTCGACATCTTCCTTGTCGTTGGTCATCGCCAGGCCGTTTGCGCGTTCAAACCCGGACTCGGCGGCGATTGCCGTGTCCAGATCGCTCTTGGCCTGCAGCGAGCGCGTTTGCAGCCACTCCGCGTTCTTCTCCGCCGCCTGGCGCTTGATATCGAGCGCGTTCTGGATGAACGCGGCGCGGATGGCGTCGGCGATGGTCTTGGCCTGCTCGGGATTGTTGGAGGTATAGGTGATCTCGATGATCGCGCTGCCCTCGACCAGCTTGGCCTTGGTGCTGTTGATGATCAGCTGCTCGAGCCAGTGGCGGAAGTCGCGCGTGTCGCTCTTGGAGCGCTTGTCGTAGGCCGCGATCAGGCCCGGGTCGCTCATCAGGCCGAGGTTGTCGACCACCTTGCCGGCGACGCTGTAATCGGTGGCCATCGCCAGTTGGGTTTCGACCGCGCCGCGCGCGGCGTTGGGATCCTGCCCGGTGATCAGATCGGGCTTTGAGACATCCACCATCACCCGCGACGACGCCTTCCATGATGGCGGGATGACCACGACCACGACCAGCGCGCCTAGGAGGCAGCAGACCGTGGCGGCGACGAGCACCATGCGCCGCGCCCAGAATATCCTGAGAAATTGAATGAGACCCATGACTTGCAATCTTCTCCGCCGCCGTCCGCCTCAGAAGGCGAACAGGGTCATGCCGATGGTGAGCACGTCGCCCGGCTGGACCGGCTCGTTGAGGTCGACGTGGGCCACCCGCACGCCGTGACGCATCAGCTTCACCTTCTTCTCGCTGCCGCTGATGTTGACGCCCCCCGCCCTGGCTATGGCCATGCGCAACGTCATCCCGGGGATCACCGCATAGGCGCCGGGAGCATTCACCTGCCCCGAAACATAGAACAGCTCCGCCGGAGGGCTGTAGATCTTGTCGCCGGGCTGCACATACGGGTCTTCCTTCAACCCGCCGGTGGCGATGTCCTTGATGGCCAGCTTCTCTTCCGTTCCGTTCGCCGGCGTCAGCACCACATAATCGGCGCCGTTGTCCTTCACTCCGCCCACCCGGGCAAGGATCTCGGACAGCCGATAGGGCCGGTCCACCGGCACCAGGCCCGGCGTTCCGACGGCGCCCAGCACGGTCACGTACCGGCTGCCGAACGAGACGATATCCACCTTGACCACGGGATGGGTGAAGTAGCCGCCCTTGTCGAGAGCCTCCGCCACCTTCGCCTCGAGCTGGGCCGAGGTCATGTTGGCCGCCTTCACCGTGCCGAGGTAGGGAAGCTGGATCGTCCCGTCCTCGCCGATCCGGCCCTTGGTCGTGTAGTCGGGATGGGTGAGGACGCTCACCTCGACCACGTCCGACGGCCCGAGGATATAGGTCTGCTCGGCCGGCTTGGGGGGTTCGACCACCCTTTGCGCCCAGCCGAAACCGATCGTTGTCAGGGAAAGCAAGGCCGCCAGGCACGCGACCCGAAATTGAAAACTCATACTCGACGATAGCCTCTTCAATGACCGAACGAAACCCGCACCCGGGCGCCGACCCGCGTGCTCCAGAAGTTCAGGCCGGGATAGTCGGTGTCGCCCCTTTCCTCGGATGCGAGAATATCGAACCACAGGCGCCGGTTGAGCATGAAGCTGGCGGTGCCCCGGATCTGATAGAGCGTCTGCGTCTGCAGATTCACCGCCGGCAGGAACAGCGACGTACCGTGAAATGCGATATGGTTCACCGCGCCGTCGAGCATCAGGCGCATCCGCTCTCTCACGGCGAAGGAGACATCGGCCTCATATGTCTCTTGCACCCGGAAGGTCGCGTAGGGCTCGTTGCTCGGCAGCACCTCACGCGAGAAATTCGCGTGCGCGACCATCTGCGGCGCCGGCTCGTAGGCCGCGTCGAATGTGTAGGTCAGGCCCTGGAAATTCGGACCCTCCGGGATATTGGAGTTGACATCGGTGTATGTGACGATGGCCTTTACGCCAAAGCGAGGATCGAACTGCTTCTCGTACTTCAGCCCGCCTGAATAGATGTCGAATTCATCTCTGAACAGGTTACCCTCGACATCCAGAACGGCTTCGTTATACCTGACGTTATCGAATTCGCCGTAGACGCCGAGCGACCCGAACACCGGAGCCCGGTAATCGAGGCCACCGGTGACGGTGGCGACCTGGTTGTTGGCGAACCGATAAATGTCCGCCGAATTGGTGTTCCACCGCTCGGTCGCGGACACGTGCGGCGCGAAGCCGTATTTGTGGCCGCAGCCGAGATTGAGGCCGACGCTTCCCGTCGTCCGCACGTTCGAGATGTCTTGCGGCAGGACCACCGGATAGTCGGACCGCCTGCGATAATAGTCGCCCTGAAGTGTCGCCTCGCAGGTCCCGAGCCGGAGGGTGTCCCCGCCGGAAAAGTGAGCGAAGGCGGTGTCGAGAATGTGGTTGTTGGCGTACCAGCTATAGGACGCGTCGCCCCTTATGAAGAAACGCTGGATACCCAGCGTCTGGATCACTGTCGCATTCATCCCGATATCGGTTATCTCGTCCGACCGCTTGATCCCCCTCGATTCCGCGATTGCCTCGTCCGAGCGGGCGACATTGGAATCGTAGTTTTCGCCAACGAAGAAGCCAACATCCTGCGTGTCCGCGACGGTCGGCGAGACGATCCGGTTTTCGATCACCTGATATGGCTGATACGTCTCCTGAGCCACAGCCGAACCGCAGCAAAGGCTCGCCGCCAACATCCCCAGCGCGCTCAGTTTGGCATAGCGCATGTCAAAACTCCCCTCGTATCTCGCCGATTGGACCCCGCGACCCGCCTTCGCGGCGCGGACAGCTCAGGCTCTTATTCACTTACGTTTGACGCGGCCGCGGGCGGCGCAGCGACCTTCTTAGCAGGCGCATAGGCCTTGTTGAAGCGCACTTCGGCAACACCTTTGCCTACAATCGCGCTCAGTTGCTTGCGCACCGCGTCCTGGGTCCGCTGGCGCTTCAGCCAGGCCATGGCGAACTTGCTCGCTTCCGGCCCGGTGAACGGCACGATCTGGGTGTCGCGGATCTGGTTGACCAGGAGCTGGGCGCCGCTGGGGATGATGAAGATCTCGCCCGGCGGCAGCTTGACGATCTGATCGATCAGCTTGGGTTCGGCGCCCAGGGCGTCAAGCGAGCCGACGCCCTTCGCATACGGAAGGTGATCCTGGTCGAGCTGGGCCTCGACCTGCGGCAAGGTCTTCAGCGGCTGAAGCGCCTTGAGCACCGCCGGATCGGACGGCCGGGCCATGCGCAGCTGATCGACGATGTAGATCTTGCGCTGGGCGAACATGTCCGGGTGCTCGGTGACAAAATTGTCCGCCTCCTCCTGCGTCGGCGCGGGCACCTCCTTGGCCAGCTTCTGTTCCAGCAGCTGGGCCAGAAGCGTGTCCTTGGCCCGCTGTTCGAGGATGGGGAAGTCGGGGGTCTTGTCCAGGCCCTGGGCGACGGCGGCCTGGGCCAGCAGCTTGCGCGTGACGATATTCTCCAGAGCCGCGCTCTGCGCCAGCTTGCGCACCTTGGGGTTGGCTGAGTTGAAGGCGCCGAGTTCGACGCCGATCTCGCTCACCGTCACTTCCTGGCCGTTCACGGTGGCGGCCACCTGGCCGGTGGGCGCGGCGTGGCTGTGCAGGAACGGAACCTTGCAACCGGCCAGCGCCGTCAGGGCGATGGACATGAGCGCGTAGCGCGCCAAGTAATTCATCGATGTGGACCCGGCCCGTTAAGGTTTGGCTACGCTTACAACGAGAATTTGCGGTGATAGTGCGGCCGGCTCGCCGCCACAACCGTTTTTCCTTGTATAGAATCCCCTCTCCCCCCGGGAGAGGTCGAGACGCGCCCTTGAGGGCGCGTCCGGGTGAGGGAAAATCCCCTCTCCCCCCGGGCTAGCAGATTCACACATCTTGTAGGGCGGCCATGATGTTGGCGAGGGTCCAGCCGCATTTGATGTCCTGGAACTGGCGCCAGCCTCTGAGCATGACGATGGG
>JBOHLC010000253.1:0-7231 GCA_050729395.1 Caulobacteraceae bacterium
GACTTACGCCCGGTCATGACGGTAGGGGTGGGGTGGCGGAAGGATGTTGGCGAGTCATATGGGATAGCCCCGCCCCAAAGGGGGAGAGATTCAGAATTCCAGCACGATCTTGCCGAAGTGAGCGCCGGCGCGCATGGCCTCGAAGGCGGCGACGGCCTCGGTGAAGGGGAACACCTTGTCCACCACGGGCGAGATCCGGTGCGCCTCGATGGCGCGGCACATGGCCTCGAACATCGTCCGCGAGCCGACCATCACGCCCTGCAGCTTCGCCCCCGTGCCGATCATCTGGCCGATCTGCAGCGGTTCGGCCGCGCCGCCGAGGACGCCGATGATGGCGATGTGGCCGCCAAGGCCGATGGCGCGCAGGCTCTGGGTCAGCGTCCCGGCCCCGCCCACCTCCATGACGAAGTCGACCCCGCGCCCGGCAGTGAGATCGCGCGCCGCGTGGCCCCATTCGGGCGTCTGGCGATAGTTGACGCCATGGTCCGCGCCCAGGCTCGCCGCGCGGGCGAGCTTGTCATCCGAGGAGGACGTGATGATCGTCCGGTAACCGGCGGCCTTGGCGAACTGCAGGCCGAAGATCGACACCCCGCCCGTCCCTTGCAGCAGCACCGTGTCGCCCGGTTTGAGGCGCGCGTCCTCGAACAGCGCCCGCCAGGCGGTCAGCGCCGCGCACGGCAGGGTGGAGACCTGCTGGTCGGTAAGGAAATCCGGAACCTTGCAGAGGCCGTTTTCATGAAAGGCGGCCAGTTCACGTCCCGCCCCCGGGATCGGCGCGCCGAGGGCGGAAGCCAGGCCTTCAAACGTAGGGCCGCCGGCGAGCCAGTTCTGGAAGAACATCGTCGCCACCCGGTCGCCGACCCTGAGCCGGCTGACCTTCTCGCCGACCGCCTCGACCACGCCGCAGCCGTCGGAGAACGGCGTCAGCGGCAGCGGCGTCGCCCGGCCATAGACGCCGTTCACCATCAGGAGGTCACGGTAGTTGAGCGAGACCGCGCGCATGCGCACCAACGCCTCGAAGGGGCCCGGGACCGGTTCGGGAATCTCGGCGACTTTCAGATGCTCGAGACCTGTCCCGTCGGTCATTTGCAGCGCGCGCATGATTCCAATCTCCCTCCGCTCTCCTCGAGGTCAGCCGGCCGCCAGGTCCAGGCGCCGCGCCGCGGCCATGTCGCGGTAGAGTTGCAGGATAACGCGCTGCTGGGCCAGATCGCCGCGCGCCTCGGCCGCTTCGTGCACGGCGATCAGCTGGCGGCGAAGATCGGCGTTGACGGCATCTAGCGCGCGCCAGGAAAGATCGTCGGACGGCGGGGAGCTTTCCTGCCCGGCCCGGGCCAGAAGATCGGCAATGGCGCGGTTCTCCCACACCCGAGCGGCGACGCCCTTGACCGCTTCCTGCGCGGCCAGGGTGGCCAGCATGGCCAGCAGTCCCGCGCGGCCGGCCAGATAGTCCGGGCCCGCCTCCGGCGGCAGGGGCGTGGTCAGGGCCACGGCCTGGCCGATCAGGATATCCGGTAATGCGGGGGTCATAGCGGGCCCAGGGCGGCGAGCCGCTCGGCGAGGATCTCGTCCTGGCGCCTGGCGGTATACCAGCCCGAAAAAGCCAGGATCGGTTCCTTGAACCCGCCGTCGCGCCACTCCTTGGCGGCCGATGTCCAGATCGCCTGGCCCTTGACCGAGGCGAACAGCGACCACCAGGAGAGCGCCGCGGCGTCGATGGCAAGACCGCTCGCGCGGCGCCAGATGGCCAGCGCCTCCTCGCGCCCGAGCATGCCCGAGATGCGCCCATCGGCGGGATTGGACCACAGGGGATCCATGGCCCAGGCGAGATCTTCCAGGGGATCGCCCAGGTGCGCCATCTCCCAGTCGAGCACGGCGATGATGCCGCCCGCTCCGTCGTGCAGGAAATTGCCCAGGCGATAGTCACCGTGGACAACCGACACGCGCCGGGCCGGGGGCGGTGGATGGCGGCGCAGGCGGCGGATCGCCGCGCGCACGATCGGCTGTGGATGCTGCTCGTCGGCCTCGATCACACCGGCCCAATAGTCGAGTTCGCGCCGCCAGCAGGCGTCAGGCTGGGGCGCCGGCATGGCCTCAAGCAGCGGCAGGCCGTCCAGCGGCTCGGCGGCGATCCGTCCCATGATGGTGAAGAACCGCTCGCCGATGTCCGCCGCCTTAGGCCCGAACGGATCGGGCGCGAACGGGCTCGCGGCCATACCGCCATCCACCCGCCGCATGATGAAGAACGGCCGCTCGAGTTCAGCGCCCTCGGTCTCCAGCGCCACGGCCTCCGGCGCGGCGACGCCCTTGCCGGCGAAGGATCGGATGGCCAGGAACTCGGCCCGCCGGTCGGTCTCGATCAGGCTGCCGGGCGGATCGCGCCTCAGGATGAAGCCTTCGCGGCGGCCCTCGACGAGGGCGTCATAGCGATAGGTCTCGCGGCTGGCCCCGCCGGAGATGCGGCCGAGGTTCTCTACCCGCGTTTCGGCGCCCGTGGTCCGCGTAAGATAGGCGGCGAGGCGCTCGGCGAGGGTCACGCGCGCGACCTCACCTGGCGAAATCGAGCATCTCGGCGAAGCCGGACGGCGCGTGGGGCCCGATCACCAGCTGCTCGACGATGCCACGACCCGTCTCCGTGTCGCCGCGACCGTTGCGCCAGGTGACCTTCGACAGCGCCTGGACGTGCAGATGATGCGGCACGCGCGGATCGACGTCGCCGAGCTTGAGGTCCTCGCGCTCGACCGCCAGCTCACCGTGCGCCAGGCCATGGCCCCACTTGGGATGGCCGTAGCCGAGGCCGAGCATGAAGAACTCGAACCGCGGCTCATAGACCACTTCCGACCGGCCCGACGGCTCGTCCCACGAGACCACCACCCGGCGCGCATGGCGGGTGCCGGCCCTCCAGTCGATAGCGAGGGAAGCGTCGCCAATTTCGAACAGGCCGTCGGGCCCGGCGCCGTCGGGGGCCCAGACCGCGCGCCGGTTCCACGGCGCGCCGGCGCCATCCTCATTGCTGTGAAAGAAGAAGCTTCCGCTCGGGAAATTGCACGGAGACCAGATCCAGTAGAACTGCTGCGGCGCCGGGGGAACCAGCGCCTGCGTGTCGCGCGCCCCGACTGGCCGCACGCCCCAGGAGCGGTCGCGCGTGCCGGTAAATCCGTCCACCGACGATCGCTTGCCATCGAGTTCGATCGAACCGCTGTAGCGGCCGTTCTGGGTCAGGCGCGTATAGTCCATGAGCGTGCGCGGCCCTTGCCGGCGTACGAAGCGCGGTTCCTCGATGGGAAACGCCCGGCCCTCGAAGGCGATGTCCGCCGCGACGCCGTGCTCCGGCGCCTCGACGATCAAGCGCAGCTTTTGCAACGGCTCGACCACCTCGAGCCGGACCGGACCGACGCGCAGGTCCATCCGCTCCATCCGGAGCCATCGGCTGGCATGCACGGCCGTCTGCACGCCGTCGCGGATCACGCAGAAGCTGGCGTCGGCGATGTTGAGGTGCGGATAGACGCCGAAGGCCAGGGCGAAGAAATCACCGCCTTCGGCTCCATAGCCGTTGAAAAAATAGCGATCGTAGAAGTTCCGGTCGGCGCCGGAATAGGCGATCGGCTCGCTCGTCTGATGGATCGGGAAATCGTCGCCCCGGGTCAGGGCCATGGCCGTCTCCTCACCACCGGCGCTTTTCCGCGCGGGGACCAGACCCTAAGGTCGCGCGCCGCGCCCTGGCAACCGTGACGGAGGGTCAAGAATGGCCGCCTCAAGCAAGCTGTGTCTCATTCTCGCCGCCCTGAGCGGGCTCATCTCAGTCATCGCTGGCGCCTATGCCGCCCACGGCGTGGCGGATCCCAGCGGACAGGACTTCATGAGGATCGCCTCGACTTACGAGATGAACCACGCCTTGGCCGTGTTCGCCGCCATCTTCGTCGCCGAGAAAGGCGCGCGCCGCGCCATCGTCGCCGCCTGGCTGTTTCTCGCCGGCGCGCTGCTGTTCTGCGGTTCACTCTATGCAGTCGCGCTCGGCGCTCCAAAGGCGGTGGCCATCGCCACTCCCGCCGGCGGCCTTGCCTTCATGGCCGGCTGGATAGCGCTGGTCTGGGCTTGCATCGGCCTGAAGAAGCCGGCCTAACGAGTACATCCCGCGAGGAGTGACCATGACCGCGCCCCAGCTGCCACCCGCCCAGTTCGCCGAGGTCAACGGCGTCCGCCTCGCCTATTACGAAGCCGGCCCCAAGGGCGGCGTACCCATCGTGCTCTGCCATGGCTTTCCCGAGCTCGCCTATTCCTGGCGCCATCAGGTCGAAGCGCTCGCCGCCGCCGGCCGCTGGGTGATCGCGCCGGACCAGCGCGGCTATGGCGCCAGCGGCGCGCCGGCCGAGGTCGAGGCCTATGACATCGTCCATCTCACCGGCGACATGGCCGGCCTGCTCGATCATCTGGGCGCGGAGAAGGCCATTTTCTGCGGCCATGACTGGGGCGGCATCGTCGTCTGGCAGATGCCGCTGCGCCATCCCGATCGCGTCGCCAGCGTCATCGGCCTCAACACCCCGTTCATGCCGCGCGCGCCGGCCGATCCGATCGAGATCATGCGTCGCCGTTTCGGCGAGGACATGTACATCGTCCACTTCCAGCGGCCCGGCGAAGCCGACGCCATCCTGGCGCGCGACGTGGCCAAGACCATGGGCTTCTTCCTGCGCCGTCCGCTGCCTGGAACGCCCCTTGCCAGCGGCGGCCTATCCGCCGACGTCGAACGACCGGCCGGGACCTCGGCCTTCGCCCTGGTCAGGATGCTCGAGGCCTACGATCCGGCTTTCGATCCGCGCCCGACCTTCCTCACCGACGATGAGATGACCGTCTTCGTCGACACCTTCCGACGAACCGGCTTCACCGGCGGCATCAACTGGTATCGCAATTTCACCCGCAACTGGCGCGAGGCCGAGGGCGTTTCGGAGCGGGTCGAGGTTCCCTCCCTGATGGTCATGGCCGAGAAGGACGCCGTGCTGCCGCCGTCCGCGGCCGACGGCATGGAGGCCTTCGTGCCCGACCTGGAGAAGGTGCTCATCAAGGACAGCGGCCACTGGACGCAGCAGGAACAGCCGGCCGCGGTCAATCGCGTGCTGATCGACTGGCTGGACCGCCGCTTCCCGCGTTAGAAGGCTCCTCATGGACCGCACGCCGACGACCGCGCCCGCCATGTCGTCCGCCGGACGGCGCGGCCTCTATGTCGAGACCGAGCCGTTCAGCTCGGGCTGGATGGCCGCCGGACGCCACCAGATCTATTACGAGGAGTGCGGCGTACCCAGCGGCAAGCCGGCCGTGGTGCTGCACGGCGGGCCGGGCGGGGCGATCAATCCGACCATGCGCCGGTTCTTCGATCCCTCACGCTGGCGCATGGCGCTGTTCGATCAGCGTGGTTGCGGCCGCAGCCGGCCGAGCGCCTCCCTCGAGGACAACACTACCTGGGACCTGGTCGACGACATCGAGCGCTTGCGAACCCGCCTCGGGATCGAGCGTTGGGCCGTGTTCGGCGGTTCCTGGGGTTCGACGCTGGCGCTGGCCTACGCCATCCGACATCCAACGCGCGTGACGGCCCTCATTCTGCGCGGCGTCTTTCTCCTGACCAGGCGCGAACTCGACTGGTTCTACCAGGACGGCGCGTCGATGATGTTTCCGGACGCCTGGGAAAGATTCGCCGCCCCGATTCCCATGGATGAGCGGGGCGACATGGTCGGCGCCTATTACCGCCGCCTGACCGGCCCCGACGTGCGCGCGCGCGACGCCTCGGCGGCCGCCTGGAGCCAGTGGGAGGGCGACACCCTCTCCCTGCGCGGTCCGCAGGCCCGGCCGGCCAAGTTCAACGAGGCCGACTTCGCCCTGGCCTTCGCCCGCATCGAAAGCCACTATTTCGCCCACGCCGGCTTCTTCCCCGAGGACGGCTGGATCCTGAACAACGTGGCGGCCCTGCGGTCCATTCCGGGCTGGATCGTCCAGGGCCGCTTCGACGTGGTGACGCCCATGGAAAGCGCCTGGCTGCTCAAGCGCGCCTGGCCCGAAGCGAAATTCGAGGTCGTGTGGGATGCCGGTCATGCCTCGACCGAGCCCGGCATCGTCGATGCGCTGGTGCGCGCCACCGATCAGGCGCTTGGGATTTAGACCAGCGCGCCCCGCCCGCTGGTCACCTCTGAGTAGCGGTGCACGCGCACGGACTGAACCAGGGCGAAGCCGGCCATCATGGTGATCATCACCGTGCCGCCGAACGATAAGAGCGGCATGGGCACGCCAACGACCGGCGCGAGGCCCATGACCATGGCCCCGTTGATCAGCACGCACAGGGCGAAGGTCACGATCACGCCCGAGGCGGCCAGGCGGCCGAAGTGGCTGTGCGCGAGCGCGGCGATCCTGAGGCCGATCACGATCACCGCCGCGTAGAGGATCAGTACGCTGGCGCAGCCGACGAAGCCGAACTCCTCGGCCAGGGACGAGAAGATGAAGTCGGTCGACTTCTCCGGCAGGAAGTTGAGCTGGGCCTGGCTGCCGAGCTCGAAGCCCTTGCCGAGGAGGCCGCCGGAGCCGAGCGCGATCTTGGATTGGATGATGTGATAGCCGGCCCCAGAACGGTCGGCCTCCGGATGCAGGAAGGTGAGCAGGCGCGCCCGCTGATAGCCTTTGAGCAGGAACATGACCGCCAGCGGCAGGGCGGCCGCCCCGCCAACGAGACCGAGGGCCACGAGACGCAGGCTGAGGCCGGCCAGGACCATCATGATCCCGCCGGTGCCGACGATCAGGATGGCGGTGCCGAGGTCGGGCTGGTGGGCGACCACGGCGGCGGGGACGAGGATGAGGGCCGCCGGGATCAGCAGCCACCAGGAGAGGCTCGCGTGGCGCGCCGGCAGGCTGTGGTAGAAGCGCGCCAGGGCCATGACCAAGCCGATCTTGATGATCTCCGAGGGCTGCAGATGAATAGGCCCGAGGTCCAGCCAGCGCTGCGCGCCCATGTGGGTATGGCCGACCGCCGCGGCGGCCAGCAGGAGCACGAGGCCCACGGCGTAGACTGGATAGGCGAGCGCGAACCATAGGCGAAGGTCGACCAGAGCCAGCGCGATCATGGCCACGAAACAGGCGATGAACAGCAGGCCGTGGCGATCGGCCCATGGGCCCCACCTCCCTCCGGCGATGGAATAGAGTATCAGCGTGCCGACGGCGGCGATCGCCGCCAGCAGCGCGGCCAGCAGCCAAT
>JBOHLC010000254.1:0-2298 GCA_050729395.1 Caulobacteraceae bacterium
GCCGCGCCGCGCGCATTGCGCATCCCGGCGAGCATGCGCGCCGCTTCATCGTACACCTCGCCGTTCGGGTCGGAGCGGCCCCAGGCGACCGGGCAGGCGACCACGCCCGGCGCGACGAAGCGGGCCAGGTTGTCGACATGGCCGTCGGTATGGTCATTGGCCAGGCCCTCGCCGAGCCACAGCACCTTCCTGGCCCCGAGCGCCGAGGCCAGGGCGGTCTCGGCCTTCGCCTCGTCCCAGCCTTCATTGCGGTTGGCATTGAGCAGGCACTGGCGGGTGGTCAGGATGGCCCCGAAGCCATCGTGATCCAACGCCCCGCCCTCCAGCACGAAATCGTTGGCCACCAGGCGCGCGCCCGATGCAGCGGCGATCTGCTCGCCGACCGTGTCGTCGCCATCCAGCACATATTTGCCGCCCCAGCCGTTGAAGGCGAACGCCGCCGCCTCGCCGGGCGCGGTGTAGATCGGACCGGTATCCCTCAGCCACACGTCGCCGAACGTCGCGTCGATGAAGTCGATGTTGGGAAAACCCGCGAGGAGCTCCCGCGCCGCCGCCAGCGCCGCCTCGCCGCGCGCCAGCAGCTTGACGTGTTCGGCCCCCAGGCCGGCCAGCGCCTTGACCACCGCCGCGGTCTCCGCCTGGGCCGGGGCCAGATGCTCTTCCCACAGATCCGCGTGGCTCGGAAAACCGACCCACATCGCCTTGTGCGGCGACCATTCGGCGGGACCCGGACCGGTCATCGGCGTCTCGCCAGCGGCGTCAGACGGCGACGGCGAAGGCCGCCTCTGTCTTGGCCCGGATCTCGTCCACCTCCACACCCGGCGCGAGTTCGCTCAAGGTCATGCCGCGCCCTTTGTTATCGATGTCGAACACGCCAAGATCGGTGATCAACAGATCGACCACCTTCGCCCCGGTCAGCGGCAGGGTGCAATGGGTCAGGATCTTGGGCGCGCCGGATTTTTCGACGTGGTCCATGACCACAACCACGCGGCGCACGCCGGCGACGAGGTCCATCGCCCCGCCCATGCCCTTGACCATCTTGCCGGGCACCATCCAGTTGGCCAGGTCCCCTTCCCGGGACACCTGCATGCCGCCCAGGATCGAAAGGGCGATATGGCCGCCGCGGATCATGGCGAAGCTGTCGGCGCTGGAGAAGTAGGACGAGGTCGGCAGCTCGGTGATCGTCTGCTTGCCGGCGTTGATCAGGTCGGCGTCGGCCTCGCCCTCATAGGGGAACGGTCCCATGCCCAGCATGCCGTTCTCGCTCTGCAGGGTGACCGAAACGCCCGGCGGAATATGGTTGGCAACCAGGGTCGGGATGCCGATGCCGAGATTGACGTAGAAGCCGTCGCGCAGTTCGCGCGCGGCGCGGGCGGCCATCTGATCGCGGGTCCAGGCCATCTCAGGCGGCCTCGCGCGTGCGGACGGTGAGCTGCTCTATGCGTCGCTCGTACACGGCGCCCTGAAGGATGCGGTCGACGAAGATGCCGGGCGTGTGGATGGCGTCCTTGTCCAGATCGCCCGCGGCTGCGAGGTGCTCGACTTCGGCCACCGTCACCTTGCCGGCGGTGGCCATCATCGGATTGAAGTTCCGCGCCGTCTTCCGGTAGATCAGATTTCCTTCGCTATCGCCCTTCCACGCCTTGACGATGGCCAGGTCGGCGGTGAGGCCACGCTCCATCAGATAGGTCTCGTCGTCGAAGACGCGGGTCTCCTTGCCCTCGGCCACCGGCGTGCCGACGCCGGTGCGGGTGAAGAAGGCGGGGATGCCGGCGCCCCCGGCGCGGATGCGCTCGGCGAGCGTGCCCTGGGGATTGAACTCCAGCTCCAGCTTGCCGGAGAGATAGAGCTCGGCGAACAGCTTGTTCTCACCGACGTAGGAGCTGGTCATTTTGCGGATCTGGCCGCCCTCGAGCAGCACGCCCAGGCCAAAACCGTCGATGCCGCAATTGTTGGAGATGACGCTGAGATCCTTGACGCCCGCCTCGCGGATGGCGGCGATGAGGTTCTCCGGAATGCCGCACAGGCCAAAGCCGCCGGCCATGATCGTCATGCCGTCGAACAGCACGCCCTCCAGGGCGCCCGCCGCGTCGTCGAACACCTTTTCCGCCATGCCTGCTCCCGGTCCGTCCCTAGAGCAAACCACGTTCAGACGGAATCGGCTGAACGGGGATGATTTGCTCTAGATTCAAAAGTGTAGAGCCTGATTCAGCGCTCGCATCTGTTCCGTGCAAACGCATCAGGCTCTAGAGTCCTGCCACCAAGGGGCGCGAGGGACCAATCCGATCTCGTTTGACC
>JBOHLC010000255.1:0-1899 GCA_050729395.1 Caulobacteraceae bacterium
CCCGCCTCGCACATGAACTTCATCATCGCCAACGGCGCGGTGATCGCCCCGGTCTATGAGGCCAGGGCCGCCGCCTTCGCGCTCGACACCCTGCAAAGCCTCTTCCCCGAGCGCACGGTGATCGGGCTGCCGTCGCGGGCGTTGCTCAGCGGCGGCGGTTCCTTCCACTGCATCAGCCGCGAGGAGCCGGCATGACCCGGACCTTGAGCCTGGGCGTGCTGCAGAGCGCCTATGGCGAAGACCTTGCCGCCAATATCGCCCACACCACAGAGCTGATACGCGCCGCCGCCGCCGCCGGCGCCCAGGTCATCCTGCCGCCGGAGCTGTTCCAAGGTCCCTATTTCTGCGTACGGCAGGAGGAGCGCTGGTTCGCCCACGCGCACCCCTGGCGCACCCATCCGTGCGTCACCGCGCTGGCCCCGCTGGCGGCGGAGCTGGGCGTGGTCATTCCGGTCTCGATCTTCGAGCGCGAGGGACCGCACTATTTCAACAGCCTGGTGATGATCGACGCCGACGGATCGCTGCTCGGCCTCTATCGCAAGAGCCATATTCCCGACGGGCCGGGCTATCAGGAGAAGTACTACTTCCGGCCCGGCGACACCGGTTTCCGCGTGTGGCCGACGCGCTTCGGCCGGCTGGGCGTCGGCGTCTGCTGGGACCAGTGGTACCCGGAGGCGGCGCGCGCCATGACGCTGATGGGGGCCGAGGCGCTGCTCTACCCGACGGCCATCGGCAGCGAGCCGCACGATCCCAGCCTCGACACGGCCGCGCCCTGGCGGCGCGCCATGCAGGGCCATGCCGTAGCCAATGTGATCCCCGTCGCCGGGGCCAACCGCACCGGCCTGGAGGCGTGGCCGGACTATCCCGGCGGCGGGCAGCGCTTCTACGGCTCGAGCTTCATCTGCGACCACCGCGGCGAACTCCTCGCCGATCTCGGGCGCGACGAGGAAGGGATGGGCCTCGCCACCTTCGATCTCGATTTCCTCGACCGGCACCGCGCCGCCTGGGGCTTCTTCCGCGACCGCCGGCCGGACCTCTACGGCGCCCTGACCGCGCCCCGCCCGGCGTGATCGAGACGCAACGGCTGATCCTGCGCCCGTGGCGCGAAGGGGATCTGGCGCCCTACGCCGCCATGATGGCCGATCCGGACGTGGCCAATTGGCTGGGCGGGACGATGACCTTGGCCGAGGCCGAAGCCAGCCTGGCGCGACGGGCGGCCACGTTCGAACATCTCGGATTCGCCATGTGGGTTGTGGAGCGCAAGGCCGATGGCGTGTTCTTAGGATCGGTCGGCCTGGACCCGGCCGGCGACGACATTCCATTCGCTCCGGTTGTGGAGGTCGGCTGGAGGCTGGTCAGGAACGCCTGGGGACTTGGCTACGCTACCGAGGCCGCCAGGGCGGCGATCGACGACGGATTCATGCGTTGCGGACTTGCCGAGATCGTCGCCATCACCGCGCGGACCAATCCGCGGTCACAGGCGGTGATGGAACGGCTCGGCATGGCCCGGCGGCCGGACCTCGATTTCGATCATCCCAACCTCGCGCCGGACGATCCCCTGCGCCCGCACGTGGTCTACGTTGCGCGAGCGGACGTGTAAGTGCCACAAGGACCGCGTCATGACGCGACCTCGCACTGAAGATGGGACCAGAATGGAGAGCGCGGCCGCCGCCTCCAAGCCGCCAACGCCTAATGCCGAGACGACGGAAGCAATGCGCGCCGCTCGCGCCGGAGAACTGGTTACGGCAGGCGCCGCGAACGATCTAATCGCGAGCCTGAACGCGGACGACTAAGAGCGCCCAGCATCCGAAGCGTCGTTCACTCGCTTCTCTCTCAAATCCGCTCTTCCCCGCGCAAGCGGGGACCCAGTGGTGTCCAGCGTGGCCTTCTTCCGATGGG
>JBOHLC010000256.1:0-18252 GCA_050729395.1 Caulobacteraceae bacterium
GTCGAGCACATGGTCGACGCGGTCCTCGGCTTCGAAGGCGAGCGCGGCTATCCGTTCCGCATCCTGCGCGCGGTCAAGAACCGGTTCGGGGCGACAGACGAAATCGGCGTGTTCGAGATGTGCGACCAGGGTTTGGCCGAGGTCAGGAATCCATCCGCCCTGTTCCTGGGCGAAGGCGGAGAGCGGGCGGCCGGAACGGCGGTGTTCGCCGGCGTCGAAGGCTCGCGCCCGGTCCTGGTGGAATTCCAGGCGCTGGTGGCGCCGTCGGTGTTCGGCTCGCCCCGGCGCGCGGTGGTCGGCTGGGACAGCGGACGGCTGGCCATGATCCTCGCCGTGCTCGAAGCGCGCTGCGGACTTGGATTCGCCACGCGTGACGTTTATTTGAACGTCGCCGGCGGGCTGCGGATCACCGAACCGGCGGCGGATCTTGCGGCGGCGGCGGCCCTGGCCTCCTCGGCGCTGGAAATGGCCCTACCGCAGGATTGTGTCGTCTTCGGCGAAATCAGTTTGTCGGGAGACGTTCGGACGGTGAGCCGCGGCGAAATGCGTTTGAAGGAATCGGCCAAGCTCGGCTTCTCGCGCGCGCTCGCGCCCCATGGAGCGGCGGGCGCGTCCGGCATGACAATCACCGGCGTCAGGCGCCTGGCCGAGGCGATTTCGCGCATCGGCGAGAACGCGTGGAGTTGACGCGGCGTGACCGGCTTCGACATCCTCGCCGGCGCTATCCTCCTGGTGTCGGGCCTGATGGGATTCATCCGCGGCGCGACACGCGAAGTGGTCACGGTGCTGGCCTTTGTGATCGCCGTCGTCGGGGCGATCTTCGCCCTGCGCTTCAGCGCCCAGCTGGCCGGCCATTTCATCCACACCCCGTGGCTGGCTCATGTCGCCGCGCTGCTGGCGGTGTTCGTGATCCTCTACATCATCGTGCGCCTGGCCGGCGGGGTGGTGACGCGAGGCGTGCGGCAGACCGTACTTTCCGGGCCGGACCGGATCCTCGGATTCGCGATCGGCCTGGCCAGAGGCGTGGTCGTCGTGGGGGTCATCGTCCTGGCGATTCGCGCCGCGACGCCGCCCGAGCGCTTGCCTCAGTGGTTCACCGGAGCCAAATCCTACCCCGTGGCGAGCGCCGCCGGCGGGGCTCTCAAGGCGTTTGCGCCAAAAGGTATGGCGATGGTGAGGCGCGTCGCGCCTTCGGTGGAAAAGGCTCTCGATCCCAGTGACAGCAACTTCGACAGCGGTGGATCCGAGGCGGAGGACTCGCGGCAATGACTGAACAGGCGCCGATCGATCCCCTCGACGACAAGCCGCGGCTGGAGTGCGGCGTCTTCGGCGTGTTCGACACCCCGAACGCGGCCAGCATCACGGCGCTGGGCCTGCACGCCCTTCAGCACCGGGGACAGGAGGCCTGCGGCATCGCCGCCTTCGACGGCGCGGGCTTCCATACCGAGCGGCACCTGGGTCATGTCGGCGAGGCTTTTTCCGGCGATCTCAGCCATCGCCTACCCGGCCGGTCGGCCATCGGCCACACGCGCTATTCCACCGCCGGCGGCAGCTTTCTGCGCAATGGTCAGCCGATGTTCGCCGATCTCCAGGCCGGCGGCGTCGCCATCGCCCATAATGGCAATCTGACCAATTTCCTCACCCTGCGCGAACAGCTCGTCGCCGACGGGGCCATCTTCCAGTCGACTTCCGACTCGGAGGTGATCCTGCATCTGCTCGCGCGTTCACGCCGTGAACGGATGGTCGGCCGCTTCATCGACGCGCTCAGGCAGATCGAGGGCGGCTACGCCATGGTGGCGCTGACCAACAAGAAGCTGATCGGCGTGCGCGATCCGCTGGGCATCAGGCCTCTGGTGCTGGGCGATCTCGACGGCCGGGCGGTGTTCGCCTCGGAGACGCGGGCGCTCGACATGGTCGGCGCGCGCTTCGTGCGCGACGTCGAGCATGGCGAGATGGTGGTCGTCTCCGATGGCCGGATCGAGAGCCACCGGCCGTTCCCGGCCGCGAGGGCCCGGCCGTGCGCATTCGAATATGTCTATTTCGCCATGCCGGACTCGGTGGTGAACGGACTTTCCGTCTACGACGTGCGCAAACGCATGGGAGAACGGCTGGCCGAGGAGAGCGGCGTTCCTGTCGACGTGGTCGTGCCGGTGCCGGACTCAGGCGTTCCGGCCGCCCTGGGGTACGCCCAGGCCAGCGGCCTTCCCTATGAGATGGGCATCATCCGCAACCACTACGTCGGGCGCAGCTTCATCCAGCCGAACCAGGACGCGCGCGAGATGAGCGTGCGCATGAAGCTCTCGCCCAACCGGGCGGTACTGGCCGGCAAACGGGTGATGCTGGTCGACGATTCCATCGTCCGCGGCACCAATTCCGTGCGCTTCGCGCGCATGGTGCGCGAGGCTGGCGCGACCGAGGTTCATCTGCGGTCGGCCTCGCCGCCGATCAAGTGGCCGGACTTCTACGGCATCGACATGCCCGACCGCGATCACCTGCTGGCCGCCCACCGCACCCTGGAGGAGATGGCCAGCCTGCTCGAGGTCGACAGTCTCGGCTTCCTGTCGGTCGAAGGCCTTTATTGGGCGCTGGGCGCGGGGGCGCGCGATCCCGAACATCCCCAGTTCACCGACCACTATTTCACCGGCGATTACCCAACCCGCCTCCTGGACCGCGAGATCGCCGAGGGCCGCAACGAGCGCGTGGAGCGTCAGCTCTCATTCCTGATCGACGCCTGATCGAGATGCCATCCGACGACAAGCCGCTCGCCGGCCGCGTCGCCCTGGTCACCTGCGCCAGTCGCGGCATCGGCAATGCCGTCGCCCTTTCCCTGGCCCGGGCCGGCGCCCACCTCATCGCAACGGCCCGCACCCAGGGCGCGCTCGAGGAGCTGGACGACACCGTCCGCGGCGAGACGGGCGAGGCCGCGACGCTGGTCCCAATGGATCTCTGCGCGCCCGACGGCATCGATCGGCTGGGCCTGGCGATCTTCGAGCGTCACCGCCGGCTCGATATCCTGGTCCACGCCGCCGGCATGCTGGGCGGATTGCGTCCGCTCGCCCATGTGCCGCCGGCGCTGTGGGATAAGCTGCTGGCGGTCAATCTGACCAGCGCCTATCGCCTGATCCGCTCGCTCGAGCCGCTGCTGCGGGCCAGCGACGCCGGCCGCGCGGTATTTCTCAGCTGCGAGCAGGCGCGCTCCGCGCAGCCGTTCTGGGGCGCCTACGCGGCGACCAAGGCCGGCATGGAGGCCATGGTGCGTTCGTGGGCCGACGAAATCGACAACAGTCCGGTCCGTGCCCTGATCGTCGACCCCGGCCCGGCGCGCACGGCGCTCCGCTTGCAGGCGTTCCCCGGCGAGGATCGGGAAAGGCTTACCGACCCGGCGGCGATCGGCCCGATGATCGTCGATCTCCTGGCCTCGGCGGACGATCCCGGCTTGCCGGCGAAGACCCTGCGCTTCAGCGACTGGCGAGAGGGTGAGCGCGGCCCCTCACCCGGACGCGCCGAAGGCGCGTCTCGACCTCTCCCGGAGGGAGAGGAGGACTGAGCGTCATCTGTGATTACCTCTCTTGCGCCGCTCGGGCGCGGCGGCGGCGCTTGGCCTGGAAGGCCTTGGTCGGATCGGCCGCCTCCTCGGCGTACGGGTTGCGGCCGGATTTCACCGTCAGGCGGATCGGCGTCCCAGGAAGATCGAAGCTCTCGCGCAGGGAATTGACCAGATAGCGGCGATAGCTGTCGGGCAGCTTGTCCGCCCGGCTGGCGAAGAGCACGAAGGTCGGCGGCCGGGCCTTGGTCTGGGCCATGTACTTGGGCTTGACGCGGCGGCCGTCGACGGCCGGCGGCGGGTGGCGCTCCACGGCCAGATGAAGCCAGTCGTTGAGATCGCGCGTGGCCACCTTCGAGGACCAGTCGTGGTGGGCCTTGACCACCGCCGGCATCAGCCGCTCCAGGCCGCGGCCCGTCTCCGCCGAGAGGGCCACCAGCGGCGCGCCGCGCACCTGCGGCAGCATCTTGCCGGCCCGTTCGATGAAGCCGGCCAGGCTCGGTCCCGGGTCGTCGATCAGGTCCCACTTGGCGAGCACGAAGACCAGCGCCCTGCCCTCGCGCTCGACCAGGTCGGCGATCTGCAGGTCCTGGGTCTCGAAGGCCTGGGTCGCGTCCATAACCAGCACGACCACTTCGGCGAAGGTCAAGGCGCGGATGGCGTCCTGCACGGCGAGCCGCTCGAGCGCGCCCTCCACTCGAGCCTTGCGCCTCAGGCCCGCGGTGTCGACCAGGCGGACGCGCCGGCCATGCCACGTCCAATCGACGCCGACCGCGTCGCGGGTGATGCCAGCCTCCGGACCGGTGAGCAGCCGCTCCTCGCCGACGAGGCGGTTGACCAGGGTCGATTTGCCGGCGTTCGGGCGGCCGACGATGGCCATGCGGATCGGCTTGTCTTCCGGCCGCTCGGGCACGGTCTCGCCGGCCGGCGCGCCCTCCGTAGCCACGAGCACGGCGGCGTAGAGGTCGGCCAGACCCTCGCCATGCTCGGCGGAAATGGCCGCCGGCTCGCCGAATCCGAGCGCGTGCGCCTCGAGCACGCCGCCCTCCCCCGCCCGGCCCTCGGCCTTGTTGGCCACCAGCACCACTGGCTTGCCGGAGCGGCGAAGCTGGGCGGCGAAGAACCGGTCCAGCGGGACGACGCCTTCGCGCGCATCGATCAGAAACAGGACAAGCTCGGCGTCGGCGATCGCCTGCTCGGTCTGCGCCCGCATGCGCGCCTCGAGACTGGCGTCGGTGACGTCCTCGAACCCGGCGGTGTCGATGAGTTCGAGGTCGAGATCGCCCAGACGCCCCGAGCCCTCGCGCCGGTCGCGGGTCACGCCCGGCCGGTCATCGACGATCGCCAGGCGCCGGCCGGCCAGGCGATTGAACAGCGTCGACTTGCCCACATTGGGCCGCCCGACGATGGCGAGCCGCATGGGACCGGCCCTAGCGGATCGCGATCAGCTGGGCCGACTCGCTGACCACATAGAGCATGCCGCCGACCGCGATCGGGCCCATCATGGCGTCGACCCCAAGCTTGAGCGTGCGCTCCGTCGCGCCGGTCTTGGGATTGAGGGCCACGGCGTCCCCCTTGCTGGACACCAGGATCAGCCGGTTGGAGGCCAGGATCGGCGTCGACCAGTAGGCCGGCTTCTGCTTCTTCTTCAGGTTGGCGTTGAGATTGCGCATCCAATAGATCTGGCCGGCGTCGCGGGACGCGCAGATCACCCGGCCGGTGTCGTCGACCACATAGACCACGTCGCCAGCCGGCCAGGGCGTGGTGATGGCCGACACGGGCAGGGTCCAGCGCACCTGGCCGGTGCGCAGGTCGATGTCGGCGAAGACGTCGGAGTGACTGACGGCGTAGACATCCGACTTGTAGATCACCGGTCGCCCGGGGATGTCGCGAATCTCGGAAAGGGCATTGGTGCGGTTGGCGTGTGACAGGGGGGCGTTCCACAGCTCGGCCCCGTTGGCCGCGCGCATGGCGATCACCTCGCCGGAAGCGAAGGAGCTGACGAGGGTGTCGTTGTCGACCGCCGGACTGGTGGCGGCCAGGATGCGCGCCGGCTCGGTCAGCGCCTGGTAGGTCCACAGCTGATTGCCGGTGGCCTCGTCGAAGGCGAACAGCTCGTCGTTGACGTCCTCGGCGAACACCCGGCCGCCGGCGACCGTCGGCGCGGCGTGCATCGGCGCCTCCGTCATCGTCCGCCACAACAGCTGGCCCGTGGCCGCGTCCAAGGCGACGACCTCGCGGAAGCCGGAGGTGACGAAGATCTTGCCGTCGGCGAAGGCCAGGCCGCCGCCCCACGCCTCATGGTCGCGCTTGGACTTGGGCATGATGTTCGTGCGCCAGATCTGGCCGCCGCCGGCCAGGTCATGGGCCGAGACATCCGCCGCCCCGTCCATCAGATAGATCCTGCCGCCAATGGCGATCGGCGGGGCGGTGACATGGTGCTTGCGCGACGAAGGAACGCCGAAGGACCGCCGCCATGCGATCTCGAAATTGGGCGCGGCGTCGACGTGCTCCACCGACTGGGCCAGGTTGCCGCCAGGTAGCGGCCACTCGCTCTGAGGGGCTGGCGGCGGCAGATAGAAATCCTGGCCCTTGAGCGCGGCGGCCACCTTCAGCTGCTCGTTCTCGGCGATCACCGGGATGCGCACGCCGCGCGCGGCCGTGGTCGCATGGTGAGTGTGATGGAATGGATTGAGCTCGCCGACCTTGGAGATCGTGGAGCACGCGCCGAGCGCCAGAGCGGCCGCGGTGACGACGCCCAGAGTGCGAATTGCGGTCATTGAGCGGGTCCGGGCTCGCCTTGGTCTTGCGGCGCCTGGGCGCCTTCGCTGGAGGGGGGCGCCGTTGGCGCGACGCCGGGCAAACTTCCCGGTTTCGGCGGCGGCATTGTGGCGGCGGCCTTAGCCGCGGCAAGCATCGCCGGCGCTTCGCCCGCGTCGATGAGCGCGATGGCCGCCTGGGCGCGAGCCTGCATGGACTTGGTGACGCCCAGAGTGAGGGTCAAGGCGTTGAAATCGGCCCGCGCCGCCGCCGTCTGACCGGCGTCTAGCTTGGCCATGGCCAGCGCCTCGCGCGCCTGCAGGTCGAAGGGTTTGTTCTGGCCGATCAGCGGCGAAAGGCGCGTCTGCATCTGGGCCAGCGGAGTGGAGTCCATCAGCGCCAAGGCGGCGCGCAGGCTGGCCAGATCGTGCAGGATCGGATTGGGCGCTGCCTTGGCCGCCTGATCGAACAGACCCGCGGCGTCGGCGCTCTTGCCCGCTGCGAGGCGGATGTTGGCCTGTTCCATCAGCGCCAGCGTCTTGTAGCCGGCCGGACCGGAGCGCGCGATCGGACCGAAATCGTTATAGGCCCCCGTCTGGTCGCCCTGTGTGAGTTCGCTCAACGCTTTGTCGTAGGCGATCGAGGCCTTGGCGTTGTTGCCGCGCTGCCAGGTCTGATAGCCCCAGACGGCCAGGAAGGCGGCGACGATGGCCACGAACGCGGCGGCGAACCACGGCCAGGCCGTGCGCGCGAAAGCGCGGTAGCGGTCGGAACGAAGCTGCTCCTCGACCTCTTCGATAAAATCGACCACGAGTTTTCCTTGAGACTCCTTGAGGCCCCCGGCTCGCGCCAGGGCGGGCGAACCTATCGTTACCACCGCGCCGCCGCAACGCGGGCGGAGCGGCGGGCCATGCCACAGTTGCGGGATAGGTTCCAGGGGGAGCGCGCTCGGGCAGGCGGCCTGGCGCGGGCCTCGGGCCGCCGGCACAGGATGCGGTCGCTCATTCCAGAGCGTGTTCTGCCAGGGCGTTGGCGGCCGGATCGTTGGCGGCGGGCTCGCGGTCTGAGTGCAGGCGCCACGGCGGGGTGGGCCTCTCTTGTCCGTACTCGTCTCGGTTGACCAGCGGCCGGGCGCTGGGCGTATGGAAGTAGGAGAAGGGCGGCCGTTTGCGCGGACCTTCGTCCGGGGTCCAGCCCTCGCGGTCCCAGCGGCTCCAGTCGGGGCTGAGGGTGAGGTCCCTGCACAGGCGCTCGACGGTCTCGCGCAGAGGGCGCTCGTCGATGTCCCAATAGGCTTCGTCCTCGGAGAGACGCTCGCTGAGGGCCTTGCAGACGCCGAAGTAATCCTCCCAGGTTTCGCACTCGGCCATGGCCACGTGGTCGACCAGCTCGGTCACCTGCGCCCCGCGCGCTTCGCGCGCCTTCAGGGCGCGTTGACCCGGAAGGGCCGTCCCGGCCTTCTCGGCCTTTCGGACGACCCCCGCCTTGAGGTCGCGCAGCGCCTCATCGGTCTTGGCCTCCAGAGCCAGCGTCAGGCGCACAGCGCGCGAGACGGTCCAGAAGGCGTCGGCCGGGTCGCGGACCTTGCCGTGGGACTTATCATCCGCCGGCGCCTCGACGGCCGCGCCGGGCCTCAGCGCCCTTGCCAGCTCCATGCCGATCTCGGCCAGCTCCCGGAGCATGCACAGCTGCTGCTCGGCGAGCACGACCGAGGGATCGGGCGCCTCGTCGTCGGCCGGTGGGTCTTGCGGGCTGAGAGCGGTTTCGAACATGTCGGGATAATTGCATGGTGCAATTATCTCGTCAAGGGCAAATTGCAATATTTCCGCTCGAATCCCCCATCTCTCCCTTCTTTGGGAAGCAGGCATTACGCAATGCGCCAGTTGGCGCCCTGCCCCATGGCAGTCGGCGGCCAAGGACTGGCCGGAACGGGCTGGAGCTGATGGAAGCGGCTTTGCGCCAGGAGCGGACGTTGAGGTCGGTGCAGTTTCCCGACATTGGGCGTACCGTCGCCAGGTCCGTTTTCAAGCAGCGGGTTAAAGGAGACATGGCCCATCCCGGACAGTCCGCTGTTCGCGTCGTCGTCCAGGAACGGGACATGGTGACGCTTGCTGGCGGGGTGTATAGCGGCGCGGGCGTCGGGTATCGACATTGGGGCGAACGATGGACAGCGATTGGCGCATGACTTTCACGGCCACGCTCGCGGTCGGCATCGTCGTACTGTCTACCGGCGGGAACGCGCAGGCATCCGGGCGAAGCCTTGGATCGAGCGCCGCGCAGAACCTGGCCGCCCAGCTCAGCGCGCTTGAGGAGCGGTCCTACGTTGCGTGGAAATCCGGTGACACGAAGTTTTGGACAACGTTCCTTTCCGAGAAGTTCGTAGGTTGGGGTCGTTCGGGAAGGCTCGACAAAACGGCGGCCGAGCACGTTCTGAGCGGCGCGGGCTGCCGGATCGGCAGCTATCGCCTGACGGGCAATCAGATCAGCCAATTGACGCCGAACGCGGCGGTCTTGACGCACAAGACGGAGGTGAACGGCGCCTGCGGCGGCACGCCACTGGCGCCCGCTTCCTACACCGCCACCGTTTATGTCCGCGAGGCCGGACAGTGGAGGGCGGCCTTTCGCGCCCAGTCGGCGATCGTCGATCCGATGAAGGCGACCAGACCCGCCGCGAGCGATGTTTGGACCGGCGGCCCGACGCGTCGCGACGCGGCCACGCAAACCCTGCTCGGCCGCGAAAGGGCGGTGTGGAGCGCGTGGAAGGATCGCGACGGCAAGCGCATCGATAGCCTCCTGGGCCCGTCCATCCAGTTCATCGACATTTTCGGCGACCACCTGGCGACGCGGCCCGAAGCTGTGAAGGCGTGGTCCGGCGAAGGCTGCTCTGTGAAGAGCTTCGACCTGGGCGGCGCGAAGGCGACGATGTTCGCTCCTGACTTCGGCGTGCTGACCGTGCGCGCCACGACGGACGGCAAGTGCTTTGGGCAGGGCGTATGGCCCGTCTGGGGCACGTCTCTCTACGTCAAGCGCGGCAAGACCTGGCTATGGAGCTTCGGTATCAATGTCCTGGCCGGCGCAGGTTGACTGGGCGGGAGGGTCAGCTCGCCGCGCGGCTGACAGCGCGCGAAACACACGCTCTCTTTGGCCGTAGTTCCTAGCGAGATCGCTGACCATGCCGCCCCCACGACCTGCCGACGCGAAAGTGGGCCACTTTGACGTTCCGCTTTCCCCGGCCCCGTCGGCGGCCGGGGGAATAGCGTCTCGTATGCGCCATAAGCGGACGTTGGGTCGGTGCGCACTCCAGACACTAGGCGCTGACACCGCCAAGGACCAAGCCAAGGTCGGGTTCGACATAATCGAGAGGCGGTGCGGACCGCCATTTGGGCAAGATTGCGATGCCGGGAATCGGAGCCCAATGCGCTCGAAGACCGACGCTCTCATGGCGATCCGACGCCGACTGAGCGGGAAATAGCGGCAGCTCAAATCGTGGATGAGGCTGAACTGGTCACACGGGGACGCTGGGGCGGTGGGTCCGGTGCCGAAGCGCTGGATCCCCCTATTGTGATGCTGAGCTGAATTCCACCAGAGGTGCCTGGCCAGCTCACATATGATGATCTGCCAACTGGGGACGCCCAGCGGATCCGGCACCCCACGCAGTGGCCAAGGTTTGGGTGCGAAAAGACAAGTTGCCGGCGTGTTCGCGCGCCCGAAGACGGGCATTTCGGCGAAGGACAATCGGAGGCCGCCGCACGATGATAGAGCAAGTTTAGACAGCAGCTTTCGCCCGCGCGGCAACCGCCACAATATCCGCGACGAAGTCGTCCAGCAGGGCCGTCGGCAAATCGTGTCCCATGCCGGGGTAGACCTTCAGCGTTGCGCCTGGGATGTTCGCCGCCGTAGCCCGGCCGCATTCGACCGGCAGGAGCACATCGGAGTCGCCGTGAATCACCAAGGTGGGCGCGGTGACGGTCCGCAGCTTCGGCGTCCGATCGGGTGAGGCCCTCCCGGCCGCATAGTGCCGGAGGAGACCTGCCGGATAGAAGCAGCGCTTGAAGTCGACTGTGGCCTGCTCGCGCAGAAAATCCTCGGTTTCCGGATAGCCGGGCGAAAGGATCGCCTCGCTCTTCAAGGCATGATCGAGGAATCCCTCAAAGTCCTCACGCGGATCCGGGCCGTGACTGGTAAGCTGGGCGATGGCCTCCGGCGCCGCCTTCGGAAGCTCTGGATTTCCGGTGCTTGACCGTATCGAGGTCAGCGACAGAGTCTTGTGCGGGTAGTCGGCGGCCAGCAGCTGAGCAACCATGCCCCCCATGGAGCCGCCGACGAGGTGCGCACGGTCGATGCCCAGGGCATCCAACAGGCCGACGGCGTCCGCGGCCAGGTCCGCCAGAGTGTAGGCCACTGGCGGCGCTTTGCCGTCCCGCACGGCCTCCATTACCGCGGCGATGTCGGGAACGCCGGCAGCTTCCATCTTTTCGGACAGACCGACGTCGCGATTATCGTACACGATCACGCGGAAGCCCTTGTCGGCAAGCTTGTCACGGAACTTCTGCGGCCAGCGGGTCAACTGTCCGCCCGCGCCCATGATCAGCAACATGGGCTCGCCGTTCACATCGCCCTGAATCTCATATTCGAGCATGATGCCATTTGCTCTTATCTGCGTCATGCCGTGTCACTCCCGTTGCGGTGGCCGCTTACGCCCCATTGCGATTGCGAGTTGCAGCACTAGGACGCAGAAATCGACTCGCCCCTCCCCCAGCTTGACCGCGCGAGCGAAGCTTTGGTCGCCTAAGCAGCAAGACGAGTTTCACAATTCCGCTACTTGTCTCGCGTTGAATTCCAAGTCATGCGCGAAGGCGTCCCCATTATGCCACGCCTTCAGGATCTCAGCGTATTCAATCGAACCCCCGCCATAGATCGTCAAACGAAGCGCGGAATCATCGACATTGCCTTCGTTATTCAAATATCCCGGCGTACACTGGGCCAGGTATTCATGGATGGGGGGCATCTTCTCCTTCATTGCGCGTCGCCAGCGATCTTCCGCCTCTTCGGTCACGTCGAAGCTGGACGCTCCCGATTCGATCGTCTTCTTGATGAGAAGGGCCACATGGGCAGCTTGGTGGTGGAAGGGGAAGTTCGAGTTGGTGCTACCTCCTCCGTCGCGCATGTGACCAACGAGGACCATGTTTGGAAATCCGTGCGTCAGCATGCCGTGAAGCGTAGAGAATTTCTTGCCCCACTTGTCTTGCAGGGACTGCCCTCTAACACCCGTAACGGTGTATTCGCCCGTTACATAAGTCAGGCTAAAAACTTCGAAGCCCGTCGCAAGTATGATGCAGTCAGCTTCGTATAATCTTCCACCGGCAACGACACCCTCTGGCGTTATGTGCTCCACGCCCTTTCCCTGGGTGTCAACAAGGGTCACGTTTGGCCTGTTGAACGCCGGGAGATATTCGTCATGAAACGTCGGGCGCTTGCAGTTGACGTTGTAGTACGCCTTGAGCGCCCCGGCCGTCGCCTTGTCAGTGACGATCTGATCCACGCGCTGCCGGTTTTCCTCCATCGTGAGGAAGTCTGCGACCTGCATGAGCTCTGCAAGATCTGAGACATTCCCTCCCAGAACAGCTTTGGCGCCCTCGAGATTGGACATTGAGCGCGCAATACCGGTCCAGCTATCGGCAACGAGATCCTCTATGGTTTCGAGGGGCTTGAAGAGGCAGTCCTCGAAGTTGTTCATCCGCTCTTCCTGCCAACCGGGCTTGAGCGTCTTGGCCCATTCCGGATCGGTCCTGGTGTTGCCGCGGAAATTGACCATCGAGGGCGTTCGCTGAAATACGTAGAGTTCCTTGGCCCATTCGGCGAGGTGCGGAATTGACTGCACGGCCGAACATCCGGTGCCGATGATCGCCACGCGCTTGTCGCGCAAGTTGGTCATCTGCGGATAGAGCGGCGACCCTCCCGTATACTCGTAATCCCAGCGTGAATTGAGAAACATTCGCCCTTTGAATGTCTGAATACCCTCGATTCCGGGTAGTTTAGGTTGCAGAAAGGAGCCTGCGCATAGGGCGACAAAACGGGCGCTGAATAGATCACCCGCGTCAGTCTTCACGATCCAGTGTTGTCTGTCCTCGTTCCAGGTGAGGAACTGTGCCTTTGTATTGAACAGGGCGCGCGGCGTGACACCCATCTGAGCGGCGAGTTGCTTCAAATAGGACTGAATCTCCGGCCCCCGTGCATATTTCTGAGTAGGCACATAACCGGTGTCATCAAGAAACGGCATGTAAATGTAGGATTCAGAGTCACACGCCGCGCCAGGATAGTTGTTCCAGTACCACGTACCGCCAAGTTCGGCCCCGCGTTCGAGCAGGCGGATATCCGTCACACCGTTCTGGATCAGCCGGCCGGCTGTCATAATGCCGGACATCCCACCACCGACCACCAGCACATCAACATTCTCATTGAGTGGGGTCCGGTCGACGGAACTCCTCCGCCACATTTCTCGCGTCAGATCGTTAACGTGATCCTTGGCGAGCGTATACTTTCGCCCGGACGGCGAATTGAGCCGTTTATTGCGCTCTTCGACATATTTTAGTTTCAGCTTTTGAGGGTCTATCAACCGTCGAGCCCCTATGATCTCCTCCGGTAGACCATGATATTTTATATCGTCGTCTTTCAATACTGATATCGACCGGTCCTGCTGACGCAGCTTACCGGGAGGCCAGAGGCACGCGCAAACGCATAGAATTTCTCGCAATTGATGAACGTCCTTCATGTTAGTTGAATGTCACCGTGGCCAGTGGGAGGCTCGATAGCGCGAGGCGCAACGCCCATCCGAGCAACGCGATTAAGAGATTTCCGCCCGAGATTCGTGAGCGTGCAGCAGGCGTCCCACCACGGGCGCAGCCATGGCTTCCAGCGGGCGGCGTGTGCGCAGGCCGAGGTTGGAGGCCGGAAGGCCGCGGACATCCCAACGGACGTCGTGGAGGAGACGAGCGACGCTCGGACAGGAGAACCGCGAGCTGCGGCCCTAATGCTTATTCACATGCTTCAGCTGACGGGCGAGAGGGCGTCTGACGGCGGTTTCGCGACATATAAAGGCCCAGACCCAGAAGCGCCCAAGCGAACAGTAGCGCCCACTTGAGCGCATCAGCCTGACTTCTTTGAGCAGGTTGTAGCAGCGCGAACACCGCCATCCCCAGAGCTGCCGCGGTGGCAAGAATGCCAACCGGATACCCGCCTGGCACCCTGAAGCCGACATGGTGTGGATCTCGCCTTCGCATCACCAACGCAGCTGCGCAGATCAGAACGTAAGTCAACGCAATGGAGAGTGAGACGATGTTGATTATCGGCATGAGCATGCCCTTGCCGAGAAAAAGTCCGACGAAGTTAATGATCGCGACAACGATTACCGCTTTGTCCGGCGCTCCCGTCTTCGTGTTCACGCTGCTGAAGAAAGCAGGAATCATCCCCTCTCTCGCTTGGGCAAAAAGCAATCTGACTGTGGTCAAGAAAACAGAGTTCCAAGTTTTCATGAGAGAGGCGATCAGCGCGAGGAGAAGGGCCGTTCTCAGCAATCCGGACCATGGCAGACGGGCGAACGCATCTACGGCAGGCAAATCGCTCGATGCTAGGGCGACCCAAGGCGCCGCCCTCGCGGCGGCGATGACAACCAGCAGGTAGAAGAGGGTCGCAGAGCCGACCGCTACGATGCAAAGGCGAACGACCACTTCCTTCGACGTCGTCTGTGATCGCTCTTCGATTGCGTGCAGAACGCTCTGAAAGCTGTTGAACATCACAGGTGCGCTTCCGAACACCCAAGCCGCGCCGATCAGCCAGGGCCCGCCATCGCCGGAGCGCCAGATCGGGTGGATGTTTTGGTTCGAGCCGAAATACAGCTCGAAACCCACGGCCACGAGGACGACCAGGAGAAACGCAGTGGTCAGGGAATTCTGGAATCGGACGAACGAGCGCGCGCCTCGATAGTTCAGCCAGGCGATTGTCGCGCAACAGGCTAACGAGGCTAAAAGGTCGCCCGAACCAATCGGTTGTCCGAAAATCACGTATAGAGTTGGACCGGTGATCGGCGGCCACAGAATCTCAAGCAGCCACGCGAGTGCGACACCTTCAAGAACCAAGCCGCTGAGAAAGGTCAGAGTGAGAAGCCAGCCGACGATGAAGCCAGACCTCTTACCGAACACAGCGGTGATGAATGTGACTTCACCACCGGTTAGTGGAAATCGTGAACCTAGTTCTGCGTACATGGCCGCGACCAGGGCCATCCCGGCCCCACCCAAGGTGATACCTACGATGGCGCCGCCCGGGCCGGCGTGCAGCAGCCATACGCCGAGAAGCACCACCCATGCTGAGCCGACAATGCTGCCGAAGCCGAAGACAGCGAACTGAAAGGGACTGATTGTCTTCTGCAGAGACACTGTCTGGCCTGGGAGAGCGCTGCCAATCCGATGTCTCCGGATTGGAGGGGTCCTTAGAATTGGGAATGCCATGTGTTTAGCGAATGACTAGCCGTTACCGCGCGGCAATGCGCCTTGCATCACCGTCATGAAGGGCCGGCCATCCCCCGCGCTTTCAGCATTTGAATCTGTGATCGGCCCTGAAATGTCCATCGCCGCTCCTGCAAGTCGCTCGTATGATGGTCAGCCGGAGACTATGTTAGGCGAGGATAGGGCGAGGACAGGCGCGCGGATAAGTTCAAAGAACTTGGCAGAACCGACGAGGAACCTTCACCAGTCCAGCAGTTCCCTCGCCGCATGGTCCTGATCTCCCGGCGGGGTGCCCTCGCTTGACCTGAGCCGGATTTTCCTCCTCCCTTTTGCTGAGTAGTTTCACTCATAGATCACAGCCAAGTCGGCGAACTGATCGGCCGGTGGCGGAGTAGTTGCGATGTCTGAGAAGGCGCTTCCGCTACGTGGAATTGCGGTTTTCGAAGCGGCGGCTCGCGTTTCGAGCTTCCAGGCAGCCGCCGAAGAACTCGACCTGACCCCTTCCGCGGTAAGCCATCAGATCCGGTTGCTGGAAGACATTCTTGGCGTCCAATTGTTCGACAGAGTCGGACGTGGCGTGATCCTGACGCCGGACGGCGCCGAATATGCTCGCGCTGTTCGACAGAGCATTCGACGGCTGCGCGCCGCAACCAGGGACATCAGGGCGCGTGGCAAAAAAGGCGAAGCCCTGGAAGTCATCAGGATTGAGCTGCCCCCGTCACTTGCACACTGCTGGCTGCTGCCACGCCTGACTGACCTGATGAATAGGCTTCCCGGCATCGACATCCGGGTAAATGCCCAGGGAAGTCATCTGCAGGGCGATCGGTTGCCATTTCCTCTGCTGGCCGACGCGCCGGCTGACGTGCAGATTGTTTATGGAGACAGGGATATCTGGGAAGATCGAGCTTCGCTTCTGTTTTCAGAGGATTTCGCGCTTTACTGCGCGCCACAGTTTCTAGCGCAGCGCGATCTGGATACACCACAGCAATTGCTCGGAAATACCCTGATCAGCACCTCTCAGAACGCGGTGTCGTGGGACGAGTGGCTGAACCTTCAGGGTATCGATTCCGACAGACCCGCGAGCAGTATTGTCCAGCTGGATCCCTCGCATCTCGCGATCGAGGCCGCCGTCAGAGGCGTCGGCATTATCCTTGAGAGCAGTGCTCTGGTGGGAGGCGAGCTGGCTGCCGGCTTACTCGTTTCTCCATTCCCTCACCTCAGCCGACCAGGCTTGTCGTATTGGATGTATGCGCCACCGGCGAACAGAGCTCGTCCGACGGTCGAAGCCGTTATTGAATGGCTGAAAGATATGGCCGCGGGTGTCTAGCTATCGCCGTGACGAGCTTGAGCGGCGGGTCCTTTGCAGAGACGGCAGACGCAGAGTTGCGGGCTACGCCTATGATAGGGAGTAGAAGGCTCGCATTGCCGCCCGTGCTCGATCAGTCCGTTTGAAACGCGGCCGCCGGGATCGACGGGCAGGCGGCCGGTTGGTCGCTTATGCTTTCGGCGACCCGAGTTATTGCATCGTCCAGGACCCGCAGGCCGAAGTCGATTTCCTCTTCGCTCGAATTGATTGGCGGCGCGATCCGGATAACTCCTGCCGAAAACGGCCCCGTTATATTGGCCGACAGGCCGAGCTCCAGCGCAATATCCGTAACTTTCGTTGAAATGGAAGTTGGGCTTTGCATCGCATAGGGAACAAACTCCATCCCAAGCAACATGCCGCGACCGCGAATATCTCCAATGCACTGATGTTTCTGCACGAGGTTCTGCAGGCCTTTAAGCAGCCGGGTGCTGAGATGGTTTGACCAGTTAACAAGCTGGTCGCGCTGGATAATTTCGAGAACTTTCAATGCCACTGAAGCTGGAAGGGGATCGTTCACGTGCGTGGTGACGAACATGAAGCCGCGCCTGTCCGCGATTTCCGCGATTTCATCGGTCGTCGATACCGACGCCATCGCCATCCCAGCTCCCAGGGTCTTCGAAAGGAGAAGAACGTCCGGCACCACATCGTCCCGCTCGAACGCGAACATCGCGCCCGTGCGGCCGAGACTGGTCTGAGCCTCGTCAACAATGAGGAGCATGCCGCGACGCTCGCAATGGGCCTTGAGCGCGGTGAGATATCCGTCAGGCAGGTCGATAATTCCGCCAGTGCTCAGAACTGGCTCAGCAATGAACGCCGCGAGATTGCCGGTGGATTGACGGTCTAGGAGATCGAAACTGTCATCGAGTTCCTGTTGCCACGTTACGCCGGGAAAGCGGGGGCGAAATGCGTTCGGCGCCGGAATTGCAAATGATCCTGGCATCAGCGGACCATGGCCGCGACGCCCGACGGAATAGGTTGCCGACGCGGCGGCGCCCGTCGACCCATGATACGACTGAGTGAATCCAACGATTTCCCATTTGCCGGTGACGACTTTAGCCAGCCGGATTGCTGCTTCTACGGATTCCCCCCCCGTCGAAAGAAACATCGAGCGCGGGAGGGCCGGGACCAGTTCCGCCAACGCGGCTGCTAGCTCCACGACAGGCTTCGAGATCATCATACTGAAGGTGTGATCAAGGCGAGCGGCAGCTTCCCGCAAAGCCTCTACAAGCTCGGGGTGAGCGTGACCGAGAACAGAGCTCATTTGTCCGGATGTAAAATCCAGTACTTTCCGCCCCGAAGAGTCAAACAGCCATGACCCCTCGGCGCGCTCCGGCACGAAGGGCGTGAAACTGCCGCCAGCTCCCATATATCGTAGTAAATTCCGATCCGCCGCCTCCCAGAGCGATCTATCGGCCGCTGATTTTGAGGTATTCATTATATAGCGGCCCTGGTTACGGAGATCATGACGGCGTGACTTCCCTTATACTCGTCGACTGGCTGACCTGAAGGAGTAGTGCTGATCCGCCACTTCATAAATCGCACGATCTTTGAAATTGGAAGGGACGTCGGAATCGGGAATCTGCTTGTGGTTAATGGCGTTGCGGGCGAAAGCCTCGTCCGCGAAGCAATGCCTTATTGCGCGCCCTAAAACGTCCGCGTAATCGACAGGCCGACCGTCAGCGGCCGTACGGTCAGAAGTGCGGCAGGGTCCTGGGTCGAATTGATCGCCGAGATCTGGGCGCGTTCGTTGGTGAGGTTGCGCACGAAGAGCATTGCGCTCCACGGACCGGTCGAAACCCCGGCGCGGACGTTGACGAGCGTATAGGGCTTCAAGACGACATTGAATGGATTGGACGCGAAATAAGCGTTCTCCTGCCCGCGGTAGGTGATATCCGCCGCCAAGGTTCCGCTCCAGTCGCCAGGCACCGGCAGAGGCGCAGTGTAATTCAGGCCAAGTGCGAACTGGAACGGCGCAACCTCCGGAAGTTCGTCGCCCGTGACTCCTAGGGTATTATTAAGGGCGACTTGGGACGGACTGGCGCCCTCAATCAGGCGGGCATCCTGATACGAGCCTGCTAAAT
>JBOHLC010000257.1:0-2891 GCA_050729395.1 Caulobacteraceae bacterium
ATGCTGCCCAGGGCGACGCACACCCGTGGCCGGCGCGAGGCGGCGCCGGGCAAGCAGTCGGGCCGCACCCCGGAGATCCAGCGTCTGATCGGGCGCTCGATGCGCGCCGTGGTCGATCTGGCCGCGCTGGGCGAACGCCAGATCACTCTTGACTGCGATGTGGTCCAGGCCGACGGCGGCACGCGCACGGCGGCGATCACCGGCGGCTGGGTGGCGCTGCGCCTGGCCACGCGCGCCCTCCTCGAAGAGGAGGTCATCACCCGTGATCCGATCCTCGACCATGTCGCCGCCGTCTCCTGCGGCCTGGTGGCCGGCGAGCCGGTGCTCGATCTGGACTATGAGGAGGACAGCAACGCCGAGGCCGACGCCAATTTCATCCTCACCGGAAGCGGTCTGATCGTCGAGGCGCAGGCGACGGGCGAGAAGCGCGGCTTCTCCCGCGCCGAGTTCGACGCCCTGCTCGATCTGGCGCAGGCCGGCGTGGCGACCCTGGTCGAACTGCAGAAGGCGGCGGTTGGAGCCTAAGCCTCGTCAGGTCCCTCGTCTGGATCGTCAGGCGGCCCCGGTTCGAAAACCACGAGGTCGCCAGGCTGGCAGTCGAGCTCGCGGCACAAAGCTCCCAGGGTCGAGAAGCGGATCGCGCGCGCCTTGCCGGTCTTGAGGATCGACAGATTGGCGATGGTCACGCCGACGCGGTCGGCCAGCTCGGTCAGCGACATCCGTCGCTCGAGCAGCAAACGGTCGAGGCGCACGCGGATGGGCATCGATCAGATCGTCAGCTCGGCTTCGCCGCGCAGCCGGGCGCCCTCGCGGAACACCTCGGCCAGGACGAAGATTACCAGCACCGCGAACCAGGTCGTCAGGCTGACCCCGCCGGATATGCGGATCGCGCCGTGGAGGAGGACATGGGCCACGCTGGCCACGGCGTAGCGTCCCAGCTCGAGGATGGCCAAGGCGGCGCCGATGATGCGCAGCCGTCGGGCGTTATCGGGATGAAACGGATCGCCGGCGATCAGGGTGGCGAAGATGGCCCGCAGCCGGCCGACGACAACGATACCGCCGATAAGGTAGAGGTCGCCGATCAGGAACAGGGCCGCCGCCGCGGGTCCGAGCCATGCGCCCTGGACGTTCAGACTGTCGATGTCGATATGACTGCTGATCAGCTCGGGCCGGAAGCTGAGCAGCAGCGCCGCCAACATGCCGAGCGTGGCCACGACGACGCCGACCCACAGGACGAAGTGAAAGACGTCCAGGATCACCTTCAGGAAACTAGAGACCGAGCCTCGGCCTAGGGCGCGCATCCAACCCTCCACATGCCAACCGCCGCGCGGGGGGCGTCCCGCGCGGCGGCGAACATGACCTGAACCGGCTTTGTCGAAAAGCTCGACGGATTAGCGGATGAAAAGTCCGACGGCGGCCAGCGGCAGGCCGACGAAGACGATGACGTTCATGACCGTCAGGGCGAGGCGGTCGACGATGCTCATCAGTTGCGAGGTTTGCATTGTTAGGGTCTCCAGGTTTGGGGCGCTTGAGCGCCGTGAAATTTTCTTGTCGAACCCGACCTTTGGCCGTCGTTCTGTGTTTATCGATATGCCCGTATCGTTAATCGATCAAATTAAATATCGTTTATCAATATTACACTTAAGCAATGTGGATTGGCGGCCGGCCAGCCGCGGCCGGTGGGCGCCATCGATTGCTTGAGCTAAGAGAGGCGCATGAGCCTCAGCCTCGAACCTGGAACCCGGCTGGTCGCGGCCACGCACAACCCCGGCAAGGCGGCCGAGCTGAAGGCGCTGTTCGAGGGACGTTTCGACATCGTCGGGGCGACGGATCTGATGCTTGCCGAGCCTGACGAGACCGAGTCCAGCTTTGCCGGCAACGCTCTGATCAAGGCGCGCGCGGCCGCCGACGCGAGCGGGCTCGTCGCCGTCGCCGATGACTCGGGCCTGTGCGTCGAAGCCCTGGACGGCGCGCCAGGCGTGCATTCCGCGCGCTGGGCCGGGCCCAACCGTGACTTCGCCCATGCCATCGATCTGGTGGAGCGGCGCCTCGCCGAATCCGAGCGCGACGATCGGTCCGCGTGGTTCATCTGCGCCCTGGCCGCGGCGTGGCCGAACGGACCGGTGGTGGTGGTCGAGGGCCGCGTGGACGGCGCGCTCGTCTTCCCGCCGCGCGGCAAGCGCGGCTTCGGATACGATCCGATCTTCGTCCACACGGGCGGGACGGAGACCTTCGGCGAAATGGATCCGGCGGCAAAGGCGGCCATCAGCCACCGGGCGCGGGCTTTCGCGGCCCTGAAGTCGGCGCTCTTTTGATCGACCCGCTCGGCCTTTACGTCCACTGGCCGTACTGCGCGCGCATCTGCCCTTATTGCGATTTCAACGTCGTGCGCGAACGTGGCCGCGTCGGGGAGGCCATAAGGCTGGTCGAGGCGATCGTGGCCGACATCGCCGCCAACGCCGCCCTGATCCCGGAACGAGGCCTGCGATCGATCTTCTTCGGCGGCGGCACGCCTTCGCTGATGCATCCGGATGATGTCGCGCGCGTGATCGAAGCGGCGCGGCGCGCCTGGCCGGCGGCGAACGATCTCGAGGTGACCTTGGAGGCCAACCCGACGGACGCCGAGCTCGGGCGTTTCGCGGCCTTCGCGGGGGCGGGCGTCAACCGCCTGTCGCTTGGCGTGCAATCGCTCGACGACCGCGATTTGAAGTTCCTGGGACGTAACCACGACGCGGCGGCGGCGCGGCGCGGGCTGGACACCGCCATCGCCTGCTTTCCGCGCGTCTCCGCCGACCTCATCTACGCCTTGCCGGACCAGACACCGAACGCGTGGGCGGCGGCGCTCGGCGCCATCGCGGCGTTCGGCGTAGAGCACATCTCGCCCTATCAGC
>JBOHLC010000258.1:0-1948 GCA_050729395.1 Caulobacteraceae bacterium
TCGTCTCCGCCCCTCTGGACCGTGATGTGCGGGTCGCCGGCCCCGTCACGGCTGAACTGTTCGCTTCAACCTCGGGCACCGACAGCGATTTCGTCGTCAAGCTTATCGACGTCTATCCGGAGGACGCCCAGAAACCCAGCTGGTCCGCGGAGCAGGGTCCGAAGCCTGGCCAATACGCCGCCACCATGAACGGATATGAACTGCCGATCGCCATGGAAGTGCGGCGGGGCCGGTTTCTGGAGAGCTACGAGACGCCGCACGCACTGACGCCGGACAAGCCCACGCGCTGGGACGTGCCCCTGCGCGATCGGGACCACGTCTTCCTCAAGGGCCACAGGATCATGGTCCAGATACAGTCGACCTGGTTCCCCTTGATCGACCGCAATCCGCAGACCTTCGTTGCCAGCATCTACGAAGCCAAGGCGGCGGACTTCGTCAAGGCGACCCAGAAGGTCTACGCCTCGCCGGAGCTGGCCTCACGCATCATCCTGCCGGTGATCGGCCCGTAGCCGGATTGACGCTCGGCCAGTCCTCTGGCGATCTCGACGTTGAACGCGGCCACGGCCGCAGCCGGTCCGCCGGGGTGTGTCCACACGCCGTTGCATACGGCGATAAAATCCGCCCCCGCCGCGACCAGGGCGCGGCAATTGTCCACGGTGATCCCGCCGATGGCGACGCACGGGGTCAGCATGGTCTCCTGCCAGATGGTCAGGATCTCCGGACCGGGGCGGTGAACGGTCGCCTTGGTCGTGGTCGGGAAGAAGGCGCCGAAGGCGACATAGTCCGCGCCGCCTTCCGCGGCGGTCATGGCCAGATCTCGGCTGGCATGACAGGTGACCCCGAGGATGCGCTCCGTGCCGATCGCCGCGCGGGCGGCGGCGAGCGATCCATCGGTCTGGCCGATGTGGACGCCATCGCAGTCGAGGCGGCCGGCGAGGTCCGGTCGGTCGTTGAGGATGAGACTGGCGCCGCGCCGACGCGCAAGGGGCGCGAGCCGGGCGACAGCCGTGGCGATCTCGCTCTCGCCTGCCGGCTTGAGCCGTATCTGCACGGCGGCCACGTCGCCCGCCTCCAGCGCCGCCTCGGCGAGGCGCGCGAAGGCGCCCAGGTCGTCGATGGCGGGCGGCGTGATGAGATAGAGGCGGCAGAGGGGAGCCATGCATCGCTCCATACGTCATTCGAGCGCTCGGCGCATGGCCGGGTCGCGCCTTGACCCCGATTAGCTAAGTCATTAGCTAAGCGCGATGATCGTCAAGATTCACCAAGCCAAGACCCAGCTTTCCAAGCTGATCGCCGCCGCCCTCGAGGGCGAGGAGGTGATCATCGCGCGCGGCGACAAGCCGCTGGTCAAGTTGGCGCCGCTCGAACCGGCCAAGAAGAAGCGCGTCTTTGGCGCCTTCAAGGGTCAGTTCAATCTTACCGACGCTTTCTTCGAGCCGCTGCCGGAGGAAGAACTCGCCCTGTGGGAGGGCGGGAGCGATTAGGCTCCTGCTCGACACGCACGCCGTCCTCTGGTGGTTCAACGGCCATCCGTCGCTCTCGACGGCGGCTCGAGTGCTGATTGGCGGGGACGAGCACCATGTGTTTGTAAGCCCTGTCTCCGCCATGGAGATCGCGACGAAGCATCGGTTCGGAAAGCTGCCCGAGGCCCGCGCTCTGTCCGCCAAGTTCGAGGAGATGGTCGAGCACGAAGGCTTCTCGGCTGTGCCGGTCACCATTCCACACGCGCGCCTCGCGGGCCAAATGAACATCGATCACCGCGATCCGTTCGACCGGCTGCTGATCGCCCAGGCGCTGATCGAGGGACTGACGCTCGTCTCGAACGAGCGGCTCTTCGACACGTCGGGTGTCAGCCGCCTCTGGTGAACCCTATTCCGTTGGCTCGAGCGTCGTGGCGATGCACGCTCATTATCCAGTTTGTGTTCGATGGGCTCGCATCGTATAGACC
>JBOHLC010000259.1:0-12804 GCA_050729395.1 Caulobacteraceae bacterium
CTCGGCATCAATCTGAAGGTGATGAAGGCCGTCGGCGAGGGCCTGAAGGCCCATGCGCCGAACGCTTTTGTGATCTGCATCACCAATCCGCTGGACGCCATGGTCTGGGCGCTGCGCGAGTTTTCGGGGTTGCCGCACAATAAGGTCGTCGGCATGGCCGGGATCCTTGATTCAGCGCGGTTCAGGTTCTTTTTAGCAGAGCGCCTGGGTGTGTCGGTGGAGGACATCCACGCCTGGACCCTGGGCGGCCACGGTGACGACATGGTCCCAATGGTCCGTCATTCCACGGTCGGCGGCCTGCCGCTGACCGAACTGGTGCGCCAGGGCGTGCTCAGCCAGGACGACCTTGACGACATCGTCAAGCGCACGCGCGGCGGCGGCGGGGAGATCGTCGCCCTGCTCAAGACCGGCTCGGCCTTCTATGCGCCGGCGGAGGCCGCGATCTCCATGGCCTCATCGTACCTGAAGGACGAAAAGCGCGTGCTGCCGTGCGCGGCGCACCTCAGCGGCCAGTATGGCCTAAAGGACCTCTATGTCGGCGTGCCGACGGTGATCGGCGCCGGCGGGGCCGAGCGGGTGATGGAATTCCCCCTCGACGAGGGCGAGAAGGCGATGTTCGCCAAGTCGGTCGACTCCGTGCGCGGCCTGATCGCCGCCTGCAAGGAGATCGAGCCGGCCCTCGCCTGACGTGGACGCTCCGACGCTCCAGACCGAGCGGCTCGTCCTGCGCGCGCTGGCGCCGGAGGACTTCGACGCATTCGCCGCCATGTGCGCCGATCCGGAGGTCATGCGCTTTCTGGGTGGGGTGCAGCCGAGATCCGTCGCCTGGCGCGGCTTCACCAGCGTGGCCGGATCGTGGGCCATGCAGGGCTTCGGCATGTTCTCGGTGATCGAGCGGACCAGCGGTCGCTGGATCGGCCGCATCGGACCGCACCGGCCGGAAGGCTGGCCGGGAACCGAGGTCGGCTGGGGTCTCGTCCAGGACGCCTGGGGCAAGGGCTACGCCGTCGAGGCGGCGAGCGCGGCGATGGACTTCGCGGTCGACCAGCTCGGCTGGACCGAGGTCATCCACTGCATCGAGGACGGCAACACCGCCTCGCAGAACGTCGCCAAGCGCCTTGGCTCGAGCCTCCTGCGCGTGGCGAAACTGCCGCCGCCGATCGACGCCGAGATCGATGTCTGGGGCCAGACGGCCCAGGAATGGCGCGCCCGGCCGGACTGATTGGCGTGGCGCCCTAGCGGCTCAGAACCAGCCGTGGGCGCGCAGAACCTTGGCGTAGGCGCGGCTCACGGGGACCTCGGCGCCATCGACGAGGATCAGCGTCGCTCTCCCGTCCTCCCGCTCGACGCGCCGCACCGCCTCGCGCGCCACCCACCACGAGCGGTGGGTCCGCGCCCCCTCGATGCCCTCAAGCTCGCCGATGGCGTCGCCGAGCCGCATGAGGATGAGATCCTGGCCGAGCGAAGTGTGCAGGCGCAGGTAGTGATCCTCCGCCTCGACGGCCCACAGTTCGCCGCCGGCGAGCTTGGCCGGCAGCCGCTCCAGGAACCTGGGCGCCGGCGCGCCCTTGGCCGCGGCGTGGGTCTCCACCGGACCGTGGCGACGGACGAGGAACGCCAGCAGGCACAGGGCGGCGGTCGTCGCCAGCGTCGAGGGCGCCTCTTGCCACATCTCTGCGAGGCTGAAGGCGCGGCCGCCGGCGAGAGCGTTGGCAGCGGCGCTCGAGAAGGTCATCAGCGGCCAGAGCACGACAACGATCGACGCCCAGGCGAGGATCGGCCGGCGCTCGAACCAGTCCTGCGGCATGACGTAGACGCCGATCAGCACGCCGGCGGTCACGCCGATGGCGACCAGGGTCAGCCAATAGATCAAGCGCGAGACGACGGTCGCGCCGCCGGCGCCGAACCCGCCGGATATGGCCATCACCGCGCCGACGGCCAGGGCGGCCGCTATGATGCGTAGCCAGACCGCGACAATGCCCCTGAACGACGGGGCGCCGGATGGCGTGGCCGACTCCGCGCGCTGTCCATCCAGGGCCAAGGGAGTCTCCATCGAGCGGCGGGGCTTCCTTATAGCGCCGCGGCGGAAAGTTCACCCGCTTCGGCCGCAAAAGCCGCTGAGCCTTGCATCGCGCCCGCCTTGCGTCATTTTCGCTGGCGGGGCGAACACGCCGCGTGGCAAGCAAAGCCCAGCGATGCACGAATTCATTTTTCACGACCCGACGGGGCGGCGGGCCAAGCGCGCCAACCTCGGCCTGGGCCTGGTCATCGCCGCCGCCGCGCTGGTGGTCGCCGCCTTCTTCACCACCCTGGCCTTCGCGCCGATGCTGCCCAGCCTGACGCTGAAGGACCCGCAGGTGCTGCAGGCGCTGCACGTGGAAACCGCGCGCCGGCTGAAGCGGTCGCTGCCCTGGCGCCGGGTGCCGCGGCCAAACAAGGTCGCCGCCGGCGGGCGCGCGCGTCCGCTGTCGATCGGCTTCTATGTCAGCTGGGACCCGGACTCGCGCACCTCGCTGCGCCGGCACATCAATCAGCTCGATGTCGTCGCCCCCCAATGGGTGCTGCTCGACGGATCGCTTGGCCGCATCGCGGTGACCTCCGATCCGCAAGCCGAGGCGCTGATCGCCGGGGCCAAGACGCCGCTCTCGGTCCTGCCGCTGGTGCACAACGCCAACAACGGCCTCAGCGATGGCCCGCTGGCCGACAAACTCATTCTCAATCCGGCGGCGGAAAAGGCGCTGATCGCCAATCTGGTCGCCCTGGCCCAGCAGCGCGGCTACGCCGGCTACATCTTCGACCTGGAAAACCTCTCGCCGGCCGCCGTCCAGCGCTATCCCAATCTCATCGCCCAGGCGCGGGCGGCCCTGAAGCCCATCGGCCGCGAAGTCTGGGTGGCGACCCCGTTCAGCGACGATTCCTGGCCCCTCGCCCGCTTCGGCGCCGCGGCCGACGCGGTCGTGCTCATGGCCTACGACGAGCACTGGGGCACTGGCGCCCCAGGGCCACCCGCGGGCCAGGAGTGGTTCGAACAGACGCTGGCCAAGGACATGCGGGTCCTCAACCCGCGGCGGACCATCGTCTCCTTCGGGGCCTACGGCTACGACTGGACCTTGAAGGACAAGACCGGGCCGGGCCGGGCTGATTCGGTCGAATTCTACGACGCCACCCAGCTGGCCCACGACTCGGACGCCAGCGTCAGCATGGACGACAACGAACTCAATCCGACCTTCGCCTACCAGGACGACAACCAGCGCAAGCACGTCGTCTGGTTCCTGGACGCGGCCACGCTCTTCAACGAGGTCACGGTCAGCGATCCCTACCGGCCGATGGGCTACGCCCTGTGGCGCATGGGCGCGGAGGACCCGGCGGTCTGGAAGTATCTCCATCAGCCCTACGGCACGGCCCAGCCGACCGGCCTGGAGCGGATCGAACCCAGCGTCGGCGTGGATTTCGACGGCACGGGCGAAGTTCTGCACGTGGAATCCTCGCCGAAGCCTGGCCTGCGTTCGATCGAGATCGATCCCGACACCGGCTTGATCTCGGGCGAGGACTACAAGGTCATGCCCTCGCAGTATGTGATCGACCGCTACGGCGCGCATCCGGGCTGGGTGGCGCTCACCTTCGACGATGGCCCGGACGGCCGCTGGACGCCGAAGATCCTCGATATCCTGAAACAGAAGCACGCGACGGCCACGTTCTTCGTCATCGGCCAGAACATGCAGGCGCGGCCAGACCTAGTTCAACGCGAAGTGGCCGAGGGGATGATGGTCGGCAACCACACCTGGACCCATCCCAACATCGCCGATACGCCGCTGCCCCAGACGGACCTGGAGATAAACACCACCCAGCGCCTGTTCGCGGTCCTCACCGGCAAGTCGATGCGCTTCTTCCGTCCGCCCTATTTTGGCGACGCCGAGCCATCCACGCCGGCGGAAGTGGCGCCGCTGCTGCTGGCCCAGAAACTAGGCTATCTGATTGCCGGCCTGCGGATCGACACCGAGGATTGGCAGAAGCCTCCGGCCGCCCAGATCGTCAAAACCACGCTCGCGCGCCTCGCCGACGCCAACCCGCAGACGGGCGGCCAAGTTGTGCTGATGCACGATGCCGGCGGCGACCGGAGCAACACGGTCGAAGCGCTGCCGGCTCTGATCGACGCAATCCACGCTCGTGGCTTGCGCCTCGTCACCCTGGACCAGCTTGCCGGCATGAGCCGCGCCGACGCCCTGCCGCCCACTTCGCGCAGTTCGTTGGAGCTGTTTCTCGACCGTATGGGCTTCGGCTTCTTCCGCTATCTGAACGCCAGCATGCAGGCGCTGTTCACCGTGGCCATCGTGCTGGGTGTGGCGCGACTGGCGTTCCTGGCCACGCTGTCGCTGTGGCACCGGTTCCTCGAGCCCGGCCGCGAGCCGCCGATGCTCGACCCCGAGACCGGGCCCCTGATCAGCGTTCTCATTCCCTGCTTCAACGAGGAAAAGGTGATCGTCTCCTCCGTGGAGCGCATTCTCAAATCGCAATGGACTCATCTGGAGGTGCTGGTCGTCGACGACGGCTCGGCCGATGGCACGGCGGCCGTCGTGCGCGCCGCTTTCGAGGCCGAGCCGCGCGTGTCGCTCCTGTTGTTCGAGAACGGCGGCAAGGCGCGGGCGCTCAATCGCGGCCTCGAGCGTTGCCGGGGCGAGATCGTCGTCGCCCTCGACGCCGACACCCTGTTTCCGCCGGAAACCCTGCCGCGCCTGGCCCGCTGGTTCGCCGACCCGAGGGTGGGCGCGGTGGCCGGCAACGCCATGGTCGGCAACCGGCTCAATCTGGTCACGCGCTGGCAGGGTCTCGAATACATCACCGCCCAGAACCTCGAACGGCGCGCCCTGGCGGCGCTGGGCGCGGTGACGGTGGTCCCGGGCGCGGTCGGCGCCTGGCGGCGCGACGCTCTCACCGCGCTCGGCGGCTATCCGGCGGACACCCTGGCCGAGGACCAGGATCTGACCCTCGCTTGCCAGAGCGCCGGCTGGCGCGTGGAGTTCGACTCAAGGGCCCGCGCCTATACCGAGGCGCCCGACACCGTGGCCGGCCTGCTCAATCAGCGTTTCCGCTGGTCCTTCGGCACCCTGCAGTGCCTGTGGAAGCACCGGGGCGATCTGTTCAACCCGCGCAAGCCGGTCCTGGGTTTCGTCGCCCTGCCGCAGATCTGGCTGTTCCAGATCTTCCTTACCGTCGCCTCGCCGCTGGTGGACCTGGCCATTGTCTCCTCGCTCGGCTGGGCCTTCTACGGCCACTATTTCCATCCGGTGGAGTGGTCGCCGGACGACACCCTGCGCTCGCTGTTCTACTGGGCGGCTTTCATCTTCCTCGACCTCTCGGCGGGCGCGCTGGGCATGGCGTTGGAGCGGCGCGCGCCATGGGGTGATCTCATCTGGCTGCCGGTGCAGCGCTTCGGCTATCGCCAGCTGATGTACTGGGTGGTGGTGAAAAGCGTGGTGACGGCGGTGCGCGGCTATCGCGTCGGTTGGGGCAAGCTCGAACGGCGCGCAACGGCGGTGGTCGGCCGGGCGGGGTAAGCTCCTAAGCGGGGCTCGCGTTCGCTCTCAGGAACGCGGCATAGGCCTCCTCGTCGATGTCGCTCGCGGCGAGCGCGATCACGGCATTCGCCGCGTCCGCCTCAGGCGCGGTCAAGCGCCAGCCGGACAACTCGAGGAACAATGCGCCGACGACGAAGCCTGTACGCTTGTTCCCGTCGACGAACGGGTGATCGCGTGCGATTCCGCCTGTGTAGGCCGCCGCTAACCGGAAGACGTCCGCCACCGGATCGTAGGCCGCGAAGTGGCGGGGACGCGCCAGCGCCGAATCGAGCAGACCTCGATCCCTGACGCCCGGCGCGCCGCCGTGCAGGGCCAGCAGGCGCTCATGCAGGATCACGGCGTCGCGCGCATCGATCCACGGCCTCACTTCGCAAGGACTTGCAGCGTATTGCGATAGCGGTCGATGATGTCGTCCGCCCTGGCCATCTTCTCCTCGAAGGTCGGATCGTAGGGCGTAAGTCGATACCCGCCTTCCGGCGTCTCGGTGAGGTAGAGGGGCGCCCCATCCCGGCTCCTCAAGCGCGTGACCACCTCTTTCGGCAAGACGACGCCGAGCGAATTGCCGAACTTGCGAACCTTGAGTTCGACCATGGAGGATCTCCGGCCATGTTATTACCAACGTAATAACATGGCCGGAGAACCCGGTTCAAGCACGCGGCGAGGCTTTAACGTCCGGCGTGATGCTCCGCCATCATGCGCCCCAGCTTGGCCCTCTGGTCGGGCGTCAGCACCTCGGCCGCGTCGGCGAGGGCGGACACCAGGATTCGACTGGCTTGATCGAGGTCGGCCATGTGCTGGGCGCGAAATTGTTCCACGGCCGCGCGGTCGATGGTCGGCGCGGTCAGGAGCGCGCCCAGATCTCCGCGAACGCCGGCAAGGCGGTGGTGGATCGGTCCCAGGGACTCCATGGCGCCGATCAGGATGGTGTTGATCCGCGCCCGCTGGTCAGGGGTCGCGTCGACCGCCGTCAGCATCCTTTCGAGATGCTCCCGCATCGTCCCAAGCATACCGGCGTGGCCGCCCATCACGGCCGTGGCCATGCTGTCCTGGGCGAGCAAGGTGTTGGGGTAAGCCAACCCTCCGGCGGCGAAGGTCGCGGCGAGCGCGGCGGTAAGCAGGATGGCGCGGGGGCCGCGGCGCGGAGGCCTTCTGTCGGTCGGGGTGGAAGCGGTATCGATGGTCATGCCTGGGCTCCTCTGGCCTGTGCGGCCCGGCAGCCCGGGGACCGTCGGCCTGATTGTCTAAGGGGCGAGTATTTCCGCCATGACCTGTGTTTGTTTCGCGATGTAAAGGCGCCGCCAAGATGTCGTCGGCCCGCGATCCGTGCCTCAATGGCCGCCGGCGCCCGCCGCGACGGGAGCGCTTGGTCTGGGGGCCAGCCAGACGACGCAGGCGCCGAAGACGAACATCAGGGCGCTGATCAGGAAGATGTGGTCGGTGGAGACCATCACCGCCTGGCCCTGGACGAGATTGTCGAGACCCGCCAACGCCTGCTGGGCGGTGAAGCCCATGGAACGAAGCGAATTGAGCACCGCGTTGGGGCCGTTGAGGTTCCCGGCCAGGTCGGCGTGGTGCGCCGCGGCGATGTTCTCCCAGGCGGTGGTGGTTATGGAGACGGCGAAGGCGCCCGAGACGGTTCTGACGAAGTTGAGCAGGCCGGCCGCCGAGGCGGTCTCCCGCGGCTTGACTGAACTCAGCGCCAGGCCCGTCAGGGGAATGAAGAAAAACGGCACCGCGACGCCAAGGAGCACGTGTGGCAAGGCGATGTTCCAATAGCCGACATTGGAGGCGAAGCCGGCACGCCAGAACGACACGCCCGCCATGACCAAGACGCCGAAGCACACGAGGGCGCGGGAATCGGCGCGGGTGATCAGGCGTCCCACGATTGGCGAGAGGATAACCGCGAACAAGCCCTGCCAGGCCGTCACCCGGCCAGCCCAGGTGGCCGTGTAGCCCATGCTGGTCTGCAGCCACAGCGGGATCAGCACCACCGAGGAGAAGAAGGTTCCATACACCACGCACATGATCGCCGTGCTGGCGGCGAAGCCGCGATGACGGAAGACGCGCAGGTCGACAATGGGATTGGCGTCGGTCAACTCCCAGTTGATGAAGGCCAGGAAGCCCAGCGCCGCGAGGATCGCCAGGGCGACGATGAAGCGCGAGTCGAACCAGTCGAGGTCCTTGCCCTTGTCGAGCATGATCTGCATGCAGCCGACCCACAGAATGAGCAGGCCCAGGCCGACCATATCGACCGGCCGCCGCTCGGTGGCCGTCTCGCGAGTCTTGAGCATGCGCCAGGCGAACCAGGCGCAGGCGAGCGCCGGGGCCACATTGATGTAGAACACCCACGGCCAGCCGGGCCCGTCGACCAGCGACCCGCCGAGCAGCGGGCCCACGATCGGGCCGACGACGGTGGTCATGCCCCACAGACCCAGGGCCGTCCCCTGCATCCTGGCCGGGAAAATCCGCCGCAGCAGGGTTTGCGAAAGCGGCATCATCGGCCCGCCCGACAGGCCCTGCAGCACACGGAACACGATGAGCACGCTCAGCGACGGGGCGAGACCGCACAGGGCCGAGCAGGCCCCGAAGCTGACCATGGCCACGCAGAACACCCTGACCGAGCCGAAGCGCTGGGCGAGCCAGCCGGTCAGCGGCACGGTGATCGCCTCGGCCACGGAATAGGAGGTGATCACCCAGGTGCCCTGGTCGGGCGAGACAGCCAGGCCGCCGGCGATGTTGGGCACCGCGACGTTGGCGATGGTGATGTCGAGCACGACCATGAAGTTGGCCAGGGCAAGCAGGATGCCGGCGATCCACAGGGGCGCGCCCGCCATGGGCGCGAAGTCATCTTCGGGCCGGGGCTGGGACATGGCGGGAATCCCAGCGCCTAACGCGCGCCGACGTCGATGTCGGCGTTCATCGACAGGCCGACGCGCAAGGGATGGCGCGCCAGTTCGGCCGGATCGAGGGACACGCGAACCGGCAGGCGCTGGACGACCTTGATCCAGTTGCCGGTGGCGTTCTGGGCCGGAATCAGGGCGAAGGCCGCGCCCGTGCCGCCGGCGAGGCCGACCACTCGGCCATGAAACTTCACGCCCCCGCCATAGAGGTCGGAGGTCAGGGTGACCGGCTGACCGATCCTGACCTCGCGCAGCTGCTCCTCCTTGAAATTGGCGTCGACGTAGACCGTGGAGACGGGAACCACGGTCATCAGCGATTGGCCCACCTGGGCGCGCTGGCCCACGGCCACGTTCTTCTTGGCCACCACCCCGTCGAAAGGCGCGGCGAGCACCGTGCGAGCGAGATTGAGCTGGGCGGCGCGCACATTGGCCCTGGCCGCGGCGACCTCCGGATTGCCGTCGACCGGACCGCCGGCGATCAGGGCGGTGTTGATCGCCTTCGCCCCGACGGCCGCCGCGCGGTTGGCGATCGCCTGGACCTTGGCCGCCCGCGAGGCGGCGAGCGCGGCCCTGGCCGTGTTGAAGGCGTTCTCGGCCTGGGTGATCTCATCGCCGGAGACAGCGCCGGACGAGGCGAGACGCTGGCGGCGGGCAAGTTCGGTCTGGGCGCGATCGAGATCGGACTGGGCGCTGGCGATTCCGGCGTCCGCGCGCACGATGTCGGCCTCGCGGGCGGCGAGCTGACCGCCGAGCGCGCCTTCATTGGCGAAATAGCCGCGCACCTTGCGTTCGGCCTGACCAAGCTGGGCCTGGGCCTGGGCCAAGGCGATCTGGAAGTCGGTCGGGTCGATGATCACCAGCGGCTGGCCGGCTTTCACCGACTGGGTGTCCACGGCCAGGACCTTGGTGACCGGTCCAGAGACGAGCGGGGTGATGTCGGCCACGTCGGCGTCGACATAGGCGTTGTCGGTGGTGACGTGGTTCTGGCCGATCGCGAACCACCAGATGAACCAGCCGACCGCGATGATGGCCACGGCCAGGCCAAGCAGGGCGAACAGGCGGGCGCGCAGGCTGGGGCCGCGGGCAGGCGCAGTCGGCGGCATGACGCGGGCCGGGCCATCGGGGTGGAATTCGGCGGCGGTGTCGGGCATGGGCGAGGCCTCGTCGAGGGGCATGTCAGGAATTCCGGTATCCGCCGCCAAGGGCGCGGACGAGCTGGACATCGAGGATGAAGCCGCGCGCCTCGAGGTCGACCACCGAGCGTCGGGCGGCGAGCACGGCGTCCTCCGCCAGAAGCACGCTCTGGTAATTGGAAAGCCCGCCTTCGTAGCGCAGGCGGGCGATGCGGTAGGCGCCTTCGTCGTCGGCGAGGGCGTCGTCGCTCTCCTTGAGCCTGACGGTCAGGGCGCGTTCGCTGGCGGCGGCGTCGGCCACCTGTTGGAGGGCTTGCGTCAGCGTCTCGTCATAACTGGCGACGGCGGTCTCGTAGTCGGCTCTGGCGCCCTTGAGGTTGGCCCTCAGCCGGCCGCCCTCGAAGATCGGCAGGGTGACCGCCGGCCCGACCTGGCCCACGCCCGAGCCCGAGATGAACAGGTTCGACAGGCCGAGCGACTGATAGCCGATGAAGGCGGCGAGGTTGATATCGGGATAGAATTGCGCCTTGGCCACGCCGATGCGGCTGGCCGCCGCTTCCGCCCGCCAGCGCGCGGCGGCGAGATCCGGGCGGCGGCCGATAAGATCGGCGGCGAGACGGGGCGGCAGGCCGAAGGCCCTGAGGCTGGCCCCCGCCGGCCGGCTTATGGCCGCGCCGCGATCGGGACCTTCGCCCATCAGCGCGGCGATCTCGTCCCTTTTCAGGGCGATGTTCTCGTCGATGGCCGCCAGGTCGGCCCTGGCCGATGATGGCCCGGCCTCGGCCTCATCCAGCTCGCCACGGGTGTCCAGGCCATTGGCCACCCGGCGCCGGACCAGATCGAGCGTCTCCTGGCGCGAGGCGACCGCGCGCACGGCGACGTCGCGCTCGGCGTAGAGCCGGGCGAGGTCGGCGTAGGCCGCGGCGATGGCGGTGGAGAGCATCAGCCGGGCCTCGGCGAGATCGGCCTCGCTTGCCCTGGCCTCGGAGACGGCGGCGGCCACGGCGGCGCGGTTCTTGCCCCAGAAGTCCAGCTCCCAGCTGAAGTTGAGCGTCACCTCGCCGACCGAATTCCAGCCGTGCGGCACGAAGGCCGGCGGAATGCCGGCGTTGTAGCTCTGCTTGGCCTCGGCCGCCTCGCCCTGGCCCTGCAGGCTCGGCAATAAAGCCGCGCGGGCCTCGCCGGTGAGGGCCTTGGCCTTGTCGAGACGGGCCTTGGCGACCGCCACGTTCGGCGATCCGGCCAGGGCCTCGTCGATCAGTCCGTCGAGCTGCGTATCGCCATAGGCGCGCCACCAGCCGTCGCCCGGCCACGGCGCGGCTGGCGCGGCGAAGGTCTGGTCCGCCCGATAGGCGGAGGCGGGTTTGATGTCGGCAAGCTTCGCGCCCGGCACGCTCGCGCAGGCGCTCAGGCTCAGAGCCGCCACCAGCAGAGCGCGTGTCGTGACAGTGGACATGACGCCCCCGAATTGATATGACCGTACGGTACGGTCGGAAAACGACCCTAGTCCTTGATGACCCCTTGTCAAGGCAGAACCGTACGGTACGGTCGAGACTAGATGGAAACGCCAACCCTCACCCGCAAGGACCAACGCCGCGAAGCCATACTGGCCGTGGCCGGCGAGGTGTTCGCCGAGGAAGGCTATCAGGCCGCCTCGATGTCGAGCATCGCCGCCCGCCTGGGCGGCTCCAAGGCCACGCTCTACAGCTATTTCGACAGCAAGGAGGCGCTGTTCGAGGCCTATATTCGCGAGTCCTGCGGCCAGGTCGCCGCCGATATCCTGGATTTCGCCGACGACGCGCCGGTGGAAGAGGCGCTGCGGCGGCTCGGGCGCGGCTATCTCGATCACATCCTGTCGGAGTGGGCGACGCGCACGTTCCAGATCATCGTGGCCGAGGCCCGGCGCACGCCCGAGCTGGCCCGCCTGTTCTTCGATTCCGGACCGATGGTCGGCCACGACCGCCTGACGCGCTATCTGGAATTCGCCCGCGGGCGCGGCGAGGTCGACATCGACGACGCCAGCGAGGCGGCCTGGGAATTCCTCGCCGTCTGCCGCACGCACCACATGCGGGCGGTGATGAACCTGACGCCCAAGCCCCCGCCGGAAGAGATCGCCGCCCAGGTCGAGCGCGCCGTGGCCATGTTCATGGCCCGGTACTCGAAGAAGACGTAGCCGCGCCGTTGCGCGTCCGCGAAGGGCTCGCCTATAAGCGCCGGGCTCCCCGACGAGCGCGCCAGGCCGAACCTCCCAAATGAACATCCACGAACATCAGGCCAAAGCCGTGCTCGCCGAATTCGGCGTCCCCGTGCCGCGCGGCGCGCCGGCGTTCAGCGTCGAGGAGGCCGTGGCGGCGGGCGAGAACCTCGGCGGTCCAGTCTGGGTGGTGAAGGCCCAGATCCACGCCGGCGGACGCGGCAAGGGCGGCGGGGTCAAGGTCGTCAAGTCGATCGAGGAGCTGCGGGCCGAGGCCACGCGCATGCTGGGCATGACCCTCGTCACCCATCAGACGGGCCCCAAGGGGCGCGTCGTGCGCCGGCTGTACATCGAGGAAGGCGCGGCGATCGCCCGCGAGCTTTATCTCTCGCTCCTCATCGACCGCGAGACGAGCCGCGTGGCCGTGGTCGCCTCGACCGAAGGCGGCATGGACATCGAGGAGGTGGCCGCCAGCCGGCCGGAGAAGATCGTCACCTTCGCCATCGACCCGGCCACCGGTCCCTGGCCGCACCACGCCGCCCTGCTGGCCAAGACGCTGGGCCTGACCGGCGATCAGGCCAAACAGGCGCGCGCACTGCTGCCGGCGCTGTACAAGGCGTTCATCGCCAAGGACATGAGCCTGCTGGAGATCAACCCGCTGATCGTCACCACCGAAGGCAAGCTGGTGGTGCTCGACGCCAAGGTCTCGTTCGACGACAACGCGCTTTATCGGCATCCCGACATCGCCGCCCTGCGCGACGAGACCGAGGAGGACGCCAAGGAAATCGAGGCGGCCAAGCACGATCTCTCCTACATCGCCCTCGACGGCGAGATCGGCTGCATGGTCAACGGCGCCGGCCTGGCCATGGCGACCATGGACATCATCAAGCTCTTCGGCAGCGAGCCAGCCAACTTCCTGGACGTCGGCGGCGGCGCCACCAAGGAGAAAGTGACGGCGGCCTTCAAGATCATCGTCAGCGATCCCAACGTGAAGGGCATCC
>JBOHLC010000260.1:0-1460 GCA_050729395.1 Caulobacteraceae bacterium
GGCTGGGGCGGCAAATATGTGCTGGAGGGCGACGAGGAGGTCGCCGGCCTGATCGGGCGCGACGCCAAGCTGACGCGCCACCCGTTCGTGCTCGAGGGCGGGGCCCTGGATCACGACGGCCATGGGACGGCGCTCATCACCCGCGCCTGCCTGCTGAATCCCAATCGCAACCGCGGCTGGCGCGAGGATGATGTCGAGCAGGCCCTGGCCGACGCGCTCGGCGCGCGCAAGGTGCTGTGGCTCGACCAGGGCCTGATGAACGATCACACCGACGGCCACGTCGACAATCTGGCCAGGTTCGTCGCGCCTGGGATCGTCGCCTGTCCGGCGAGCTATGGCCAGGACGATCCCAACGCCAATGTCTATGACGCCGCCGCCCGCGCCCTGGCCGGCTTCACCGACGCCGACGGCCGCGCGCTGGAGGTGGTCCGCATCCCCTCGCCCGGCCGCACCCTGAGCGCCGACCACCGGGTTCTGCCGGCCTCGCACATGAACTTCATCATCGCCAACGAGGCGGTGATCGCGCCGGTGTACGACGCCAGGGCCGGGGCCTGGGCGGTCGAGGCGCTGGAGGTGCTGTTCCCCAGGCACAAGGTCGTCGGCCTGCCTTCGCGGGAGCTGATCACCGGCGGCGGCTCGTTCCATTGCCTCAGCCTGCACGAGCCGGGGTGATGGCCCGCACCCTGACGATCGCCGTCATCCAGGCAGCGTTCACGGACGATCTGGCGGCAAATCTGGCCACGGCGGAGCGCCAGGTCCGGCAAGCCGCCGGCGCCGGCGCGCAGGTGATCCTCCTGCCCGAACTCTTCCAGGGTCCCTACTTCTGCGTGCGCCAGGAAGAGCGCTGGTTCGCCACCGCCCATCCCTGGCGCGAGCATCCGTGCGTGGCCGCGCTCGCGCCCCTGGCCGGCGAACTCGGCGTGGTGCTGCCGATCTCGATCTTCGAGCGCGAGGGGCCGCACTATTTCAACAGCCTGGTCATGGCCGACGCCGATGGCGCGCTGCTCGGCGTCTACCGCAAGAGCCACATCCCCGACGGGCCGGGCTATATGGAGAAGTACTACTTCCGGCCGGGCGACACCGGCTTCAAGGTCTGGGACACCCGCTTCGGTCGTCTCGGCGTCGGCGTCTGCTGGGATCAATGGTATCCTGAGGCCGCCCGCGCGATGACGCTGATGGGCGCCGAGGCGCTGCTCTATCCGACCGCGATCGGCTCGGAGCCGCACGATGCGAGCCTCGACACCGCGGCGCCGTGGCGGCGCGCCATGCAAGGCCACGCGGTCTCGAACGTGATCCCCGTCGCCGGCGCGAACCGCACCGGCTTCGAGCCCTGGGACGACTATCCCGGCGGCGGCCAGCGGTTCTACGGCTCGAGCTTCATCTGCGACCACCGCGGCGACCTGGTCGCCGATATGGGCCGTGACGACGAGGGGTTCGCTCTGGCCACCTTCGACCTGGAC